>CAYVDY010000015.1:0-29469 GCA_964450255.1 uncultured Candidatus Solibacter sp. | reverse complement strand
GGGGGGCGGCGTTGGGCAAGGCAGGGTTTGCGTGCGGCGGCCGACTCGAAGTCGGCAACTAACGCTGGTGGGCAGGCTAGCTGCATTTCGTCCAGGGGCAGAATTTGCCAAAAAGCGAACGGCAGCAGATCGGGGTTTTCGAAGAACACCTGGTTCTCGCGAAAGTACACGGCGCACGTCCAGAAGATGGAGAGGCAGCCGTCCGAGTTGTTTGCGCGCGTGAGCATGACGGACTCCTCGACTGTGCCGCAGGGAAGCACTGTCGCCTTGTGCGCGATGCCCATTTCGACGTGCCACTTGGTGGCAGCGCGTATGATGTTGGTGCCTTCGGGGCCCAGGGCGAAGCTGTTCACGGAACGGACGACGCGCGAGCCTAGAACTCGACGCGTCGTCTCCGTGGCCCCAGGAAGCCCGGCTGCCGGCGGAAAGACCGGCAGCTCGACCGTTAGGGATGCCAAGTTAGACATTGGTGTTTCTCCTGAGTTCCTGGGCCGACATCAATCGAAGTCCAGCACCGGGATGCGACGTTCAGCGATTAGCGTGGAGACAGCGGCGATGTCGCCAAAGAGAGCGCGGTCTTCTTCAACGAAGGGGCTCACCGAGCGGACTGCCGAGTGGATGGGAGTCGTTCCGGCACCGAGTTTGCAGGCACCGGAGCGGATGTCGATGGCCTGAGTGACGGCAATAAGCGTCATGGCCACGGTGTCGCGCAGCATGCGGCTCATCTCGAATGTGGTAGCGGCCGCGTGTGTCCCGAGGCTGACGACATCTTGGTTGAACTGCTCAGTTGGCAGCGTGTGTACTGACGACGGCGCGCTGTCGCGGCGAAGGTGAGCCACCAGGCTGGTGTGTGAGAGCTGGAGGCCTTTGAGCCCCTGAAACACGCCCAGTTTCGGGCTGAGCGAGTTCGGTAGCCCCTGGGAAAAGCGCTCGTCCATGAGGGAGCCGAGGATTGAGTGCGTCCAGTTCGCGAGGTTGCAGACGTCCAGCTTGAGACCGTCCATCGCGCGGGCTATGTGGGAACCGAAGAAGTTGCCTCCATGGAGGACGTCACCGGTAGCCGGGTCGAGGAGCGGGTTATCGTTGACGCTATTCATTTCCCGCTCGATGACGATCCGGGCATCGCGCAGCGACTCGAAGATAGGTCCGAGTCCCTGCGGAACACATCGCAGCGAGTAAGGCGCCTGAACTGCCTCCTTCGCCCGCGCGACCGAGTGTGTCTGGCTGGCGAGACGGCCCGTGTCAGCGACCCGCTCCCGAATATCATGCAGGCCGATGCAGAGCCCGGAACCGTTGAGCAGCCTGCGCACCATGCTTGCGACGGCGATCTGGCCGGGATGGCCTTTCACCGCCTGAATGCGGGGGTCAAAGTAGTCCGATGACGAATGCAGTGCTTCGACGGCCATGGCGATCGCGGCGAGACCAACTCGGAAGCTGAAGCTGAAATCGTCGATCGTCACGGCCCCGATGCCGGTCATCGTCGTCGTGCCGTTCACAAGCGCAAGCCCTTCTTTGGCCTCAAGCGTGATGGGCTTGAGACCTGCGAGGTCAAGCGCTTTTGCGGCAGGCATGACCTTACCGCGAAACAGCACATCGCCCAGGCCGAGCAGGGCGATTGCGGAATGCGCCGATGGCACGAGGTCACCCGAGGCGCCAACGCTGCCATATTCCGGCACGCGCGGCGTGATGTCCGCGTTGAGCAGATTGAGGATTTGCTGGACGACTTCCGGGCGGGCAGCCGACCACCCTTGGGACAGCGCCTTCGCGCGCAACAACAGTCCAGCTCTCACGATCTCAGTCGGCAAGTAGCGCCCCGTCCCAGCCTGGAGAAAGGTCAGCAGATTGGTCTGAAGCAGGGACGCATTGTCGGCGGGGATCTGGAAGGAGGAGTTGCCGCCGAAGGCCGTGGTTACCCCGTAAATGGTTTCCCCACGGATGATCTTCCGGCGCAACAGTTCGTTACAGCGGCGCATCTTCTCAAAAGCCGAGGCGGCGAGGACTACGCGCCTGGCGCGAAATGCTACGTCGCTGAGAGCTTCGATGGTGAGCGGTTTGTCGGATTCGAGTACGACAGCCGAGGCAGTGGTGGTAGCCGCGTCAGCGGCGGCGAGTTTGCTCCTCCCGAACAATGGCTGTTCCGGCGGAGCGTGGTCATCGAGAACGGCAACGGTAAACGCAGGGTCCCGCGTCATTGTCAATCTCCTTCGTGGTTGCGAACGGTTGTAGTTAAGGAGAAGCGGGTCACCCAATCAGCAGCCGCGATTGACTGTGGCGGTCTCGCGCGACATGCTGGTGTGGCTGGCCCGCTGTCCTTGGGCTGTGCACCGCCTCCGGGGCATCGGGATCTCAAACCTCCCCCGGAGGCGTTCCTGTTGTCTGCTTCTGCGGTTTGGGGGCAGGAAAAGCCCCCGTTGGATGTTTGGAATTGGCTGGAAGACGATCCGGAGTGGTCGTCACCGATACGCCGATCCGCTATTTCAGTTCTGATCCGACCGGTCCTGTTGGCGAGCTGGCTTCTCGTGAAGTCTGAATGATCCGTGGATAGGGCAGCGTGCCGGCCACGCGTCTAGCAGAAACGCCCCCTCTGTGGCACTCACGCCAAGACGGAGCCTGCCGTTCAGCCCGCCGCCGAGTGGCCAAGTGCCTGCGGCGCACGCACCCGTGGTGCCGGAACGACTATGCAGCCCGCGCTGACTTCGCCGTGAACTTCAGCAAGATGTCTCGCGCTTGAAGGATCGTACGAAAGAACTTTCCATCTGGCGCAAAGCCTTTGTCGGGATGGAACACATGCGCAAGCTCACGGAAGCCCCTTTGAATCGAACCCGCAGAAAGTTCTGCGACGGACAATTGAAGGACTCCGGCCGCCCAGGCGATTTGAATCGGCGTGCTACTGTCGGCACTGCTCGGTTTGCGAGCCGCTCTGAAGGAAGGGCGTCGGCCCAGCATACCGTCGACTAGACCGCGAAGGCGCGAGACGGACAGATCAGAGAGCCTATGCTGACGAAACAACTGGTCGCGCTGCCCGAAGTTGATGCGCAGCATTTGCACCGCCTTCGCAACTCCCAGATTGGCAAGCGCACGGCCATCCTCAGCTTTCGCAATCTGCATCAGTATCTGCGCGGTGCGCTCTCCATAGTTCACGCGGTCGTCCCGCAAGAACTGCAAAAAGGTCCCGTGCTCGAGCCGTTTCTTGGCTTCGACGAGAGCCAGACCTATGTCGAAGAGCGCTTCGGCCTGACGTTCTTTACCGGCTTCGATTCGAGCCGCCAAACGCTCGTACTCGGTGGTTACGGCCGGATCGTCAATTCCGCAATCGATTTCGGTTTTCATTCAACACCTCGTCATTGGGGCAATCACTGTTGATGTCTCGGCTCGGTCTCACCAAAACCAGCGCATCTTTCCAGGATGTGTTCGTACCCACGGTTCGAACGGCGGTCGCCGCTGAATGCTACTGTGATGCTCGCTGCTGACCGATACCGCGCCTGTTGCATAGCCGTAATAGTTGGACGCATGCGGCATGCGGCCTCGACAGTGAGTCCGACATAGCGCAGTTTGCCCGACGGACTGCGTCTTTCCTTTGCCCACCCCGACGCCGCAAGGGAAGCCGCGAACTCCTCCGGCACGACGCAGAATAACGTCCCATCTGGATTCCTGACTTCGACCACAGACACTTCCTCCTTTCAGGTGCCGCGGTATGCTTCCGCGGGAAGTTTTGAACCACTGCAAGAGTGAGTTGCGTAAAGTAGGATTGCAATCCGCGTGCCGTCGCGATCAGCACGCTCAACAAAGTGGTAGGACGTGTGTAGGCGTGAGGACGTCTAGATAGAGCGTGAATCGGCGTGATTTCGGCACTCACTGCGACGCCGACAGACTGGTTCGCGCAATTCGACGACGCGTGAGATCACGTGAACAGATGACAAACGGGACAATAAATGGTGAGACTGGTCGAGAGCACGACGCGGACGATTGGCCGGCGTTGTCCGGAGCGGTGGGAGGCGCGTCGGCGACTGGCCGCTGCATGCTGAGAGGATGAGTTCTGTGAGGGGAACAGGGAAGTCCCGGACGGTGGCGCGCGAGATGGAGCGTGCTTGCGCGTCGACGACGAATTGACAGACCTTGCAGTGTCCGCAAGACGCGAAGGCGGACCAGATGGAACGTTTGATTTCGCCTGCCAGAGCGCAGGAGCAACGGGACATGCTGAAGGCAGTCCCTGTGGGGAGGAAAGCGAATCGAACGGACGGCCCTCTCTTCCGCGCGCCTGCCGGCAGCGTCTCAGTACTACGCCGGAACCACATTGCTTGCGGACTCGCCCTGGGGCCCAGCCTCGCACGGCGGGTCAATCAAGAATCTCGGTGCGGAGATCGCCGCCCACTCGTCGGGCAGCACGTGCGAACGACGCCGCTTGGCGTTGAATCGGCGTAACTTCGAATTGCCCCTGGCCTGCGATCTCGGCTGGCAGTTCCGGCCCTTCGCCCAACCGGATCAGAGACTTGGATGTCCGAAGGAGAATACAATGGTGCTCTTGCCCCGAATTTTTGTTGACCGCCTATCGAGGCGACTGGATGCGAATGGCCATGCTTGGACTCAACCTACGACCGGAGTTTCGCAGCAAGCGAATTTCGGGCACCATGATCGAGCTGTCGAATGCTCAGAACACCGGTGCCACGCAGCGCCCCGCTGCTGAATTCCTGGAGATCAGTTATCCAACGACGGATCTACTGTCTGCCATCGAGGCAGTCGGCCCAAAGAACGACCGCCCTGTCGTTTTCATCGGCGAGCGTGGGCAAGGCAAGTCGCACCTTATGGCCGTGTTGTACCACGCGCTGACAGACCAGACTGCGACGCAGTCCTGGCTGAATGCCTGGTCCGGCCGCCTCCAGTTGCCCAACGTCGCAACTCTCCCTCTGCGCCAGGGAATGCATGTAATCACCGAGAGCCTGGTCCATCAGAACTACAAGTTTCTCTGGGATCTGTTACTCGAGCGGCATCCTCAGGGAGCTTACATCCGGGGCAAGTGGGAAGGCCAGGGAGCTGGAAAGACCGACATCCTGAGTTATGACCTGACGCTGGAATTACTCAAGAAGCAGCCGACGGCTCTCATCCTCGACGAGTATCAAACCTGGTTCGACGGGCTGACTAACACCAAGCAGTATCCGTGGAAGACCTGGGCATACAACTTCATCCAGATCCTTTCCGAGATCGCGAAGTCGCATCCAGAACTCTTGCTGTTGGTCGTCTCAGTGCGGAACGGCAACACCGACGCCTACCAGCAGATTCACCGCGTGGACCCCGCACGAGTCGATTTCAAAGGGCCGTATGCGCGGCGCGACCGCCAGCGCTTGCTATTGCACCGGCTGTTTGAGAATCGCCTTCAGATTCCTCCAGAGTCAATTGAATCAGTTGCCGAGACCCACGTCTCGGAGCATCTCCGCCTGTCGCAAGCTCCGGCATCAGAACATGCCGAAATCCGAAAGACCTTCGCGGACGCCTGGCCTTTCTCGCCGCAACTCCTGCAACTGCTCGAAGACCAGGTGCTCGTGGCTACGAGTGCGCAGGAGACGCGGGACCTGATCCTGATACTCGCCAGCCTCTTCAAACAGCGCGGTGACAAATCGCCGGTACTGACTGCGGCCGATTTCCCAATCGATGACGAGCAGAACGCCATTGGCGCCCTGTTGGACTCGGTATCCAACCAGCATCACAACGTATTGCGCGAGAAGGCTATTCGCAATCTGGAACAGGTCAAAGAGGTTCTGACTGCGACCGAGGTGCCACATCTCGACGAGATCATGAGCGCTCTTTGGCTGCGATCCCTGGCGGTGGAGAAACTGGCTGGCGCAGAACCGGCGACGATTCACGCCGACATCACGCGTCACGCCGCGCTTGACGACAATTTCTTCCAGGTCGAGTTGCGCAAGGTCGCGGACAACAGCTTCAACATTCACGAGATCGGCACCCGCTTCGTTTTTCTCGAGCCGGAGAATCAGCGTGCCAAGTTGATGTCCTTCGCCCGGAACGACAAGCTGTTCAAGGGCGGCGAGGATTTGATTCAGATGGCATTGGAGACGCGGTACGTCATCGGTGGCGCAGGAGATGCTCCCAATAAATTCCGCGTAATCGTGATGCGGGGGGATTGGCTGAAGAAACCATGGGATGACCTCGATCCCACGGAACATCCGGATCAGTGGGACGACCGCATACCCATCCTCATCCTGCCGGAAGAGCCAGATGATTTTCACGCGCGGCTCGGGGAATGGCTCAAGACCCAAGTCCCCCGCCGGCGGAACACGGTTCGCTTCCTCATTCCGAAGTCAGGAAGTCAGAACGCATTCCTCGATCGGGACCTCATCATCCTCGCCCGCGCAATTGTCAAAGCGGAGGAATGGAAGAAAGAGGACAGCGAGTACGGAAAGCTTCACACCAAGTACCGAAATGAACTGCATGGCATCCTGAAGGTCCGCTTCGACCGCTACGCCATCCTCGACACCTGGAATTATCAGGAGCCTAAGAAGTGCCATTTCCACATCGAGAACCACGGCGCTCAGGGCGGGCGCATCCCAGAGGCAATCGACGAGTCGGTACGCCAGAATCTCTTCATCCCCGAAGAATTTGAGGATCTGGTGATGGCCCACGCGAAGAACAGCGAGACGGTCGCGAAGCTAATCCTGGAGCTTGGCGAACCGCGTCCGAACCAGGCTGCATGTATTCCCTGGCTCGGCGATGTCGAAGCGAAGGAACGTCTGGTTCGCGTGTGCGCCAAGGGCAAAATCGCCATCAATATCCGCAGTCTGGAACTCTTGCAGGCCAAACCCGGTGAGGATGCGGATCACGCATACAACAGGATGAAGGCGAAAATCCCCTCCGGGAAGCACCTGGAGGAAACCTGGATTCTGCTCCCTGATGCGGCGCCGGCGGCGGGTGGGTACAAGCCGCCGGCTTCACCGCCGACACCTGGGGCTACAGTTCCGGCTCAGCAGCCAACCAGCGGCACGCTCTTTCCGACGACTCCCTTCACCCAGCCCCCGACTGGACCCCAGCCAGACGGTGGAGTGGTGCCAGATCCCGGTTCCATCTTTGGAGGACCCGCACCCGCGCCCCTTGTCACCTGCCACGCCCCAGCTACATCGGCGCTGAATCTCCTTGGGAAGACGGAATCGTGGGGCGTGGGGCCCGCGACGAGCGTAAAGAACGTGAACCTCAAAGTGAATCAAGTCACTGGCGCCCAGTTGCAGAAGCTCCTGAAGAGCCTTCCGGACGGCATCTCCTATGAGCTGGACCTGGACAAGGAGTCTTCGTAATGGCGCTTCCATTGGAACTGGCCCGCCGAATCCAGAGCGGAACGCCAGGCGAGGCGTGGCAGATCATCCTGAATTACGCCTGGAGCGTCTGTGCCGAGCCCATCACCATCGATTCGCCAACGAAAGAAGTGATGCGGCGGGAGCGCGAACTCTATCCGCTCGACCTATATCTCGCCACCGCCGGGTACGATCTTTGGGCCCAGATGGAAAGCTGCGCTCCGCGTAACACAAAGGCACTGGCTTCGTGGTGGTCACAAGGCGGGGCGGGCCGGGCAGTACTGATCTTGGATGCACTTTCTTTGAGGGAAGTTCCGTGGATTCTACATGCGGCGCCGAAGCTGGGCTACACCGTTCAGTCCGCGCGAGTACATGTTTCCGAGATGCCCGGCGAGACGACTCCGTTTGCCAAGGCACTCGGCTTCCCTCAGCGGTCATCGCTCGAGTCCGACGGTGCTGGCGGTACACACTGCTTCCCTGGTGCCAAGACCGAGTGCGTCGGGATTCCGTGGGCCGAGGCCGCCGCCTACGTCACTTCCGATCCCGATTTTGTTCTATGGCACCACTGGCCGGATGATCGTGTCGATTCCGGCAATGCGAGCCTGGAGGGCCTGGCCAAAGAAGCCGCGCAGCAACTCAGCAGCAAGAACTTCTGGTATCTCGTGCAGCGTCTCACGACGGGACGCCGCCTCGTGATTACCTCCGATCACGGCTACGCCGCCACTGGGCACTTCCCGCTGACGGAGGATGAAGACCAAGCCAAGTATCTGCAGCAGAACTTCAAGAGCGGACGATTGGCCAGCAATGGCAGTACGGGACCATGGATTCCTCCTCTCGATCTGCAGATTCAATCCGAGCACGGCGATCGGCGGCTCGTCCTCGGGCGAAGGAAATGGAAGAGTCAGGGCGGTTACCCCGCATTGGCCCACGGAGGCTTGTCTGTTTTCGAAGTTGCCGTTCCGTTTATTGAGCTGTCTCGACCCTGAACACCATGCTTCCTATAACTGCACGATCCATCGGAAAGACAAAGAAAGAACGGCTCGCTCACGAGATTGCGAAGGCGGTCGGTGCCGGGCGGCCAGTCGCGGTAGAGACGGTCGATTTCAACGACCCGAATCGTCCGAAGTCGTGCCTCGAAGTTGATTTTCCTATCCTACCGATCAACCAGATCTCTCAGATTGAAGGCAACGCCGGAAAGCCTATCTACGAAATGTCGAAGTGGTGGGCCCGCCGCCGGTCGAGCGTCTTTCGCTCCATGCTGCTGGCCGCGGCAATGAAGTCCCCTGAAGATCCTGCGCAGGCAGCGAAGGTGGTCTGGGACGTGTACTACGCGAACCACCAAAAGAAGGGCGCGCTCAAGCATCTGAAGGTGGCCGACATATTCATGGGTGGCGGGACGACCATCGTCGAGGGCAGCCGATTGGGGATGCAAATGTATGGCTGCGACCTCAACCCGATCGCCTGGCTTGTCGTAAAGAACGAAATGGCTAAAGCCGATCCGGCCGCCGTTCGATCTTTGCTCGATGAAATTGAGGCGGATGTTAAGCCACAGATCATACCTTTTTACGCGTGCGACTGCCCCCGTGGGCACAAAGGTAAATGGACTCGGCTCCCGGCAGGCGAGGTGATGGGCGTGGGATTTGACCCACTGGCTTTGACTCCTGAGGAGCGCAAGCATTTCCGCTACGACGGGCCGGAGATCATCTACGTATTTTGGGCAAAGCACGGGCCCTGCCAGATGACCGGATGCGGCCACCGGACGCCGATCATGAGCTCGTCGGTCGTGGCCGTGAAGACTCTGACCGTAAAGGCCTGGGAAGGCTTCCATTGTGAGGCCTGCGGTGAGTCGTTCGATGTAGAGGCTTCGGAAGCACGCATGGCTCCCGGCGTTCCTTTGGTTGTAGTAGAGGGGGAGCGACGGTACACCGCCGTTAGGTCTGACACGTCCGTCAAGTGCCCTTTATGCAGCCACGTCCATCCGTATCCCAATCTCGGCAGTAAAGGAACTAACAAGAAAATCAGTTTGACACTGTTGATCCATCCGGAATGGTTGGCTGGATCACCTGGCCAAGATGCGAATGGAGATGTTTTTGGTGGAAGTGTGACGGATGATGCCGCTAGTACAGCAGCATGGAATCGCGAGCGAGCGCGGAGTCTTCGTTTGGTCGAGGTCCGCGGGGAACTGCCAGAGTTTGTGACCTGTCCTGAGACAGGCACCACCATCGAAACCGGCAAGGGAACGGTGCCGAAGAAGTCGAACTTCGAATGTGGTGCATGCGGTAAAGGCCAAGATGTGCTCGACTCAATCAATCGCTTCGGGAAGACCGCACCTGCATCTGTCTATGTGATTCAGGGTTATTGTCCAGGTTGTGACGAGGCGGGCTATCCATATGACGGTCGTTTCTTTGCAAGTGCCTTTTCAGAAGGTCCCCGTATTGCAGCAGCGGCCAGCGAGTGGCAAACGCGCTCTAGACAAGATCTCCAAGCGTTTTACCCTATGCAGACGGTGCCTGAAGGGCTCGAAACAAAGGTCAGAACGCCTCTCCACAAGTACCACTACCATCGGTGGTCCGACTTCTTCAATCCAAGGCAAATCCTAGTCCATGCACTGTTCTTCAAACACCTGTCTGCAGTACAACCTGGAGCTACGAGAGACTTAATCTTAGGCTCTCTTCAGCAATACCTGCGGACCAACAATATGTTCTGTATCTGGAACATACAGGCGGACAAGCTCGAACCATTCCTCAGCAAGAACAACCTCCAGCCCCCCACTCGTCCCATTGAAAACTCGGTGTTCTCCCGTCTCGGCCGAGGAACCTGGCGTTCGTGTACCGAGGTCCTGCTCGAGGCAATTGAATGGGCTTCTACTCCTTGGGAACTGGTCTCAAAAGACTACCTGCACGGGTTAAACCCAGAACTTGCTCGGGATCTCGGAAATGCAAAGAGCACCAAAGTTCCCATCGGCGACCCCGTTCTGTCCGATGCCGAGCTTCGCTGCGGAACATCAACGGACCTTGCGCATCTCCGAACAGGAGTTGTTGATGCCGTCATCACGGATCCGCCGTTCGGTGACATCATGCAGTACGCGGAGTTGTCCGGCGTTTTCTATAGCTGGCTTCAATTGGCACTGAAGGACACGTACACGGAGTTTGTTCCCGATTATCCGCCAACAGCCGTTGAGGCAGTGGCAAATCGGTTCAGGCACGGTTCTGACGCGGACGGGTTTTACAAGAGGGCACTCACGGGAGCGTGGTCGGAGGCCTATCGCATCCTAAAGCCAGGCGGGCTGTTGGCATTCACGTTCCACCACGACAAAGATGAGCCTTGGATTGCCGTGCTGGAGAGCCTATTTGATGCGGGCTTCTACCTTGAGGCCACCTTTCCAGTTCACTCTGACGAGACAAAGGGTGAAGGGTCGGACCCCGGAACCTTTGGCGCGCAAAAAGTTGAATACGATATTATGCACGTCTGCCGAAAGAGAGATTTCGAGCCGACAGCTGTTAGTTGGGCCAGAATGCGCCGCGAAGTCCTCCGAGAAGTTAGACAGATGGCTGACATTTTGGAACTTCACCAAAAGGCCGGGCTGCCGGCGGGCGACCTGAAGGTGATCAAGCGTGGCAAAGCCCTCGAGTATTTCTCCCGCCATTACGGCAGGGTATACGTGGACGAGGGTAAGGAATTCACGGTTCGCGACGCGCTGATCGGTATCAATCAGCTCCTCGACGAGGAATCCGGCACGGGAAAAGAGCCGCCGCCGGTCAATGCCGAACCGATTACCCGCCAATTCCTGCGCCTCTTCGACGGGTTAGCGCAACAGCCACGTGACCAGATGCAGAAGCTGTTGCGTGGGACTACGATTGACCCGAAGGAGTATGAGGAACGCGGGTGGTGCAACGAGACACAGAAGGTCTACCATCTGACATCCCCACTCGATATTGCACAAGAGTGGTACGGCAAACACCGGCGCCGTCTGACGTCGGACTACGACCAAGCGATGGTGCTGATTGGTGCGAGCTTTTCGTCAAGCGGCATCAACGTCACAGATACGCTGAACAATGCCAACTTTCGGCCCCACCCCGCTCTCGGCCGACTCCTGAAGTGGCACATTACGCATGGCGCCACACAGCGCATTCGAGACGCGGCCGCCATCGCCATCCAACTCTACGGAACTTGGGAAAGCCAGAACCATGATGTCGCTCAGCAGTTGAAGATGTTCTTCGACGACATTGAGGAGGGGTGATGCGCCTAGTGACTGATCAAAGCTGGTCCCGTCGGGGCCTAAGCCTCCTCTGGGGAGCGGAAGCCCTTTCGCGCATCGCCCAGCCTCATCAGGTGATTTCCGTCCGGCAGTTGTTCGCGCTCTCGCGCGCCTGGCCAGAGGATCTCCAGGCGGCGGACGGTAATGCCGTGGTGGTAGCTGGCGTGGATGGATGCCTGGACGCGCTAAGCCCTGAGGACGCCGCGCAGTGGCTGGAGGAGGACTTTCGGCGGATCGTTGTCAGTTTCCAGGACCGTTACGAGAATCAGGCCGCATTGATCCTGTGGATACCGGATGGCCGGCGGCGGATCGCCATGCCGCGCGCCACTGAGGAGTACGAATGGCATTGCTCCGGCAGCGAGCTCGGCCAAACGGTACCGGTGGGCAGATGTCTTTGGGCTGGTGCTGATTCGGATACCCGGAGGATCCTGGATCGTCGCGAAGCGAATCAAGACCCGGATGGGGCCGCCTGGATCGGACTGAATCATCCTCGAATCTCCTGAGGGCCACGGATCTCCTGATGAGTCCTTCCTTATTCCCCGGCCAACGAGTCCACCACCCTGAATTCGGGGAAGGCGTCGTTGTCGAGATTTCGCATGATGGCTACGTCCGCGCGTTCTTCGGTGTTGGCGAAAAGCAAATTCCGGCGCGCACGCTGGCGCCGCTCGTAGGCCGGGCTGAACGGATCCTCGGCCACGTGGCGGCCGGCACGCGAGAGCGCCTGCGCCGAGCGTGGCTTGTCTATGAATCCTATGCGCTTCCTTTGATGGAGTCGGCTGCGGCGCTCACCGCCGCGAAGATCGATCTGCTGCCCCATCAGGTCGTCCTAACCCACCGCATCGCGACGACTTCGCCCCGCCGCTTCCTCATTGCGGATGAAGTGGGACTCGGGAAAACCATCGAAACCGCGTTGATCCTTCGGGAACTCGCATCGCGCGGAGAATTGCAGCGCGCTCTCATGGTGGTGCCTGCCGGTCTGGTGAACAACTGGCACCGCGAACTCAACGAGGTTTTCCATCTCAACTTCGAGGTGTTCGGCAGCGAAGGCGACGTGACGGACCGAAAATCCAATGCATTCGCCAAGCACGACCGGCTGATTGCCAGCATCGACACACTGAAGCGGCCCAAGCGCGTGCAACGCTTGAAGGATGCGCCGCCGTGGGACCTGGTCGTGTTTGATGAGGCCCACCATCTGACGGCATTCCGCAGTGGAAACCGCATCCGGAAGACGGAGAACTATAAGCTCGCCGAGGCATTGAAGGCGCACTCACGCGATTTACTTCTTCTCTCCGCAACTCCTCACCAAGGCGATCACTTCCGTTTCTGGATGCTGATTCAACTGCTGAACTCCACCTTATTCAACTCCGCAGATGAGATGGTGCGGGAGCGGCACCGGCTCAACGCGGTGGTCTACCGAAGAACGAAGGCGGATTCCTGCCGGCCGGACGGTTCGCCGCTTTTCGCGCGGCGGTGGGTGCATACGGAATCGTTCGTCATGTCCCAGGACGAGCAGGGGTTTTACGAAAAACTCCGCGAGTATCTGGAGGACGGCTTTGCACTGGCCAAGCGACAGGGCAGCAAGGGGCGGGGGCTCGGGTTTGTCATGACGATCTTCCAGAAGATCGCGTCTTCGAGTTTCGCCGCGGTGCGACGGACCCTGCGGCGGCGCCTGCTGATGCTTACCATTCACGAGGCGATGGTGCGCGACCAGAAGCTGGACATTGATGGCCGTGAGCAGCTCTACCGGGAAGCGCGGACCATGATTCACCAGGAATTCGAGCTGCCAGAGGATCTGGTTGGCAGAAGCCAGGCCGACCGGATCCTTGCTGACTTGAGAGTTCGCGTGGCGCGCAAACTGGACGAGGATGAGTTGGCGTTAGCCTCCGACCACTATTCCATCGAGTACGAAAGCGCACAGAGCGAAGAGTTGGCCGCATCCGCTGTGAGCCTGGCGTTGCCGGAGGAGCGCCTTCGGATACAGGGTCTTCTGACGGAGTTTCCGGCGCGGGCTGAGACCAAGGTGGACAAACTGCTCCATGCGCTTGGCGCACTGTGGCGGCAGGACGCGAACGAGAGAGTGGTTATCTTCGCTACGTACCTTGGTACCGTTGACCTCGTCGGCAAGGCCATTGAAGAGACATATCCGGGTCAAGGTGTGGTGGTGTTGCGCGGTGGCGACCACGGCGCGAAACTCGCTGCCGAACGCCGCTTCAAGTCAAAGGACGGCCCTCGCGTGCTGGTTTGCACGGCGGCGGGTCGGGAGGGGATTAACCTCCAGTTCGCGCGCATCCTGTTTAACTTCGATCTGCCCTGGAATCCGATGGACCTGGAGCAGCGGATTGGGCGGATTCACCGGTACGGTCAACTGCACACGGCACAGGTCTACAACTTGGTTCTTTCGGACACCATCGAAGGGCGCATCTTCCTTCTGCTGAATGATAAGCTCCACGAAATTGCCCGGGCTCTGGGCAAAGTGGATGAACAGGGCAACGTGGCGGAAGATCTGCGGGCACAGATCCTGGGCCAACTCTCCGAACGGCTAAACTACGACCGGCTGTACCAGGAGGCGCTGTCCGATCCGGAACTAAAGCGCACCCGCCTCGAGCTGGAGGCGGCAGTTGGCAACGCGGAGGAATCGCGCCGGGTGGTCTTCGATTTGTTCCAGGATCTGGATGACTTCCGCCTCGATGACTATGCGCCCTTCTCCGATGTGGAATCGAGCCTGGCTCGATTGATCCGCTTCCTCACCGCGGCTATGGAGGAATCGGGGCATCGTGTCCGGACTCTTGAGAAGAGCGTGTACGAGATTGAGTTTGCTGATGGCAGAAAACTGAAGATCACGACGGACAGGGAGCTTGGCAAAGTGCGGCAGGACTTGGAGTTGATGGGGCTGGACCACCCGCTGGCACAGGAGCTTCTGGACCGTTACAAGCGCGTGCCGGCGGAAGCGATCGGCGTCGCGGTCCAGGCAGACGACGCGACGGCCGGGGTGGTGTCGTTGTGGTTCGTGGAAAGCCACGGCAAAGCTGGCGAGCGCAAAGGCAATGTGCAGGCGATGGCGGTTGACCTCGATGGCCAGCGGCTCCCGCAGATGGAACGCTCGGTCGAAAAGGTCTTCCACCAGGCGCCGGCGGAGCCTTCTCTCACTTTGGACGGACGCCTCGCAATTTTAAAGAAGGATCTGGAGCCCATGCTCTCTCGCGAGCTCCAACACCGGGGGGTAGTGGTGGATGGGATGGGATTCTCGTCCGAACTCATTGGCTGGATTGAAGTTAACCCGTCCGTCCCCTCGCAGACCCTAGGCTAGGAATAGAGCCAGGAATATTTTGTGTTGTAATCCGTGAAAAGTGGCGCTATCATCAAGGTGGATCACATCTTGTGATCGAGGTGAATATGCGCAGACTTACTCGCGAGGCCGCCCTCTCCCTCATTGAAGCACATAAGGAACGGTTCTGGCGCGTTTGCGAAGAGCCATGGGAACGCTGGAAACAAAGTCCCGACCCACGGCTCTCGCCAAGCACTCGCGCCAGCCTGATTCACGACTGGATGTTGGATACGGCCCGCCGCGAGTTTGCCGGCGTTCCTGGCTCCGAGTTCGTTGACATTGAGAGCAAGGGGCTGGTCCTCTTGAGTCTGGACGGGCAACTCTTGGTTCGGTTCAAGAAATTCGATGATATGCGTCGGCCGAGGAACTACCCGACCGCCCACGCTAGGCAGTACGACCAACAGATGTCGTTGCCGGAGATCCCGAAGGCGACCCGTGTCTACTGTGGTTACCGGCTCAATCGTTTTCAGACGGACCTCAGAGATGTGTCGATCTCGTGCATGCGCGGAACAAGGGTGGAATGGAACATCGAAATCGAACAGGCGGAACAGTCGGTGATCCGGCTCCCTCAGCCTGACTCTGGCAGCAATGGCGAGGCGCGGCGACCTCGCGTCCGGATTCGTCGCTCCGAAATCCAAAGTGACCTCGCCCTATGAGGGAGGAGATCAATCCCGAGATGGTAACTCTCGCGCGCGAGTCGCGGGGGATGACTCAAGCTGGACTTGCGCGAGCGATGAACGTACAGCAGGGCACCGTTTCGAAGATTGAGGCAGGACTTCAGAATCCATCGGACGAGATGATCGATAAGCTGGCCCGCACGCTGCGGTACCCGAGAGCGTTTTTCCATCAGGATGACCGTGTGCACGGCTTTGGCTCCAGTGTGTTTTACCACCGCAAGCGGCAGAGCCTGCCGCAGAGCGTTCTGCGTAAGCTCCATGCGGACATGAACATCCGGCGCTTCCACATTGAGCGCCTTTTGCGCTCTGCGGCGATCGAGTCGACCTTCAGCTTTCACGCATATGACCTGGCTGACTTCGGTGGCAGTGTCGAGGATGTGGCTCAACTAGTACGTGCCGACTGGAAGCTTCCGCGCGGGCCGGTGAGGAACGTCACGGAAGCCATCGAGTCCGCGGGAGGTGTGGTCGTCCGGTGCGACTTCGGTACCCGCAAGATCGACGCCATCAGCGAATGGGTCTCCACCTGTCCGCCAATCTTCTTCGTCAACTCCAACACAGCGATCACCGGCGACCGCCTCCGTTTCAACCTCGCCCACGAGTTGGGGCACATCATCCTGCACCAGGGTGGCGGAGGCCCGAACATCGAGGATGAAGCCGACCGCTTCGCCGGCGAGTTTCTCACGCCTGCCGCCGAGATCAAGCCATCTCTCCACCGGTTGAACATCCCGAAGCTCGCGTCGTTGAAGCAGTACTGGAGAGTCTCCATGCAGGCCTTGGTAATGAGGGCGTACCGCCTCAAGACGATCACCGAGGCGCAGATGCGGTACCTTTTCATTCAATTCAGCCAGGCAGGATACCGCATGAGGGAGCCAGAGGAACTGGATATCCCCGTGGAGAAGCCGGCGCTGCTGAAGATGATGATTGACGCTCATGCAAATGAGCTCGGATACTCGGCCGCCGATCTCGGCAAGATCCTCAACCTGGAAGAGGATGAGTTTCGCGACCTTTACACGGAGCGCTCTCTGCGGCTCCTTCGCGGTTGAGATCGGGGAGATCGGGGAGATCGGGGATTGACATGGAAATCGGGAGGTGTATACTAACTACTAAACAGTCATGGAAAGGTGACAGTGGCAAACGAGCCCAAGCAGAAAAAATTCGGCGCCTATATTCGAACGCTCCGCGAGGCCCAGGAAATCAGCCTCCGGAAGTTTGCCGACCGCGCCCAGATCAGCCCGACGTATCTTTCGAAGGTAGAGCGCGATGAATTCCCGCCGCCGGGAGAGGAGGCCGTCCGCCGGATCGCCGAGATCCTCGGCGAGGATCCTGACGAGTTGCTGGCCTTGGCCGGAAAGGTCGCTTCCGATCTTCCGGAGATTATCCAGCAGCACCCGCGGGCGATGGCAACGTTCCTGCGCGCGGCGAGCGGATTGTCGGCGTCCGAGATTGAAAAGCTGGCTCGGCGTGCAGAGGGCCTGAGGAAGAAAGGGCCGGAGAAGTAACGGGCAGGCCGGTCGGCAAATCGTCGGCTCCCACCCGGCGTCCGGGAATGAAAATAACAATGAGGATGACAGATTTGGATGCCAGTCAAAGTCAAATACCTACCCAAACAACACATTGAATGGAACGCCCAGAAGCTGCTCGCTGAGTACGGCGGCCGCTACGGCGAGGTTGTCGTTCCTCCGATCCCGGTTGAGGAGATCCTGGAGAAACATCTCAAGCTGACGCTGGAGATTGACAACCTGGAAACCCGCCTTGGGCATCCTGACATCCTCGGTGCACTCTGGGCGCCCGACAAACTGGTGGCCATCGACGAAAGCATCGAGCCGACGGAGCATCCCAACAAAGAGGGACGGTTCCGCTACACCGTCGGCCATGAGATCGGCCACTGGGTCCAGCACCGCCACTATTTCCTGGAGAACCCGGATCAGGGTTCGCTGTTTCCAACGACCACGTCGAAGGCAACGGTGATCTGCCGGACCAGCCAGTCCAAAGACCCGATAGAGCGCCAGGCGGACTACTTCTCGGCGTACCTGTTGATGCCCAAGGAAATGGTCTACGCGGCCTGGGAGAAGCACCGTGGCAGCATGACTCCCTACATCTTCAACCAAGCCGCGCGCCAAAACCTGCGGGCGATGGGCTTCGTGGAACCCGATGACCTTCTCGCATCGATGGCAATCGAGTTCGTCGCCGGCGAGATTGCGCCGATGTTCCGGGTGTCCGCGAAGGCGATGCAGATTCGTCTCGAAGAACTGAAGCTGGTGCAGCGGGAAGATGGATCGCTGTTCTCAATGGAAGGAGTGGCGTAGTCGTTCGCCAACAGTGTTTAGTATGGACATGACTCTGGACAGTCTTGCGGCAGAAAATTCGTACCCCTCACGGTACGAAACCGGCGACTTCTACCTCGCGTGCTTCTTGCGCTGCATCGGCTATGATCTGCAGGGCCTGCGCCGTGATGGAAGGCGGGCGTTCTTTGTGTTCGAGGATAGGCCGAGCCGACAGGCCGATCTCATGGGGTTCTTCGGCAACAAGGCCGAAGTGAAACCCTTGCAGTTCGTTTCGGCGATCAAGGACTTGAAGGCACTAATTCACAATTCATAGGGGATACCGAATGCAAAGGATGCCGACCTCTGAGGCGGGTACGCTGGCGAAAGCCATTGCGAAGATCGAAGCCGAAGTCCGCGAGGGTGTCAGCCATGGTCACTTCGACCTGGCGATCTCCTGCAAGATCGGCAACAGCGGAAAACGCGAGCTTCTCGTGAAGGCCGGCAAGAACCACAAGTACCTCATCCCCGAGGATGAACTGAAGCAGTCCGCGTGAAGAAGCGTGAGGACCCCCGCTAACGGGGGCCTCCAGATACTTACCCCATAGATCGCTCACCATCGGCGCCAATGCCGAGGTGGAGGGTCAAAACCGGCGACGCCAAGGCGTTTGCCGGCGTGATCTCCACTTTTCGGATGAGCGAGCCCACTCAACAGTTCCTCGAACAGACCCGGCGCTTCTGGCAGAAGCATACGGATCGACCACTGTCTCTTGAAGACGCGCGCCAGATCGCGGCGAACATGGCCGGTCTGTTCCAGATCCTCGCGGAATGGGCAGAGGCGGAGAAGCGCCCTCATCCCCCACAGGCCGAGGAGGCGGCGAGCCGATGATTCCCCGCGTAATTCTCCGCGAAGTTCCCTGCGACTCCATCCGCGTTGCGGACCGCCACCGGAAGGACATGGGAGACCTCGAGGTCCTCGCCGCCAGCATCGCGACGGAGGGGCTTTTGCAGCCGGTCGGCATCACCGAGGACAACCACCTCGTGTTTGGCGCACGGCGGCTTGAGGCGGTCCGCGACATTCTCCGCAGCCCGACGATCGCGGCCCTGGTCGTGAATGTCTCCTCCATCCTCGCCGGCGAGTACGCCGAGAACGAGATCCGGAAGGACTTCACTCCATCTGAGCGGGTAGCGATCGGTAAGACGTTGGAAGCGCGGCTTGGCGAAAGGCGCGGCCGCGATAATCGGCAAAATCTTGACGAAATACGGGGCCGACGTTCCAACGCCCTCGCAGCCGAGAAGGCCGGGTTCGGCAACCGGACCACCTACGAGCAGGCCAAGAAGGTGGTTGAGAAGGCGGTTGACGAGGTCATCGCCCGGATGGACTCGGAACAGATTGCTGTCAGCGCGGCCGCGCTCATTGCCGAGGAACCGCCAGAGCGGCAGCGGGAGATCGCCTGTATGGAGCCCGGCCAGCAACGCGAGGCGGTACGCCGGATTCGCAGCCGGAAGGACCTTCCCACTCCGAGCGCGGCCCGGAAGCTGGCGCTGGAGACGGGCAAGGCAATCCTGGATCGCAAGCTCCAGTGGCAAACCGGGACGTCCCCCGCGGAGCGCGAGCCCCTCATCGCGAAGAGTCACGCGATTGTCGCGGTGATTGAAGCGGCGATGGCCCTCAATCAATGCTCACTGCCGGCGTCCGAGGTGGCCCTTGGCATTCGCGATCTCGACACCCCGGACATGGATTTCGTTGGGCGGTGCCGGAAGGCAGCCCTGTTCCTATCCCAAATCGAAAAGGAGTTTAGCGCATGAAAGGAAGCAAGCGGTCGGATCTCCTGGAGGCAATCCGGTTCTGTGTCGCTGATTTTCGCGATGCCGGGCGGCGCTTCTGGAACAAGGACATCGTCGATGCCGTCATCGAACGGAATGCCCCGTTGCTCGGCGAATTGGGCCAGCAGCTTGCCCGCGAGAAGGTCTTCGATCTCACGCGGCGCGTCATGAAGACCGCTGTCGAGATGAGCGAGGACGAAGCCCAACTGGAACTGGGCTTGAAACACGACGGTTTCGAAATGCCCGGCATGATCGCCGTGCCGGTCGATGCCGACAAACCGCTGAACGGCGAGTGTGAGTGGGTGCCGGTCACCGACGCCACGGTCGCTGACCTGGATGCCAACCTGCGGATGCTGGACCTCCAGATCGCGGCCGACCAGCGCAAGCGCCGCAACATCTTCCTGCTGCGACAGCGCGTCGTCGCTATCGTCGGCGAAACATCCACCTTCACCGTGGCGCAGGCGGCGGCCATGACTCGGGAGTTGCAGAACGTATGAACCCGCTCCCGGCCATCCCCGGCTTCCGGACCGTTCCCTGGGGCCACCAGCGCGAAGCCGTTGCCTTCGTGCGGCAGCTTCCTGGGCGCGGCAAGCGCGGCGCGATGATCGCCGCCGTGATGGGCACCGGCAAGTCCGCGATGACGGTGTACCTGTGCGTCGAGGAAGGCTTCCAAGTGATCCTCATCCTCTGCCCGTTGCGGGTGGTGCAGGTGTGGCGGCCGCAGTTTGAGATGCACTCGACGGTCCCGTTCATGGTGGCGCCGCTCGATGATTCCTTTTCCAATGTGCGCGCGAAGCGGGATGAGGCGGAGCGACAGATCAAACTCGCCAAAGCGCGTGGCGTGCCCGTGGTCGTTGTCATCAACTACGACTCCGCCTGGCGGCCCCCTTTCGCGGAATGGGCTCTGCGACAGAAGTGGGATCTGGTTGTCGCTGACGAAATCCACCGCTGCAAAGCCCCGGGCGGAAAGGCCAGCCGGTATCTGGCGCGGCTCGGCAAGGCGGCTCGCTTCAGGCTTGGCCTCAGCGGCACGCCGATGCCGCACTCGCCGCTCGACGTGTACGGCTACTTCCGCTTCATTGATCCGGTAATCTTCGGGTGGTCCTTCCACAAGTTCCGGCAGCACTACGCCGTGATGGGCGGCTACCAGAACCACCAGGTTATCGGCTACGGCAACCTCGATGAGCTGAACCGGAAGTTCTACTCCGTCACGTTCGCCTGCGGGAAGGATGTCCTGGACCTGCCGCCCGAAGTGCACATCACCTACACCTGCCATCTGGGTGCTGAGGCGCGTAAGGTCTACCGGTCACTTGAGCGGGATCTCATTGCCGAAGTGCAGTCCGGTGAGGTCACCGCGGCGAATGCCCTGGTGAAGCTGCTCCGTCTGCAGCAGATCACGGGTGGCTACGTACGCACCGACGAAGGGCAGGAGGTTCAGATCGATTCCGCCAAGATGAACCTCCTGCGCGATGTGCTCGAAGACATCGCGCCCGATGAGCCGGTGGTCGTCTTCTGCCGCTTCCACAGGGATCTCGACGCCGTGAACCGCGTCGCCGATGAGACGGGCCGGCGATCCCTGGAACTGTCCGGCCGGATCGACGACCTGAAACGCTGGCAAGCTGGTGAAGCGCCGGTGCTGGCCGTCCAGATCGACTCGGGCGGCGTTGGCGTCGACCTGACCCGGGCCCGCTACTCCATCTACTTCTCGCTGGGCTATTCGCTTGGCTCCTACGAGCAGAGCCTGGCGCGCATCCACCGGCCCGGCCAGACGCGGCCCGTCGAGTACATCCACCTGCTTGCCGAAGGCACCGTCGACGAGAAGGTGATGGCCGCCCTCAGCCGCCGAGCGGATGTCGTCAACACGGTTCTCCAGCAGATGAAGGGGGACCGCTGAATGCCCCGATTCATTGACCGTCTGCTGTCGGAGAAGACGTGGAAGACCGAATCGTTCAACCTCCCGGCGTGGATGTTTGAGAAAAGCGATGCCCTCCAACAGCGCGCCGCAGGAATCCGGGAGGATCTTCGCAGATCGACAGTTCTCGTCATCGACAACGTCGCCGAATACTACTACTCGCATCACACCAGCCCACGCGGCAGGATGAACGGTCCGGAGCAGTTTCCGCAGCTCGCTCCACCGTTTCCCTGCGCGTTCTACGAATACGCGCTGAAGCCATCGATGTACGACGTCATGTTCACGGACGCCGAGAACGGGCATTCGCGAAAGCTCGACCAGGTCGGCATCCTCATCCTGAGCGTCGATGCGCAGCAGGTCCGGGATGAGTTTCCGAACTGGAGCGGTTTCCTGGAGGAGCGCGCGACCGGCAGCTCCGCCAAGTGGGTGGTGTTTGTCACCGTGTTCGCCCGCCACAGCACTGAGCGCGACGTGCGTGGCCCGTGCACCCTGCTATACATCGCGGTCGGCGAGGACGGCCATGCCACCAGCCAGTTGCGCGCCCGGACGTGGGGAGTCGAAGACGACTTCTATGAGTTGCTGCCGGAAGAACGGCAACTGGCCCTCGGATCGCTGGGCAGCCTTGCGTTTCCCGCGTTCCTGGCGACATCGTTTCTCCACTGCAGGAACGTCTCCACCCAGCAGCACGTTCCCCCGCCCAAGTTGAGCAAAGCCTTCAACCGGCGCCATGGCCGGCCGCTGGTCCAGTTCAAGACCCTCACCATCGAGCCGATGAAAGAGGTCCTCCGCAAACAGGGCCGCGTCGAGGAGAACGGCCTTCCCAAGGCGCTGCATCTTTGTCGCGGGCACTTCAAGGACTACCGGAATTCCGCCGGTCTGTTCGGAAAGCACAAGGGGCTGTTTTGGTGGGACCTGCATGCCCGCGGAGACCTGGAGCACGGGGCGGTAGTGAAGGATTACGCGATCAAGTTAGCCGAATGAGGAAGCACTTATGAATGCCGAACAACTGAGAACATACGTCAATCTCGAACAGCAACGGCTCGATCTCGAAGCACAGATCGACGCCATCAAGAAAGAGACCGCCGAACTTGAGGCGGCCCTCTTGCCCCAGTTCGAACAGGATGCCATCGACCGGATCTCCATCGACGGCCGCACTGTGTACGTCGAACGGAAGCTCTGGGCCAAGGCCAAGGACGGTGACAAGCCGGCGGTCTGCAAGGCCCTCAAGCGTTGCCGCCTCGGCGACTACGTGGAGGAAACCTACAACACCAATTCGCTCAGCGCCTATATCCGGGAACTTGACCGGGAGGGCAAGCAGTTATCGCCCTCGCTCGCGACGGTTCTCGACATCAGTGAAGTTTTCAAACTCAGAACAAGGAGAAGCTAATGGCCACCAAGGAAGTCGTGAAGAAAGACGTCGTGAAGAAGGAAACCGCGATCAGCCCTTTCGTGATGTTCAACACCGAGATCGCTGAAATTCGCGAAGCCATGGACACCAACGTCGGGGACACCGGCCTGACCGCCGGTGACTTCGAGCGCATCAAGGTCCCCGCCGGCGGTGGGACCGCCTGGGCCATCCAGGGGCTCGACGGCGAAGAGATCGTAAAGGAACTCGCCGGCATCATCATCGCCTGGCGCGACACCCGCGCCTACTGGAGCGTGCCGATGGAGGAGTCGGACGGCAATATGCCTCCGGACTGCTACTCGCTGGACGCGCGCACAGGGACCGGCAAGCCGGGCGGCGGCTGCCTCAAGTGTCCGCTCGCCGAATTCGGCAGCGATCCGAAGGGCGAAGGCCAGGCCTGCAAGCTGATCCGGCAGTTGTTCCTGATCCGCGAGGACAACCTGCTGCCCGAGATCGTCAACCTGCCGCCCAGCTCCGTCAAGCCCGCACGGCAGTACTTCCTGCGCCTGGCGTCGAAGGGCGTGCCCTGCTACAGCGTGATCACCAAGATCGGCCTGGAGAAGACGAAGAACGGGCAGGGCATTGTCTACTCCAAGGCCATGCTCACCTCCGGCGGCCGCCTGACGCCCGAGCAGACGAAGCGCGCCAAGGAGTACGCGGCCTTGATCGAACCGTTCCTGAAAGCGGCGCCGGTAGTGCCGGTGGCCAAGGACGTGGCGGAGGCGGTCGAAGGCGAGGTGGTGTAGCGGGATGGAGGCCGACCGGCAAGCGATCCGGCAGTTCCTGGAGCGCGTCCATGGTGGCGAGCCTGCGGGTTGGCTCATCATCTGGACGCGCCAGGACAAAGCCACCCGGGCATTTGCCTTGGGCGCCGAGGGTGCGCTCGACCAGGCGGTCGAGTACTGCGCCGCGAAGGCCTCCGCCTTCGACGTTTATGCCGCGGTCGGCCTCCAACAAGAACAGCCCGCCAACAAGAGCCGGGGCGCGGAGCCAGGTGTTTCTGTCCTGCCTGGCTTCTGGGCCGACATTGATGTCGAGAGTGCGGCGCACAAGGCGAAGAGCCTGCCGCCCTGCGAAGAGGATGCCCGAAGCCTCATCGGGACAGGATGCCTGGAGCCGAGCATCATTGTGCGAAGCGGCTTCGGGCTCCAGGCCTACTGGCTGTTCCGCGAACCAAACCGGATCGAGAGTGAGGATGAGCGGCAGCGACTGAAGTCGCTGTCGACGCGATTCCAGGCGAACCTCCGGCTGCGGGCCAACGCCCGGGGATGGACGCTCGACTCCACTGCCGACCTGTGCCGGGTGCTGCGGGTGCCCGGTACGTTTAACCGGAAAGTGGAAGGCGATGTCCGGCTGGTGACCGCTGAGTACAGCGACCGCGCCTACAACCTCGATGACTTCGAAGACCTGCTCGGCGGCATCGAGGATCCGGATGAAGGAAGCCGGGATGCGCCGCCACCCTCGGATCTGCCGCCGGCCAAGCTGCCCCCGATCCTTGATGGCTGTGTCTGGATGCGCCATTGCCGCAACGATGCCGCCGGTCTGGCCGAACCCGAGTGGTATCGGATGTTGACGGTTGTCGCCAGGTGCGAGGACGCCGATCGCTGGGCGCACGAGCTGAGCCAAGCTTACCCGAAGTACTCCCGGCGCGAAACGCAGCGGAAACTGAAGCAGGCGTCCAGCGACAAGGTCGCACCGGTGACCTGTGCCTACGTGCAGTCGGATCTCACTGGCGGTCGCTTCTGCGGGGAGTGCCTTTTTCACGGCAATATCAACTCGCCCATCGCGATCGGCAGGATCGAAGGCCTCGAGGCCGGACCCGTAGCAGAACCCAAAGCCGAAGCCGAGCCCGCGACCGGCGATGATCCGCCGCCGCCCGAACCGCCAAAGCCCGCCGAGGCCGCTGCGACGAAGATCGAGAAGTTCACCGACCTGGGAAATGCGCGGCGGTTCGTCGCGCGGTATCGAGGATCAGTCCTTTACTGCGAGGCCTGGAGCCGGTGGTTCCTGTGGGACGCCATGCGGTGGGCCGAGGATGAGCGGCTCGAGGTCTTTGCCCGCGCCGCCGACCTGATTCGCAGCCTGTATGCGTTCGCCATGAAAATCAAGGACGAAGATGAGCGGAAAGCGTTCCTCAGCCACCTGATCAAGTCGGAATCGCACCGGTCTATTCACGCCATGGTCACGCTGGCGAAATCGGATCGCTCCGTGGCGCGGCATCCCGACGATTTCGACAATGACCAGTGGCTGTGCGCCGTCAAGAACGGGACCCTCGATCTGCGTAGAGGCCAGCTGCGGTCCCACGACCAGAAGGACATGATCACCAAGCTCGCGCCCGTCGTCTACGATCCCGCGGCGCGATGTCCGAACTGGCTGGCCTTTCTGGACATGATCATGCTCGGTCGGCAGAGCCTGGTCGATTTTCTAAAGCGCGCTCTGGGTTCGAGTCTGACTGGAATCACCAGCGACAAGGCCATGTTCATCCTCTACGGGCCCGGTGGCGATAACGGCAAACCCACCATGGTGGAAGTCATCGAAATGCTCCTCGGCAACTACGCCCGGCGAACGCCGGTCGAGACGTTCCTCAAGAAGCGCGAGGGCAGCATTCCGAACGACATTGCCCGTCTCCGCGGCGCGCGTTTCGTGTGGGCCGCCGAGAACGACCGGGGCGTGCGGCTTGCCGAATCCCTGATCAAGGAAATGACGGGCGGCGACCGAATGGCGGCGCGCTTCCTGCACGGCGAGTTCTTCGAGTTCATGCCCACGTTCAAGATCTGGTTTGCGACGAACCATAAGCCCACCATTCGCGGCGACGCGGCCATCTGGCGCAGGCTGAAGCTCGTTCCTTTCGACTACACCATCCCCAAGGACCGGCAGAAGAAGCGCCACGAGGTCATGGCGATGTTCCAGTCGGAACTGCCGGGCATCTTGAACTGGGCCATCGAAGGGTGCCTGGAATGGCAGCGCGACGGGCTGGGCGTGCCGGATGAGGTGATCGACGCGACTCGGGAGTACGAGGCGGAACAGGATACGTTCTCGATGTTCCTCGAAGAGAAATGCGTGCGCGTCACCAATGCGCGGGTGCTTTCGCTGGCACTGTACCGGGAATACAAAACCTGGGCCGAGGAGCATGGGGAGACACCGGCCAGCCACAAAACCTTCGCCTCTCTGATGAGCGAACGGGGCTTCGCCAAGTCGAAAACCAAGGTCGGCGCTCTCTATTCCGGCGTCGGATTGCGTACCGATGACCATTACGACAGCCCGAAGGCGGCGCAATCCGTGCCGAGGCAATCGCGGTTCGATCACGATGACGACGGAGAGGAAGTTTGAAGCAACCCGTCACCCGTCGTCCTGTAAGTCCCTTAGATTCAGTAAACGCTGATGAGGGGTGACGGATGGTGACGGATTTTCCCATTTTGCACACATGGCGCACGCGCGCA
The DNA here is from genome assembly GCA_964450255.1 of uncultured Candidatus Solibacter sp. Taxonomy (GTDB): domain Bacteria; phylum Acidobacteriota; class Terriglobia; order Bryobacterales; family Bryobacteraceae; genus Paludibaculum. The sequence continues at coordinate 3,069 of CAYVDY010000015.1, read as the reverse complement.
CACACACCTGAGAACTAAATGCGAAAACCCGTCACCATCCGTCACCCATCACCGATCCGTCACCCATCACCGATCCGTCACCCATCACCGATCCGTCACCTGGAGGTTGCCTGTGGATATTGAAGCTGTCCTGGACCGGTTGATGGACGCGGGCGTCTCGGTCTGGCTGGACGCCGACGGCAAGTTGCGCATCGACAAAGAGGCGCCTCCCGAAATGAAGGACCTGGTCCGGGAGCACAAGCAGGAGTTGATCGACGTCCGGAGAGCGCAGGCGCTCATGAACCGCGCCGGCATGCGCATCATCCGTCTGCCGCTGGGCCATCGCGCGTTGGCCTACCCGCCCGGCGCCAACCTCGACGAGATCCGATGGGCGATGCAGGTGCTGCGCATGGACCCGATGCCGCTGGTCATCAACGACGAGGGCCTGGAATGGATCAGCCCCGAAGAGTGGCGGCGCCGGCAGGTCGCCAGGATCTTCGAGGAGCACCGGCGAGAGCGGTTGAAGCAACCGGCAGAGGCAGCTGAGCGGCAGCCCGTGAGGAGGCGGCGGGCATGACAACCGAAAGGGCGATCGTGAAGGCGATCCTGGCCTACCTGAACGGCCTGCCGACCTGTCTGGCTCGGAAGCGCTGGGGCGGCGGGATGGGTGTGGCGGGCGACCCCGACATCGACGGCTGCATCCGCGGCCGCAGTCTCCAACTCGAGGTCAAACGACCGGGTGAAAAACCGACGCTGTTGCAGGTGAAGCGGCTCGAAGAGTGGCGACGGGCGGGCGCGATCGTCGGCGTGGTCGTCAGTGTTGACGAAGTCAAGAACCTGCTGGCAAAGGAGCGATTGTGATACAGGTGCAGGATCTTTCATTCAAGACCTCCGAGGTGGCCCGGATCGCTGAGGTAAGCCTTCGGCAACTTCAAATCTGGGAAGAGAAGAAAGTCGCGGTCGCTTCCCGGCGAGGCAGGGCTCGGGCCTACGATGCCACCCAGGCGATCTTTGTGGTCGTGTTCGCGGAGCTGCGCCGTCGCGGTCTGTCTTTTCAGCGACTGCAACGAGTGGCGCGTGAGCTGAGGCAGCTGTTGGTCGATCAACGGGTCGCGGACATCGATTGCCACCGCCAGGTGTTCCTCCTCACCGACGGACGGCACGTCCAGTTTGCCGACTCTCCAAACAAAACCTGCGAACTTGTTTCAAACTTTTTCCGGCCAGTCCTGTGTGTGAATGTCTCAGATTGCCTTCAACGCATTCACAACGCGGCGGTTACGGAAGCTGATTGCGGGACTTGTTTGGCTGTTCGCGGTTCGGCAAAATGAGCTTGAGCCGAGCGACGGGACTCTCATTAGACTCCCTCCCGCTCGACGGCGCGCTGCTTTCCTTTGCGGGCATACCCGCAATCCCCACCTGGGCATCACACGAGAACTATGCGCAAACACATCCGAATTGAGAACCCGGTGTCCGGGTGTGGATTCACTTCAGCGAATCGCGCCAAGCGTTTTGTATCGCAGGGACGGGCGGAATGGGTCGAGCCCGGAGTTGCGATCCGGTTTGTTCAGTCGGACCATCGGCACAGTTCCGCACAGAGCTCTGTGGATCAGACGCGCTGATCGTACGATCGGGCGGCGCATACCGGCATGGCGACACCTGCTGAACTGGCGAACCTGCCGATGATCGCGCCGGGCGTGCTTCTGGGTCTCGGCAAGAGGAAGGGTGCCGGCAGCCACATCTTCCGGGCGATTCGAGGGCTGTGATTGCGACATGCCGATCAAGCCCCACACCAGCCATGGTTTCCCGGCCAGGATTCGCATCCCCCGACAAAGGTCCGTGGTCCACGTGTTCGTGAAGGACGGAATCCCCTGCGATGAAGTCGTCGAGGTGATCATTCCAGCAAGAACCGTCGGCATGCGCGATGCGCGAAAACGTCCATCCCGTTGCGACGACCCCGGCAAGATTGGCCGGTAGACAGAAATGTGCCCCGAGTGCTTGAGCAACGACATCGAGGTCCACGAGTATGACTTCGGCGTGTGCCCGCAGACGGGCTACCGCGATACCGGCGAGCGGTTCCGATGCCTGGCATGCGGGGCGACGGGCGACGCCGATGATCTGGTTCGGGACGATCCGGACTATCTGGTGCAAAGCACCAGATGCGCAGCAATTCTGGGTCCCTCCTGGGCATAACGGCGGCGGGTGGAGTGGTGGCACGATTTCGCTAGCGTCACACGGAAACAAAGGTTGTCGGGTGTCGGGTTGTCAGTTGTCACCCAGGCGCACTGAGCACGGAGCTTTGAAATGGCAGATTCCCCTTCCCTCCAGCCGCGATCATTCGGAAAGATCGCGGTTCCCACACCGGGGACACCCGTCCGGGTGACCTCCGACACCTCGATCCGGGCCCACCGGATCCGCTTCGCCGTTGCCATCGGCGAGACGGGACGGGTGTTCCTCGGCGTGCAAGGGTTGACCAAGGGAACAGGCGCAGGGGTGCTGAAAGAGTTCTGGCCCACGGGCGCCGGCGGTGGCGTGGCCGACGAACTGGTGATCGAGTCCGTTGCCGGCGAACTGCGCCCGTCGGATTACTACGTGGATGCCAACACTGCGGGCGAGGGGTTGATCGTTGCCTACTGGATCTGGGTCCCAAGCTTCAATAGCTGAGCGCGTGACGCCCGCGATGGCGAAGCGCATCGAGCTATGGCCGTTGGAGCGGCTCGTGCCCTACGCACGGAATGCCAGGACCCACTCCGCGGCACAGGTGGCGCAGATCGCGGCTTCAATTGCGGAGTTTGGATTCACCAACCCGATCCTGGTCGATTCCACGGACGGGATCGTGGCGGGCCACGGGCGGCTCTCGGCGGCACGCAAGCTTGGCCTGGCTGAGGTGCCAGTAATCGTGCTGGATCATCTCAGCGAGACGCAGCGGCGCGCATACGTATTGGCCGACAATCGGCTGGCGCTCAGCGCCTGGTGGGATGACGACGTCCTCGCCGCGGAACTGGCTGCGCTCGAGACTGAAGGTTTCGACCTCGGTGTGGTCGGATTCAGCGAGCACGAGCTTGCTGACCTGATGGCTGACCCCGAACAGGC
>CAYVDY010000014.1:15061-30135 GCA_964450255.1 uncultured Candidatus Solibacter sp. | reverse complement strand
GAAGCACGTCCGCATCTCCTACGCCAGTTCGCTCGAAAACATTCAGAAGGGTCTAGACCGCTTCGAACAGTTCCTCCGCACCCACACGGCATAAGCATGCCACGCCGCATTCCGCCCGTGTTCCTCGAAAAGCCCTGGGGCTCGACTCACATCGAGCCCTGGTTCGCACCCCGGTCCGGCCTCACCGGCGAAGTCTGGTTTCAGACCCAGCCGCCCCTTAGCCTCCTCACCAAATTCATCTTCACCACGGACCGCCTTTCCGTGCAGGTCCATCCCAATGACCAACAGGCACAGGCTCGCGGCCTCGAAAACGGCAAGACCGAGATGTGGCACGTGCTCCGCGCCGAGCCGGACTCCACCATCGCACTCGGCTTCCGCCGCGAAGTCAGCCTCGAACTGGCCCGCGCCGCCGCGCTCTCGGGCGAAATCGTCAACCTCCTCGATTGGGTTCCCGCCCACGCCGGCGACACGTTCTTCGTCAGCGCCGGCACTGTCCACGCCATCGGCGCCGGCATCGCCATCTGCGAGATCCAGCAGAACTCCGACACCACCTACCGTCTTTACGACTACGGCCGCGATCGTCCGCTCCACCTCGACGATGGCTTTGCCGTCTCTCACCTCCACCCGTGGCAGCCGCAGCCCGCCCCCCAGACCATCGACGGAGTCTGGTCACGCCTAGTGACGGCAGACTACTTCGCTACCGACCTGGGCCTCCTGGACGCTCCCCGCAGCCTCCAGCCTGCCGGCGCCTACCAACTGCTGGTCATCCTGGAAGGATCCGGCCTGATCGGCGGCCAGCCTTACACCGCTGGCGAATGCTGGCTGGTCGATGCCCCGGAACCCTCTGTGGAGATTGCACCCGCGACCCGTACCCGGATTCTTCGCGCCAGCCCAATCGCCTGATTGCTATCCTGAAATTGCACCCGCGGCATGTGTCGCCTTCTCTTCCTTCTCGTCCTCCTCCTGACCCTGGCCGGCTGTTCCACCGCGCCGGACAGGGATCCTGTCCTCGGTGAGGCTTACGTCGGCCCCGCCAGCCTCCAGATTCGCGAGGAACTCACCGCCCGCGCTGAACTCATCGCCACAGTGAAACACGGTGAAAAGGTCGATCTCATCGGCCGCCGCCGCCGCTTCTACAAGGTCAGAGTCTCGTCCGGCGGGGAGGGTTGGATCGACGGCCGCCAACTCATGTCGCCCGCCGACATGGACTACCTGAAACGGCTTGCCGATCGCGCCAGCCAGGCACCCACCCAGGGCCGGGCCTCCGTCTACGAGTTGCTCAACGTCCACACCACGCCCAACCGGCAATCCCCGAGCTTCGTGCAGATCACAGCGCAGGAGCAAGTGGATGTGATTGCCCAAGAACTGGCGCCTCGCGTCCCTTTCGACCCGCCCGATTTCATTCGATCTTCCCCTGTCACCCAGGTGATCCGCAGAGCGAAGAAGAAGTCCGTGCCCACAGTACCGCCACCGCCGGCGCCCAAGGTGCCACCTCTCCCCGCTAACTGGCTCGAACTGTCGAACAATCCGCATGGGCTGATCCCGGAAAAGCCCGCGCCGCTGCCGCCAGCCAGCCCCAGTATTGCCGCCACGCTCGATTCCTGGACTCTGGTCCGCACCAAAGACGGCCGCGCCGGCTGGGTGCTGACGCGTATGCTCCTGATGGCCATTCCCGACGAAGTCGCTCAGCATGCCGAACGCGCCCACATCTCCGCCTATTTCAAGCTCGGCCAGACGCTCGACAAGGGCGAAGTCAAACCGGTGTGGCTTTGGGCGACCCTGATCAAGCCGGGTGTGCCGCATGAGTTCGATTCCATGCGGATCTTTGTCTGGAGCAACCGCCGGCACCGTTACGAGACATCCTACATCGAGCGCAATCTGAAGGGCTGGCTGCCCATCCTCGTGAAGAAGGAAGGTGGATTCACCGTTGTCGTGGAGGAGAAGGACGGACGCCTGGTCGAGCGATCCTACAGCCTGAACAACTTCCGGGCCAGAGTCATATCGCGCCAGCCGGCGCAGTTGCCTGCCTCCTGGGCCCCGGCGACAGCAGCGGCGGCCGACACAAAATCGACGAGCCCTGTGGCCGCCGAACCGCCCTGGCAGGACAAGGCGAAAGACCTGATCGACAACATCAAGGGCAAGCTGAAGCGCTGACCAGCCGCAGGCGCCAATCGAGAGTTGCGAATCGAGAGGAGCACGCCAGACCGCCCTGGTGATAGACTCCAGACATGGGCCGAGTAGAGCAGATTGAGGCCGAAATTGACGGTCTCGCCCCGGAGGAATATCGCCGCCTTGTCCAGTGGTTTCGCGTAGGCGAACACAAGCGCTGGGATGAGCAGTTGGATTCCGGCTCCTCGACGGGCAAGCTCGATTTTCTTTTTGACGAAGCGGAGGACGACTCGGCAAATGGCCTCCTGCGCCGCTGGCCGCCTCAGGCGTGAGGTCCGTCGCTACCCGGCGGTTCTGGGGACTGTTTCAGTCGCTGCCACCTGAAATCCAGAAGCTCGCCATCAAGAACTATTGATTGTGGCGGCAGGATCTTCGTCATCCCTCGCTCTGCTTCCGTCGTTTGCAGGGAACTGAAGGACGTTTCAGCATTAGGGTCGGAGATCACTACCGGGCCCTCGGCCGGCAAGCGGATGACAAGGTTATTTGGGTTTGGATTGGTACGCACGCCGACTACGATCGTCTGGTTGGCGAGTGAGCGGTAAGCGCGGACTCCACGATAGCGGAGTAGCATAGCCACATGGAAACGGACAGATCGAGTATTCTTCTGGCAATCTTGTCGTGTGCGTTGTGCGGAAGCAGTCTCGGCCAACCACCGGCGGCCCCGAGCGAGGCACTGCCGGTGATCACGGTTTGTGAAGCGTTGGAGGATCTGAGCCGTTACAACGGCAAATCAGTAGTCATCGTCGGGCGATCTTCCTACACGAACGAAGGATCTTGGCTGACTGAAGACTGCAAACACAAGATTGTGACCGAGGGATAGACGTGGGCCAGTAGCATCTCAACCTCCTACATCAGCGCAGAGGTGAAGCCACCGCCGAATCTCCCTGCAGGGTTTCAGTGGGACGATAAGACCCTCACGGCCAAGCTCCGGAGTGTCCAGTCAACTACGAAGCTCCGCGTCCTTGGAAAATACAACTACAGCGACAAGTGGATGGCCGCGTTTGGGCGTTTTGAGGCGCGTCTTCCACTGCAAGTAGCAATGGGTGGAATGGGGCAATTGATGGGATATGGCTTTGGACATCTCGGCGGATCGCCTGCCCAACTGATCCATCCTGAGCGTGCCTTCAAGGAGCTGAAAGCAAAATAGTGCTTCCGCAGTCAGAATCGGCAACCCACTTCGACCCGCCCCCCCCGGGCCCGTTATCATGGCTTATGCCTTGGCTGGAACCCCTGACGCTCGCCTCCGAATACGCGCAACTCGAACCGCTCTCGCACACCCATCATGACGCGCTCTGCGACGCCGCCCGCGACGGCGAACTCTGGAACCTCTGGTACACCGCCATCCCCTCACCGGATACAATGCGCGCCGAAATCGACCGCCGCCTCGCCCTCCAGGCCCAGGGCTCGATGCTGCCCTTCACCATCCGCACGCCATCCGGTCAGGTGGCCGGCATGACCACCTACATGAATGTCGATCAGATTCATCACCGCGTCGAAATCGGTTCCACCTGGTACGCCCAATCCGTCCAGCGCACCGGCCTGAACACCGCCTGCAAGCTACTGCTCCTTCGCCACGCCTTCGAGACCCTCGACTGCATCGCCGTCGAGTTCCGCACGAACTTCTTCAATCAGCAAAGCCGACGCGCCATTGAACGCCTCGGCGCCAAGCTCGATGGCATTCTGCGCAACCACATGGTCACGCCCAACGGCAGCTTGCGCGACACCTGCGTCTACAGCATCCTACCCGGTGAGTGGCCCGCCGTGCAGGCGCATCTCGAACACCAACTCCGCCGCCCCCGTTGAGCGGCCCCACGCGTCAATCAAACGACGTTGGCCACTCGGGGTGACGCCAGTGGTCGAACATGCGCTGGACCTGCGCCGGAGTCACCCGCGTCAGCGATAGCGGCGGAATGCCGTCCTCCTCGAAGAAGTCGACCCCATCAGTCCCCACGCCATGGGAGGCGCCCCGCCAATCAGGCGGCAAGCTGACTCTGCCGGGACTTCGCGAGCAACGTTGAGGCTCGGCGGACTTCCGACATCCACTTTCGGAGTCGCGTAGCCCACGTCGCCGTTGAACAGATCCACGATGCGCGACTCATCTGTCACGCCTGCTCCCTCGGCCATGATCTCAGCCGCAATAGAGGGTGCGCGGAGTAAGTGAGGCCGGTCTGCGAAATGCCCTGCAACCGCTGAGCCCATCCGAGCCACATTGAGTTGTCCACGTTTTCACCATATGGTCTGGCAGTCCACCATCGATGAGATGGAACCAGATCGCCCTCCTGGTGTCTAATTGGAGCAAGAGCCCGCCAGGAATCCGTGCGACTTTTACCAAAACCACTATGTTCGGCCGTCTGCCTAACCGCTGCACTTTTCGCTCAACCCGCGGATGTGAAGGGGGAACTAGCCGGTCGCGCCAGGCAGTTGATGGAATCCCCCACGCTGAGCGAGAGGGCCTGGGGCGTCCGCCTCTCGACGGGCATTCGACTCGCCGGCCTGGAGAGCCGGCTCATTGCAGAACTGCGTGCTTGTCAGAAGCATCGCGACGCTGTTACCGACGGCCCGGAGTACGCCTACATTCAATCCCTTTTTGACTCACTAATCGAACTCGAAGCCGAAGTGCCAGCAGAGGAGGTCATGCCGTACCGGTCGAGGTGGAAGGCGGAGGTCATCATTCTGATCTCAAATGGCAGGAGAAACGTGCCGGCGCTCTTGGAAATGCACGCGGAGAGAACGGACGACCTCGAGTGGCTGGCGCTCTCCAATCGGTTGCTAGAACTCAGGTCCGGAGAGCTCTTTGAGAGAATGCTGAATGGCCTGCCGGTTACGCACAAATTCGTTGTAGTCGATCGAGCCTATGCAGGCGGTTGGGCCGTCGGGCATGGTAATGGCTCGCCAGCGTCGCCTCCCAAGCGCGCCTTCCCACCGGGCTTCCCGCCGATCTCGCTCTACCGGTTGACGTTGGGTGATGGCGGGGGCGCTGTCCTGCTCGCCGACGGTCCAAGAAAGCTGTTCTTCCGCCGCGTTCTCATCCCTGCGGATGGTGAGGTCGAATGGCCGGCCTGGACCTATCCTGGGCTCGAGGCATCACGGCTCGACTGCAAGCTGGAGTATCTCGCCCGACTCGGAAAACGTCCGCTGGACGAAGTTCGAAACATGTTCCAGCGCGAAACTCGGATTCACTGGCGCACACTCACCGAACTGACCCGCGAGATCGAGAAGAAGCTCGACGACCAGGCCTTCGACATCCGCCATTTCATCATTGGAACGAAGCTGCGCGGCCATAGCGACGCCTCCCTGATCCGCGTCGAGATCAAGCCCACGCTTACGGATCTACGCCAACAGCAGATTGGCCGGCTCGCCCAGCCCAAGCCCAGCGAACTCGTCCTCGATCTGCGGTAGGCCCCTACCCCATCGCCACCGCAATCTCATCCGCAATCGCCTGCGCCCGCGCCGCCACCCGCTCCATCGACGGCCCCTCCACCATCACACGCGCCAGTGGTTCCGTTCCCGAAAACCGCACCAGCACCCGCCCCGCATCGCCGAACTCTTCCTCTGTCGCGCGGATCGCCGCCTGCACCGACGGCAAATCCTCCAGCGGCCGCTTCGTCACAAAACGGATATTCACCAGTTTCTGCGGATACGCCACGAAGTCCGACGTCAGCTCATCCAGCGTCTGCCCGCGCGTCGTCGCGATCTCCATCACCCGCAGCGCCGTCAGCAGCCCATCCCCGGTCGTGGCGTACTTGAGGAAGATCACGTGTCCGCTCTGCTCGCCGCCGATCGTGTGCCCGCTGCGCAGCATCTCCTCGATCACGTAACGGTCGCCCACTGCCGTCCGGATCAAGGGAATCCCTAACCCCTCTACGGCCCGTTGAAAGCCCAGGTTCGACATCACCGTTCCGACAACCGCCGTCGGCTTCATGTCCTTCGCCGCGATCAGCATGCAGTGGTCGCCGTCAATGATCTTGCCCGAGCCCGACACCATGATGCAGCGGTCTGCGTCGCCATCAAACGCCGCGCCGAAATCCGCCTTCTCCGCCAGTACCCGTTCCCGCAACTGCGACACGTGCAGCGCCCCGCAGTGCAGGTTGATGTTCCGCCCGTTCGGCTCGCACCCGATGCCGATCACCTCTGCGCCCAACTGCTCAAACAGTTCCGGCCCGATGAACGAAGCCGCCCCGTTCGCGCAATCCAGCACCAGCTTGACGCCCCGCAACGAGCCGTGAAACGTGGAAGCCAGAAACTGGACGTAATGCCGGTCAAATGCCGGGTCCTCGGTCAACGGACACGCCTTCGGCTCCAAGCCCTGCTCCAGCAGCGCGAAGATGCGCCGTTCCAACTCGCGTTCCTCCTCGTCCGGCAGCTTGAACCCCTCGTGGCTGAACACCTTCAGCCCGTTGTCCTCAAACGGATTGTGCGAGGCCGAGATCATCACGCCCGCCACGAAGTCTTCGGTCTTCGTCAGATACGCCACGCCCGGCGTCGTCGTCAACCCCGCGAAAAAGGCCTCCGCACCGGCGTGCGCCAATCCCCCTGCCACCGCCTCGGCGATCCACGGCCCCGATTCGCGCGTGTCCATCCCGATCACTACGCGCGGGTTTCCGTGATGCGCCACCCACTCCCCCAGTGCCGCGCCGAACGCATACACCGTCCCGGGATCAAGTGGCGGAGCCCCGGCCACGCCGCGGATTCCATCCGTTCCAAACAATTTCCTGGACATTCGTTCTCTCCGATTTAAGTGCTATTTGGGCTGCAGCGTGACTCTGACGGCCACGCTTGGCGATGTCCGGAACGTCACCTGCGGACTGCCGGAAAAAGCGGTCGTCCGCAGTTCCACCTGACCCTTCGCGCCCGTGAGGTTGACGGGATCGGTTTCCAGTTGCTCGATCTGGTTGACCTTGCTTTTTGGCCCGACGATCATCAGGCGGTCCGGCGTCAACTCCACCGACCCGACCTGAAAGCCATCCGGCACGTTCTCAAAGTGCACCACCACAGGCACCTGCTTGCTCAGCCGTTCATCCATGCGCAGACGAATCTGCGACGGTACAGCGCGCTCCAAGATGACTCCCGCTGCCAGCGCCACGTTGCGCCGGTCAATCGTGAACGTCGTCTGGCCCGTCCCGCGAATCGCCGACAGATCCAGAATCACTGGCATCTGGCTGCCGGTTAGCCGGCTCAGCAGCGGAGACGGTCCCCGCAGCACCAGGTGCACCTGCTCGACAATATCGGAACTGATCTCCAGATCCTTCGGAATATTGCGGTATTGGATCGGCGCCGTGATTGACGTTGTCGATTCTCCGGCCCCGCTGTAGATCATCCACAGTCCGAATGACGTCGCCACACTCGCGAATTTCCACCAGAAGTTGCGCGTCACGCTCCGGACCTTCATCGCGCCGCCTCTCTCGGCAACGCCGCCGGCTTGGTCGAAGGATGCGGTATCGTACGCCACGGGCCCAGCCTCTGCGCCGTGCGCTCGATCGGTACCTCGGATTCCAGGTCGCCCAACGCTGCTATGCAGATCGTCCCGCGCTCCTCGCTGACGACAATCGCCAGGCAGTCCGCCTCTTCCGTCACGCCGATTCCCGCCCGATGCCGCGTGCCCAGCTTGCGCGACAACTCAGGATTCATCGTCAACGGCAGAAAACAAGCTGCCGCCGCCAGGCGCCCACCCTGCACAATTACCGCGCCGTCATGCAGCGCGCCGCCCGGTTGAAACACCGCCAGCAGCAGATCGCGCGTCACCCGCGCGTCCACCGGGACGCCGCTTTCAATGAACGTCCGCAGACCGATATCGCGTTCCACCACGATCAGCGCGCCGATCTTGTGCGCCGCCAGATGACTGACCGCCAGCAGGATCTCGTCCGCCACTTCGCGCGTCTCCAGCCGCGATCCGAATCCGATCCAGCGCCGTTCGCCGATCCTCGCCAGCAGCCGCCGGATCTCGCTCTGGAACATCACGATCAGCGCAAACGCAGTGTAGGGCGCCAGGTTCTCGAAGATGGAGCGCAGCAGGATCAGGCCCGCGAACACAGAGGCGGCGTACGCCACAATCACCACGCCGATGCCCGCCAGGATATGCGCCGCGCGGCGCCCCCGGATCAGGCTCACCACCTGGTAGATCAGCAGTGCCACCAGCAGGATGTCGATCACCGCCGTGATCGTCAACTGCGGCATCGAGTCCAGGGCCTGTTGCAACAGCTCTTTCAACGGTCCTCCTGCGCAAAATTCGGACTGTGACCTGACCCTTCAGTTTACCTGATACCCGCCCCGCATCAGGCGGATTTCAGCTCAGTCCACAGCCGGTCCCGCAGTCGCTGAGCCGCCGCCGGCAGCGCCCGGAACCACTCGCCGCGCGCCAGCGTCTCCGCATCCGGATAAAGCGTCCGCAGCCCGCTCACTGGGGCCGGCAGCATCCGCCGCGCTGCCCCGTTCGCCGTCGCCGTGCGCGAGACCCGCACGATCCCCGCAGCCACTTCCGGTTCCAACAGGTAGTTCAAAAACGTGTGAGCCAGCTCCGCCCGCCGCGATTCGCGCAGTATCACGGCGCAGTCCGCATACAACGCGAACCCCTCGCGCGGATACGCATAGGTGAGATGCGGCGCCGCATCGATCGCCTGCTGTGCCGTCGTCGCCCACAACTGGCACGCCGCAATGTCGCCCGCCACCGTCTGGTCCCGAACCTCAGCATTCAGGTACGCCCGCAGCAGCGGCTTCTGCCGCACGGCCTCTGCCTGCGCCCGCCGCAATTCCGTCTCGCCCGACGAGTTCAAAGACAAACCCAGCTTCTTCAGCGCCGCCCCGAACACCTCGGCCGGATCGTCCAGCATCGTCACGCGCCCCTGCAAACGCGGCGTCCACAGATCCGCCCACGCCTCGGGCCGGTTCGGCAGCCGCGAATCGTAGAGGATTCCGCTGCTCCCCCACATATACGGCATGCACCACGCCAGTTGCGGATCCCACACCGGCCGCTGGAACAGTTCGTCCAGATGCCGCAGATTCGGCAGCCGCGCCCCATCCAGCGCAGCCAGCAGCCCCATCTCCCGCATCGGCTCGATGAAGTAGTTCGAGGGAAACGCCACATCCCAGCCTGAATTCCCCGTCATCACCCGAGCCAGCATCTCTTCGTTCGATTCGTAGATCGCGTACCGCACGTGAATCCCCGTGCGCGCCTCGAACCGCGCCAGCGTATCATCGCCCACGTAGTTCGACCAGTTGAAGACGTTCAGCCGCAGCGCGTTGCCCCGCGTGCAGCCGGCCAGCCCGGAGAGCCCCAGAAAGAACAACGTGCGCCGCGACGTCATGCTTTCCGCAGCCTCTCAGACACCATGATCAGCAGCCCCAGCCCGAGCACTATCATCGTCGAGATCGCGTTCACCACCGGATTCGCCCCGCGCCGCGCAATCGCGTACAGCACCATTGGAAGAGTCTCGGAATCCACGCCGGCCACCATCGACGTGATCACATAATCGTCGAACGAAATCGTGAATACCAGTAGTGCCGCCGAGACAATCCCGGGCATCAGGCACGGCAGCGTCACGCGGCGGAACGCTTGCCACGGGCTGGCGCCCAGATCCATCGCCGCCTCCTCCAGCGTCACGTCCATCGTCCGCAATCGCGCCAGCACCACAATCACCACAAACGCCAGGCAGAAACTTACATGCGCCAGGATCACCGTGTGTAGCCCCAACTGCACATGCAGGAACCGGAACACCCACTGGAACAACGCCAGCAGCGAGATCCCCATCACGATCTCCGGCGTCACCAGCGAAAGAGACAGCGGCAGAGTGATCGCCTTCGAGCCGCGCTTCCACAGCCCATACGCGCAAAGCGTGCCGGCCGCGGTCGCTGCTGCCGTTGCTATCACCGCAATCACCAGCGAGTTCATCGTCGCCTCGCCCAGTTGCCCGTCCCGCAAGGCCGCCGCATACCACCGCAGCGAGAACCCCTCCCACAGCGGCAGCCGCGAACTGTTGAAGCTGAATACCGCCAGCACCATCAGCGGCAGATGCAGGAATGCAAACAGCAGCACCGCACTGCCCGCCAGCACCCGGTTCACAGCAGAGACTCCCCGTCGCGCCGCGCATGCAGCCACAGCAGCACCAGCACCATCCCCATCAACCCCAGCGCTACCGCGCTGCCGAACGGCCAATCCCGCGCGCTCGCAAACTGGTTCTGGATCAGCGTCCCAATCAGAATTGTCTTGCCGCCGCCCAGGAGATCCGGAGTCAGAAACGCGCCCAGGCAAGGAATGAAAACCAGAATCGCGCCCGCCCGCAGCCCAGGCGCGCTCAACGGGATAATCACGCGCCGCAGCGTCTGCCACGGACGCGCGCCCAGGTCCGCCGCCGCCTCCAGCAGCGCCCCATCCACTCGCTCCAGCGTTGCGAATAGTGGCAGCACCATGAACGGCAAGTAGCCATATACCAGTCCCAGGATCACGGCCCACCAGTTGTACAGCAGCGGAAGCGGCTCGCTGATCACGCCCGCCGTCAGCAGCACTGTGTTGATCAACCCCGTATCGCGCAGCAGGAACATCCACGCGTAAGTGCGCACCAGAAAGCTGGTCCAGAAGGGCAGCATTACCAATGCCAGATACAGGTTCTTCCGCGCGCCGGAGCGCGCAATGAACAGCGCCAGCGGAAACCCCAGCACCATGCAGATCGCCGTGGAAACGCCCGCCACCACGAAGCTGCGGCCCAGAATCCCCAGGTACAGCGGATCGGCCAGCCGTGCCCAATTCTCCATTGTGAAAGGCGCCGACACCCCGCCGTACGCTCCGCGCGTCAGCACCGTGTAAACCGCCAGTATCGCCAGCGGCGCCGCAAACAGCCCAGCCAGCAGCAGCGCCGTCGGAGCCAGAAACAACAGCCGCAGTCGTCTCATGCCGGCACGTTCAGCTCATCGCGCGCATCCCACACCACGTGCACGCTCTGCCCCTCGGCGTAATGCCCGTCGTGCCGGGCCAGCTCCGCCACGCACCGTTCGCCGCCTGCCGTCCGCGCCTCGATGTGCAGGCAATTGCCCAGATACGTCGAGCTCACCACCGTCGCCGCCACCCACCGCACCCCGTTGTCCGGCGCCGCCACGCTCAGTCTCGTCGCCTCCGGCCGCACGCCCACACCGTTCACCCAATTCACCGGACCCAGGAAGCCGGCCGCGAATCTTGTGCTCGGCGACTGATACAGCTCACGCGGCGTCCCCAACTGCTCCAACCGCCCGCGGTACAGCAGCGCGATGCGGTCCGACACAGAGAGCGCTTCTTCCTGATCATGCGTGATGAAGACAAACGCGATCCCCACCCGCCGCTGCTGCGCCCGCAACTCCGTCCGTACCTGCGCCCGCAGATTCGGATCCAGCGCGGAAAGCGGCTCGTCCAGCAGCAGCACATCCGGCCGCAGCACCAGCGATCGCGCCAGCGCCACTCGCTGCTTCTCCCCGCCCGAAAGCTGCGCCGGTTTGCGATCCAGCTTGCCGCCCAGTTGCAGCATCTCCACCACCGGCTCAATGGATGGATCCACGCCGCGCCGGTACCGCAGGCCAAACTCAATATTGGCCCGCACCGTCAGATGCGGGAACAGCGCATAGTTCTGAAAAACGGTGGAGACGTTGCGCTCGTGCGGAGCTTTTGCGGCCAGAGCCTCGCCGCGCAGCAAGACTTCGCCCTCGGTCGGCGTTTCAAATCCAGCGATCAGCCGCAGGGTTGTCGTCTTGCCGCACCCCGAAGGACCCAGCAGCGAGAAGAACTCGCCCTCCTGAATCTCCAGCGTCAGCCCCTCGAGCGCAGTGTGATCGGGATACCGCTTCGTGAGCCGCCGCAGCTCCAGAAGGTGCCCCATGGCGCCTACTGTGAGACGACCACAGCCGTGCCGGCGGCCGTCACCATCAGCATCCCCCCGCCGTGCGCGGTCGAGATGGTTTCGTAGTCCAGATCCACGGCGATCACGGCGTTGCCGCCCATCTGCCTGGCCTGCTCGCACATCTCTGCAATCGCCATCTCCTTCGCCTTGCGAAGCTCGCCCTCGTAGGAGGCGCTACGCCCGCCCACGATGTCGCGGATGCCGGCGAAAAAATCTTTGAAAATGTTCGCGCCGAGTATGGCCTCGCCGCTGACGAGTCCGAGATATTGGCTGATTTCTCTGCCCTGTAGCGTAGATGTCGTGACAACAAGCATATTGGAAACCTAGTAAGGGATTTTAGTCACACTCTCGCGCCATATGGCAAATGGCTGGTCCGCCTCGATCACTGCCAGCTGGTGCGTCGGTAGCGCCCGATCTCCCTCCGCCAACGGGATCTGCTCGTAGAGAAAGCTGTCGTCGAAGCCTGCTCCGGCCGCGTCATCGCGTGATGCCGCATAGTACAGCGCGTCGAGCCGGGCCCAGTAGATTGCCGCCAGGCACATCGGGCAAGGCTCGCACGAAGCATAGATCACGCAGCCCCGCAGTTCGTGCGAGCCCAGCACCTTGCACGCCTCGCGGATCGCCACCACTTCCGCATGGGCCGTCGGATCCTTCCACGGCGCCACATGGTTCGCGCCCTCTGCGATGATCTTGCCATTGCGAACGATCACTGCTCCGAATGGGCCGCCCCGCCCGTCGCTGGCATTTGCCGCGGCCAGCCCGATCGCCCGGCGTAGAAACTCTTCATGCACGACCATAGTGTACTGCGCGTCGCCGATGAACGCGCCCGCTCACATCACGTCGAACTGCATCGCTCAGAATCTAATACCATTGACCAGCCGACAGTAGGCTTGCCTTCAGCCGCGCTCCCTTGATAGTGTCGGCGAAGCGCTCGTCGGAATTGAATGGTGCTTCAATGCCCCCTGTCCCCATCGTCGAGTTCACGAACGTCGTCTTCTCCTATAACCACACGGAGGTCCTGCACGGCATCTCTTTCAGCCTTCGCCGCGGCGAAGTCGTGGGACTGCTCGGCCCCAATGGCGCTGGCAAAAGCACAAGTATTAAGATCATCGCCGGCATCCTCACGCCCGATTCCGGCTCCGTCCGCGTCACCGGCCTCCCACTCCCCGAACGCGCCGTCGATATCAAGCAGAACATTGGCTACGTCCCCGAATCCGCAGTCCTCTTTGAAAGCCTCACCGGTCAGGAATTCCTGGAACTCATGGGCCGTCTTCACGACGTCGAAGAGCAAACCCTTCAGGCCCGGATTCAGGACATTCTCGAGACCTTCGGCCTTTCCTCAGACCGGGTCAGCCGCCTCGATGCCTATTCCAAAGGCATGCGCCAAAAGATCCTCATCGCCGCCGCGCTCCTCCACAATCCGGAGCTGATTCTTCTCGATGAACCGCTCTCCGGCCTCGACGTCAATGCCGCCATCATGATCAAGGATCTGATTGCCGCCCTCGCCTCAGCCGGTAAAACCATCCTCTACAGCTCCCACGTCCTCGATGTCGTCGAGAAGGTGTGCGACCGCGTGCTCATCATAGACAAAGGCAGGTTGGTTGCCGAAGGCTCGCCCGAAGCCCTCAAAACCCAAACCAGCCAGTCCACACTGGAAGACGTCTTCCGCGCGCTCACCGGCTCCTCGGACATGGCATTCGGCGTGGCTCGAATCATCCGAACCCTGGAGTCATGAAGGAAATCCTCTACAGCCTCGAACGCGCGCTGCGGGGACCCGTCCCATCGCGCCTGCTGCTCCGGTTCGGCGTCGATGCCAGGCGCTTCTGGCTCCTCATGGACCTCTTCGGACAACTGCACGACCGCCGTGAAATCCTCAACCAGTTGGGCCGCGACGGCCCCACGCTGAAGGTGATCACCGTGATCTATTTCGTTATCGCCGCCATCATCAGCCTGGTCATGCTCGCCACGCACGCCCCGCTGGCCGCGCTCTTCTCCCTCTTCCTCGGCCTCACCGCCTTCCTTTTATTCACCATGCTGCTGTCCGAGGCCGGCAACAGCCTGCTCAATCCGGTGGAAGGCCTCATCCTCGCCCATCAGCCCATCAACGGAGCCACCTTCACTGCCGCCAAGCTGAGCCATCTGGTGCGCATCGTCGCCTATCTGGTGGCCGGTCTCAACGCGATACCGGCCCTCGCCGGCCTCGGCCTGAAAAACGCCGCCTGGTGGTACCCCTTCGTCCATCTCTTCGCCGCGTTCGGCGTCGGCCTCGTGATGGCCCTTCTCTGTTGCGCCATCTTCGGATGGCTGGTGCTCATCGTTCCGCCCGCCCGTCTCAAGGCCGTCGGCCAGATCGCCGACATGATGCCGTGGATCGCCATTCTGACCCTCCAGTTCGGCCGCGGCGCGCTCCGCGAACTCCACCCCGAGCGCTGGCTGCCGGCAGACCCACGCTTGCAGGCAGCCGTCGCGGCACTCTGTCTGCTGGCCGCCGTCGCGAGCATCTGGCTCGGCATCCGAGCCCTTTCCGGTGACTACCTCGTCAAGGTCGCTACCATAGCCCATAGCAGTTCCGGCGCCACGAGCCCTCTGCGCCGTTCACCGGTCGGCGCGTTCGTAGCTCGCTGTACCGGCGGTCCGGCCGGCCGCGCCGGTTTTGAATACGTGCGCCGCATGATGGTCCGCGACTGGCAGTTCCGCCGTCAGTTAATCCCTCTCCTACCCGCCATCGTCGGTAACGTCATACTGCTCGCCCGAGATTGGCGAACGTCCCCATTCTCGGGCCAGTTCGCCTCCGCCCACGTCCTGCCCCACGTCATCGGAGTCGGGCTGTTCTTCATTTGCCTGATCATGCCCTATGGGAGCGACTACAAGGGCGCCTGGATATTCCAACTGCCTCCGAGCCGCAACTTCAATCGCTTCGCCCGCGGCGTTCACGCCCTCCTCTTCCTCGCCCTGATCGTCCTGCCCAACGCTGCGCTGCTTCCCGTCGTTTGCTGGGCGTGGGGCCTCTGGCTGCTCCGGTGATAGGCGTGAGTATCGACACCCGCT
>CAYVDY010000014.1:0-15051 GCA_964450255.1 uncultured Candidatus Solibacter sp. | reverse complement strand
GTCGCCTTCAGCCTCGCCGTGTCCTCCATCTACCTGTCGCTCACTCTGAGGATGGTGGAAGGCCTCCCGTTTACCAAACAGATGGAAGCTAACAGGGGTGCCGGCACCATGCCGCTCATTATCCTCGGTGCCGCCATCATCTCCGCCGCCGTCGCCGCCCAGCACTTCCTACTCTTCCGCTCTCCTTTTGCCGTCCTTGCCGCCACAATCGGCCTGGCCCTCCTCGCCCTCTGGCTCACCAAATCCTCCCTGGCCGCCTTCGCTGACTCCATCCGTTTCAACCTCGGCCTGGAGTCCAATGAATCCGGCAGCTTCTACGTGGAGATGTGAACTACTGCGCTGTCCCCAAAAAAGAAACCGCCGCACCCGAAGGCGCGGCGGCATCCATCCTCAGAGGAATTCAGGCTACTTGCCTGCTCGGCTTTCTTTATCCAAGGCCCGAGCCGTCCCAGCCGCGAACATAGCCGGCGGCCGCAGCGGACGATAATCTTGACAATCCGACATAGTGGGTCATAATATGACCTAGTATGGCAAACGAGAAACAAACGGCAGTCGAGGAGCAACTCCCTTTGCCTCTGCCGATCTTCCACATGCTCCTTGCTCTTGCGGAGGGCGAGCGGCACGGCTATGCACTTAAGCGGGAAATCCTCCGCCGCACAGATGGCAAACTCAATCTCGGGGCCGGTGCACTGTATGGCTCGATCAGCCGGATGCTTGAGCGCGGGCTCATTGAGGAGTCCGGAGAACGGCCCGATCTCCACCTGGACGATGAACGCCGCCGCTACTACCGGATCACCACTTTGGGCCGGCGTGTGGCGCGGGCCGAGGCGCTACGGATGCGCCATTTGATCGAACTGGCCGAGAGCAGTTTGGGTCTTCCGGAGAGAGCATGAGGCGGATCTACCGGCTCCTGCTCAAGTTCTATCCGGTCCGATTTCGCGAGGAGTACGCCGGGCCGATGGAGCGTCAATTTGGGGACGAATACCGTGAGGCACGCGGGCCCGCCGGCCGCGCGTGGCTTGGTTTGCGGGCTCTGGCGGACCTGGTGGTTACATGGCCGGTGCAGTTGATTCACGAGATGGGCCTGGACCTGCGATTCGCCGCGCAGGTTTACAGGCGGCGCTCGCTTGTGACCGCGCTGGCGCTGGCGGCGCTGGCCCTGGCGATTGGAGCCACCACTGGTGTCTTTAGCGTGCTGAACGCATTGCTCATTCGTTCATTGCCCTTCGGGGAACCAGAGCGGCTCGTGGAGTTGAGGAATTCTCCGCTGAATGTGGCGCAAGGACGTGCCGCATTTCACGAGTGGCGGTACAGCAGTCCGTATCTGGATGATGCCGCGGGCTTTGCCACGAACGAAATGAACCTCAACCATCCGCGCGGTTCGGTGCGTGTGCGGGTGACTGAGACTACGGCGAACTTCCTTCGTATGCTGGCGACCGAACCGGAGTTCGGCCGGGGTTTTAGCGTCGACGAGGACATGCCTGGACGAGATGCCGTCGCCGTGATCGGGCACAGCTTGTGGCAAAACTCGTTCGGTGGCGATCCCGGCGCGCTAGGATCCACGATTCGGATAAATGGAACGGCGCTCACTGTCGTCGGCGTGGCGCCGCCCGGACTCGATTATCCCGATAAAACGGCGATCTGGACGCCGACAATCTACGATTTGGAACGTATTCCGAAGGCGGGCGCATTCGGATGGAGGACGATCGGGCGTCTCAGGCAGGGCGTCACCGTGGAGCAAGCCTCAACCCTCTTTCAGGCGGACGTGGTGCGAGCGTCCGGCGGCCGGTCCCGGCCGAGAGTGGAAGGATTTTCCAATGCTCCACTCCTGACCCTATTGCGCGACCAGTTGGCCGGACCGGTTCGATCGGCCTCGCTGGTGCTGATGGGGTTGGTATCCTTCGTGCTCCTCATCGCTTGCGCCAACGTGGCGCATTTACTGCTCTCGCGCACAGCAGAGCGGAGTTATGAGCTTTCGATTCGCGCCGCCTTGGGTGCCAGCAAGGCACGGCTTATGCAGCAGATGGTAACGGAAGCAACCGTTCTAACCGCGACTGCTGCCGCGGTTGGGATGGCGGTGGCATACTGGATTGCACAACTGGCTTCCACCGCCCAACCGTCGCAGCTTTCTGCTCGGCAATACACGGTTCTGGATTGGCGGGTCATCTCGTTTGCCGCGGGGTTGGCTGTTCTCACGGGCCTCGTGTTTGGGGTCCTGCCTGCGTCTCTGATCTCTCGCATTCAGCCAGGGCACTTCGATCTTCGGGCTCACGCCGGATCCAGCGGCTTGGGCGTCAAGCGGATGCGCGGAGTCCTACTAGCCCTGCAGGCCGCTGTGACCGTCGTGCTCGCATCGGGGGCGTTCAGTATGGCGCGGAGTTTCATTAGGTTGTTGGACACTGATCTCGCGTTCCGCACGGATCGGGTGGTGACGCTCAATGTCTCCATGGCTGGAACGAGCTACGAGACTGGCCACCGGTTGCGCCAATACTACAGAGAGGCATTGGAGCAGTTGCGTGCAACGCCGGGAGTGGAATCCTCTGCCGCCGTGTCGAACCTGCCGCTGATCGCCACGATGTTCATGGGCGGTAGGTACAAGCTGGATTCGGGTGAACAAGGACCGATGGCGGTGCTCATTGGCGCGAGTCCCGGCTACTTCCGTACGATCGGCACGGAATTGCTGGACGGCCGAGAATTCAATGCGAGCGACCGCGAGGAAGCAGAGCGGGTGGTGATCATCAGCGAAGACCTCGCGCGGAGTTTCGGGAGAGGGCGAATAGTCGGCAGAAAGCTGAACCTTGCATGGAGGGGCGCGCCACAGATGGCCACGATCGTTGGCGTGGCCCGCTCCCAACGCTTCGCGGGTCCATCCGCAATTGGCACAGCCCAGGTGTTTCGTCCCATCGATCAATCCCCTCCGGGCTCTCTCACCTTCATTGCCAAGGTCCGCGGAGATGCCGGTGCGTACCTTGCGGCCTGCCGGGACGCCGTGCAGCGGACGGATCGAAGCATCCCGGTCTATGACGTGAAATGGCTGGACCAGCGACTGGCGGACGTGCTTGCCCGTCCCCGGTTCTATACAACGGCAATTGTGGGTTTTGCCGGATTCGCCCTTTTGCTGGCTGTAGTTGGCACTTATGGAGTGGCTGTTCACTCCGTCGCCCAGCGCACTCATGAAATCGGTGTCCGCATCGCAGTGGGGGCGTCAATTCTCCGCCTCCGCGGTATGGTGTTCCGTCAGACGATGATCCCGGTCGGCCTCGGCATGCTGGCCGGACTGGCCGGGGCGTCGGGACTGGACCGCATCCTGAAGCATCTCAGTAACGACGCCGAACATGCCGGCCTGTTGATTTGCGTGACTGCTGCCCTGGTTCTGGCAACATCCACCGGCGTCGCCGTCTGGTCCGCGACAGGGCGGATTGTTCACTTGGACCCGAATACATCTCTCAGAGTCGAGTGATCGGCGCGCGACTCCCCATGGACAGTGGGTGCAAACGAAAGCCGCCGCGCCCGAAAGCGCGGCGGCAACACTCCATGCACGAAAACGGTCTTACTTCCCTGCGTTGAACAGCGCTTCAGCCTTGTCCCAATTGACGACGTTCCACCAGTTGGTGATGTACTCCGGCCGGCGGTTCTGATACTTCAGGTAGTACGCATGCTCCCACACATCCAGGCCGAGCACGGCGTGCTTGCCTTCCATGAGAGGGTTGTCCTGGTTCGGCGTCGACATGATATCCACGCCGTCGCCCACCTTGATTACCCAAGCCCAGCCGGATCCAAACCGACCCACCGACGCGGCCGCGAACTTCTCTTTGAACACATCGAACGTGCCGAATTTGGCGTTGATCGCCTTGGCCAGGTTGCCAACCGGCGCCCCGCCCTTTTTCGGCCCCATCAGTTCCCAGAAAAGGGAGTGATTCCAATGACCGCCGCCGTTGTTCCGGACAGCCGTCTTGATGGCGTCGGGCACGCCGGCCACATTGTTCGCCAGCAGCGATTCCAGGCTCTTGCCAGCGAGGTCCGGAGCGGATTCCAGCGCCTTGTTGAGGTTGGTCACGTAAGCCTGGTGATGCTTGCCGTGATGGATCTCCATCGTGAGCTTGTCGACATAGGGCTCCAGGGCGTCATGCGCGTACGGAAGCGGGGGCAGAGTAAAAGCCATTCGTGTATCGGTCTCCTTCAGGTTAAGCAGATGATCGAGCGAAGGGAAAAGATGCGGGTTCATTCATCTCAGTCTGAGATCCGGCCCTAAGGATTTCCCTCAGTCTGCCGATAGTCCAGCTAGGGTGCGCTTGATATGACCTCCGAAACCACCGAACAAACCACCGAACCAGCCACCGGCCCAGCCGGCGAGCCAATCCCCGGCCCAGCCGCCGAGCCAGCCATCGAAGAACCGGCCAGCCAGGTTCTGATCGCCGGCGTCAGCCCCCAGATGCTCGCCTGTCTGCTGATAGGGGTGATTCTGTTCGGCGTGGTCGTCAGCGGAGCGTACATTGCGACTCGCCGCTCGACAGGAAACCCGGTAGCTGTGGCAGTCGCTCCGAAGCCCGCTCCCTCACCCGCAAGATCCACGCCGCCGCCGGCAGCCCAGCCTGCGCCCGTCGCCCAGCAGAAGCCTGTTGCGCCGCCGGTGTCTGTGGTCCAATCCGCCCCCCAACCCCAAACGGCCGCCATCACCGCGGACGAGACCCGCGGCAAGACCTTCCTCCAGGTGGGTGCAATTGAAGTCAGCGCGGCGCCTAAGTTCGTCGAAGGACTCGTCGCCAAAGGCTTCGCCCCGCGCATCGCCGAAGGGCCGGATCCCAACATCGTCCGCATCCTGATCGGCCCACTGTCGGGCGATGCCCTCACGGACACCAAGGCCAGACTGACAGCCGCCGGCGTCGGGTCGTTCCCAAAGACCTATTGAGCTAAACCGTAAACCCGCCCGCCCGCTCGAACGCCGACGCCAGACGGAACATCCCCGGCTCGTCGAAGTGCTTGGTCAGAATCTGCATCCCCACCGGCAGCCCTTCGCCGGTCTTACCGCACGGCACGCTCATGCAGGGAATTCCAGCCAGGTCGCCCGTGATCGTGTAGATGTCGGAAAGGTACATCTGAATCGGATCGTCGAGCTTCTCTCCCAGCCGGAATGCCGGGAACGGCGACACGGGAGTCACCAGCGCGTCGACTTTTTCGAATACCTGCTGGAAATCGCGCGCGATCAGCGCCCGTACCTTCTGCGCCTTCAGGTAGAACGCATCGTAGTAGCCCGCGCTCAGCACGTAAGTGCCCAGCATGATGCGCCGCTTGCACTCGGCGCCAAAACCCTCGCCGCGCGTCATGCGATACATCTCGCTCATCGTCTTCGCGCCAGCCGAGCGATTCGTGTACCGCACGCCGTCATAGCGCGCCAGGTTCGAGCTCGCCTCTGCCGTGCAGATGATGTAGTAGCACGCAATCGCATACTGCGTGTGCGGCAGGCTCACTTCCACCACTTCGCAGCCCTGCTGTTTCAGCAGATCGATGCCCTTCTGGATCTGGACGCCCGTGTCGCTCGTCAGCCCCTCGAAATACTCCTTCGGCAGCCCCACCCGCAGTCCCTTCACATCCTGGTTCAGCACCGAGCGGTAGTCCGGCACCGGCGCCAGCGCGCTTGTGGCGTCCTGCGGATCGCGCCCCGCAATCGCGTGCAGCAGCAACGCTGCATCATGCACGTTTCGCGCGAACGGTCCAATATGATCCAGCGAACTCGCGAACGCCGCCAGTCCATAGCGCGACACCCGGCCATAGGTCGGCGTCACGCCCACCACGCCGCAGAAACTCGCCGGCTGCCGGATCGATCCACCCGTGTCAGAGCCCAGCGACACCACCGCTGTCCCCTGCGCCACTACTGCCGCCGATCCTCCCGACGACCCGCCCGGCACCCGGTCCAGCGCCACCGGATTGCGCACCGGCCCGTACGCCGAGTTCTCGTTCGAGGAGCCCATCGCGAACTCGTCGCAGTTCGTCTTGCCCAGTACCACCCCGCCGGCTGCCTCCAGCCGGATCACGGCGGTGGCGTCATACGGAGGAATGAAATGCTCCAGCAGTTTCGATCCGCACGTCGTCCGCAGACCCTTTGTGACGATCACGTCCTTGACCGCAATCGGCACGCCGGCCAGCGGCCCGGGCTCTTCACCGCGCGCCAGCTTGGCATCCACCGCCGCCGCCGCGCGCATCGCCCGCTCTTCGCTCAGCATCAGATACGCGTTAGTGGCAGGGTTCTCCGCGCGCGCAAATGCCAGAGCCTCGCTCGCCAACTCCGTAGCCGTGAACTGCTTTTCGCGCAAGCCGGACTGGATGCCGGCAATGGTCAATTGTGGGACGTTCATCAGTTACCGCTCGATAATCTTGGGGACTTTGAACTGACCGGCGCCGGACAGCGGCGCGTTCGCCAGGGCCGTGGCGTTGTCGAGGGTTTCGCCGACCACGTCGGCGCGCAGCGTGGCCGTGTCGCCTGCCTCGTACAGCACCTGCGCCATCGGCTCCACACCCGCCGTATCCAGTTCGTTCAGCTTCTCAATGTGGGTCAGAATGCCGTCCAGATCGCGGGCCATCCGAGCAATCTCGGCTTCGGTCAACTGGAGATTGCCCAGCCCCGCCACGTAACGGACTTCCTGTTCTGTGATCTTCAAGACGCCAGCGCCTTTCTGCGGGAGTTGATGTAAATGCGTTTCAGTACGGGGTCCGCGATGCCGTCGGCGTCGTCCTTCGCCCGCGCCACGGGCGGCGTCAGCGTGAACATCCCCAGAGCTTCTTCGCGCTGCGGCGGCCGGCGCGGAATCCCGATCCGGAACTCGATCTGCGTGGGCGCGGCCCCCTCCAGCAGTTCGCCAAGGTTCTTCAATAACTGCGTGTGCAACACCGCCAGGTTCCGCCGCCAAAGGTCGTCTTCCACTTCGACGATCAGCCTCCCGCTCTTCAGCGTGACCGCTCGGGTGCGCGACGCCAGGCGCTTGCCCACCGCGGCTGGCCACGCAGCACACGTCAGGTCCTCCAGCGTAAAGTGCTTTCGGGCCGATTTGAGCTTCGTGATGATGCGACCGGCGCGTTCCATGTGGTGGCTTTGCGAGACCTCCGATTTTAGCATGTGGGGCCCGCCTCCGGCCGCGTGTTAGCCTGAGAATCCCATGATCGTTTTGGCTTCGCAATCGCCCCGCCGCAAGGAGATCCTGGTTCAGGCCGGGCTGCCGTTTGTGGTGCGCGTGGCCGGCATCGCCGAAGTGCGAGGTGCCGGGGAACCTCCGGAAGAATATGTGCTCCGCCTGGCCCGCGAAAAGGCCGCCGCCGTGCCCTCTCTCCCCGACGAGTTTGTGCTCGCCGCCGATACCACTGTTGTTGTTGACGGTGCCGTCCTCGAAAAGCCCGAATCCGAGCAGGACGCCGCCCGCATGCTCCGCGCCCTGGGCGGCCGCGGCCACGTCGTCATGACCGGCATCTGTCTCCGCTACGATAACCGCGAGTGGACCGCCGTGGAGCAGACCAAGGTCACCTTCGCCCCTCTCACCGAGGACGAGATCCTCGCCTATGCCGCCAGCGGTGAGCCTATGGACAAGGCCGGCGCCTATGCCATCCAAGGGCTTGCGTCCAAGTTCATCACCCGCGTCGAAGGCTGCTACCTCAACGTGGTGGGTCTGCCGGTGGCGCGCGTCTATGCGCTTCTGAAGGAGGCCGGCTACTACAGCCTGGCTTTGGGGTAGCGGGCCCGCATCCACTCCACAAACGAGTCCGGCGCCGCCATCGTCGAAAGCCTGCTCTGCCGCACCAGCGCCCAATCGTCGAACAAACCGCTTCCTTTTACCTCCGCCAGCGTCGTGGGCGGATCCAGCAGCCTCAGGAACTTCAGATCCACGACCCACGATTTCGGGTTCTTCCCGTCCGGACGCGGCTCCGCCGTCACCTTCGCCAGGCCCACCACGGCCGATTGGCCCATGCTGTGATATACGAAAACCTGATCGCCTGGCTTCATGGTCTTGATCACCATAACCGCCTGCGCATTGGTCACTCCATCCCAGGTCGTTTGCTGGTCTATCTGGAACTGGGAGACGGAGTACGTCTCGGGATCGGTTTTAGCCAGGAAGTACGGCATGTCGTTGAATTTTCTATGGTACCAATATGGCGGAATAGCCGGGACCGGCCGATAAGATAACGTATGGCGGCCCAAAGTGCTGGTGTACAATGAAGGGAATCGCCTTCCGGGAGGGGTGCGGGCGTTGCGCCGGACAATTTCCGCTGCCTCAATTGCGAGTAGCGTTCCGGGGTTCGTCGAAAGCGGAGGATGGAGTATGAACTTGAGTCTGAGATCATGGCCTCGATTGTTGTTGTCCGCGGTGTTTCTGCTGGCTGGCCTTTTGGTGGTGCAGCCGGCCGCGATGGCCGGGCAGGCTGTAAATCCTCAAGGCGGGTCGCCCACTCCGGGACAGGCGGCCAATCCGCCTGCCGAGCCGAAAAAGGACGAGGCGATAATCGCAGCGCCCGTGGACCCCAAAACCTACAAGATCGGAGCTCGCGATGTCCTCGCCATTCGCATTTGGCGTGAACCCGAAATGAGCAGCAGCGTCATGGTTCGTCCTGACGGCAAGATCTCGCTCCTGCTCGCGGGCGAGGTGGAGGCAGCCGGCCTCACTCCCGAGGAACTGGCGGTGCGCGTTGCCGAAGCATACTCCAAGATTCTCACCAAACCCGAAGTCAACGTGGCCGTCACTTCCGTGCAGAGCAAGCGCTACTTCCTGTCCGGCAATGTGGGCCAGTCCGGCGCCGTGCCGCTTGTGACGCCAACCACTATCCTGCAGGCGCTCAGTTCCGCCGGGTTGGGCCAGTGGGCTAAGAAGAGCAAGATCGTCATCATGCGCGGCTCGGAACGGATCAAGTTCAACTACGACGATGTGATTAAGGGCAAGAAGTTGGAACAGAACATCCTGCTGCAGGATGGAGATCACATATTCGTTCCCTAGGGAATGGCTTCAAGGCTCATATCAGCATGTCCACACCCATCACAACTCCCTCACTGCCTGAGCAGCCGATTTCCACAACCCGCCGCGAATTGGATGTCGAAGACTATATCGATATCCTGCGCCGGCACCGGTCCTGGATCCTGGGTCCCGTGTTTCTCGGTCTGGTTATCGGTGTGGTTACCGCCTTTCTCTGGCCAAACTCCTACCGTGCCGAGGGCGTCATCCGTGTCGTGCCGCCCCAGGTCCCCAGCCGTATGGTCGAGACCAACATCAGTGAGCAGATCTCGCAACGGGTCGCCACTACATATCAGAACATCCTGAGCCGCCCGAACCTCAAGAACCTGATTCAGACCTATAACCTCTATTCTGACGAACGCAAGCGATTGCCCGACGAAGATGTCATCGAGATGATGAGAAAAGACATCTCGATGGGGCGGTTGCAGGCTGTCGGCTCGGCGCGCGCCGGACAGACGTCGTCCGCCTTCCCTGTCAGCTTTTCTTATTCAGACCGCCGCATCGCTCAAAAGGTATGCGTCGATCTCATGTCGCGTTTTCTCACCGAGAACATCACCACTCGCACCAACCAGTCCGAGATGACATCTCAGTTCTTCAAAGACCAGTACGAACTCGCAAAGAACGACCTGGACGCCTTGGATGGCAAAATAGCCGAGTTCCGCTCCAGGAATATGGGCCAGTTGCCGGAGCAGGAGCAAATGATCATCAGCCGCGTCACGGCGATGGAAGCTTCAATCCAGTCCACCAACTCCCAGATCAACCGCTCCATGCAGGATAAATTGCTTCTCGAATCCCAGCTTCGTGAGTTGCGGGAGACGGCACAGGCCCTGTCTCAGCCTCCCACGCCTGAGCAGCAGGTGGCAGCTACGACAGCTGCTAAGAGTGAAAAACTACTGCTGGTGGAGAGAGAAATAGACCGCATCGAGGCGCAACTCACTGCGTTGCGCGAATCTTACAAAGAAAGCCATCCGGACGTTGTGCGCGTGACTTCCTTCCTTCAGTCCAAGAAGGCGCAGCGTGAGCAGTACCTGAAGGAGGGTGAGAGTTCGAAGCCCCAACCCTCGGCATCAACCCCGCGCATGGCCGCACGCAATCCGAATGCTGAAAAGCTAAGGGAGATCGGCTCCAGTATCGCCCGCCTGCAGGCTGCAATGCAGGGAAAGGATCTCGAGATTGAGAACCTCAACACGCAGTTGCGCGACTTGCAGGGACGCCTCAGGAGTACTCAGTCTCGATTGGAGTCCTCGCCAGCGGCCAATCAGGATTATATTCAGCTGCTGAGAGACAAGGAATTGGCAACCGTCCGCTATAACGACCTGTCCCGGAAGATGCAGATGTCCTCGATGGCAACCGAGCTGGAGACTCGCAAGCAGGGCGAGATGCTGGAAATTCTCGAGACGCCGACTATCCCGGAAGAGCCCTACGCGCCGAAACGTCCCATCATCATCGGCTCCGGCCTGGCTATCGGGCTCCTCATTGGCATCGCACTGGCCGGCGGACGTGAAGTCAAAGACACCTCGCTCAAGAATCTGAAGGATGTCCGCGCCTACACCAAGCTCACTATTCTCGGCAGCATACCACTGCTGGAGAATGACTTCGTGGTGCGCCGCCGCCGACGGATGGGTTGGTTGGTTTGGGCTGCGACTTTCCTGGTCGGCCTGCTCTTGATGGCCGGTTCGATCGTCTACTACTTCACTCTGCGCGCCTAGTTCTGATCCCGGACAGCTTAAGGATACAATGCGAAATCGGAGGACCGGATGAGTCGAGTTCATGATGCTTTGAGGCGGGTGGAATCGCTGACGATTGGCGGACAACCGCCAGCCGAGGCCACAGCCGCACCCCAGGCGCCCCAGGCCGGTTCCTCGACGGACCTGCAGGGTTTGCTCGCCAAGATCGAAACCATTCCCTTCACGCCTTCGCCCGACGCGTCCTTGCTGGACTCCAGCCGCCCCAGCGAGTCGCCAGCCGAGGAGTTTCGCAGCCTGAGAACGCGGCTGAATCACCTGCAGAGCCTCCAGCCAATCCATACCATCGTTGTCACGTCCGCCTCGCCCGCCGAGGGGAAATCGTTTTCCGCCGCCAACCTCGCCCTCGCTCAAGCCCAGCTCGAAGGCAATCTCACACTGCTCGCCGATTTCGACTTCCGCCGCCCCGTCGTTCACACGTTGTTCCAGGTGCCCCGCGGCCCCGGGATTACCGACTATCTGCAAGGCAAGGCTTCCCTCGAAGAGATCGTCAAGCGCGTCGAAGGAACCAATCTCTGCATCATGACCGCCGGAGAGGCGGTCCTGAATCCCCTGGAGTTGCTCAACCTGCCCGAAGTCAAGAAACTCCTGGACCGGCTGCCATCCATCTTTAACTGGGTGATGCTCGATACGCCGCCCCTGCTGTTCGCCGCAGACGCCAACCTGCTCTCCACCCTCTGCCACGGCCTGGTACTGGTCGTCCGCATCGGCACTACCACCATCGACTCCGTGACCCGCGCCATGAGCTCTCTCTGCCAGAACAACATCCTGGGCATTCTCGTAAATGGCGCCCACAAGGGCGAACTCTACAGCAAGTACACTTACTACCATTCCTACTACTACAACAAGCCCGAGTAGCGGAATCCCACCGCGCTAACGATGCAGCCGATTGCGGAAGACGAGACACCGGGACGCGGTCTTTCCCGGACAGCGGTTCGTATGCTGGCCGGCCTGGACGTCGGGTTGTTTGCCGGCCTGCCCGCCGTCGCTTGGCTCCTCCTCCACTCCTGGCTGCGAGGAGAACCATGGTGGGCCAAACTCAACGTCGCCGGCGCACTCTTCTACGGTGGTTCCGTCTACACCATGGGGCTCGGCCGCGCCTCACTCGCCGGTATCGCTCTGCTGCTCGCCGGATACGCCCTCCTGGGCGCTCTCTTCGGACTCTGGGCGCGCACCCAGGGCGTTGCCAGAAATTTGATCCTGGGCCTGCTGATGGCTGTGACGTGGCAGTTGATCTGCCAGCAGTACTTGCTCACACGGTTGGACTCTTTTGCCCCGGCCTATTTCCCCCCTCTCTCCACGTTGCCCGCTCAAATGATGTTCGGGATCGGCCTCGCTCGTTTCGGACCGCGGTTCCAGATTCTCGCCAACGAATTCGGTGATCCCTCCTGGCTGCCCGCCCCGCCGCCGCCACCACCACCACAGCCAAGTCCTCATTCCGGCGAGCCAGCGGACGATATTTCCCCGCCGGAATCCCCCGAAAGCACCCTTTCGGGCAACTTAGATGGCCCGGACCCGAAGAGAAGCCAAGAGACTGATTGTTGAGGCCGCCCGGATTCCGCTAGAATGAAGTCTTTGGGCCTGCGTGTAGAGACGTTTCCGTGAAACGGCTGACCGTTAAGACACGTCTGAGGCGAAGGCGCAGTTAAGAAAGGATCTCGACTCTTCACGATGACCCACAGGCGAAGAGGCCTGGAAAGTGTCCTGCTCTGTCTTGTAGCACTCGTTGTTGCATTGGTGAGCCCGACAGGTAATCTCCAGGCGGCTCCCCAAGCCTCGCCCTCACCGGCGCAGGCGCCCAAACCGGCGGAAGCGAAAAAGGCGAATCCCTTCGAAACCGTCCCATCCGCTGTCCCCGCTCAGCCCCCCAAGCCAGCTGAGCCGAAAAAACCAGGTCCATTCGAGCCCGTCGCTCCCGCGA
Source organism: uncultured Candidatus Solibacter sp. (assembly GCA_964450255.1). Taxonomy (GTDB): domain Bacteria; phylum Acidobacteriota; class Terriglobia; order Bryobacterales; family Bryobacteraceae; genus Paludibaculum. The sequence continues at coordinate 2,395 of CAYVDY010000014.1, read as the reverse complement.
AGGACGAGCCTGCCAAACCCGCGCCCGATGCAGCCAAGCCCGCCGCGCCGGCCGATGAAACAGCGGCCCCTGTCGTAGTCCCCGATGTTGTCGAAATCATCGAATTTCGCGGAGCGCGCCGTGTGCCCCAGGACACCCTGCGCGCCCTCATCCTCACCCGTAAGGGCGATCGCTACGATACCGATGCCCTGCATCGCGATTTCATGGCGCTTTGGAATACCGGCCGTTTCGACGACATCGTGCTCGAACGTGAAGCCGGCAAAACCGGCTGGATCGTGCGCTTCCTCGTGACCGAGCGCCGCGTCGTTCGCTCCATCAAGTACGAGGGCAACAAATCGATCACGATCTCCGAAATCCTCGATCGCTTCAAAGAACGCCGCGTCGGCCTCTCGGTCGAGCAGCAGTATGAACAGGGCAAAGTGCAGCGCGCCGCCAACGTGCTCAAGGAGTTCCTCTCCGAGCGCGGACGCCAGTTTGCCACCGTCACCCCTGAAATTCGCCAGATTCCGCCCTCGTCCATCGAGGTCACCTTCCGCATCCAGGAAGGCGCCAAGGTCAAGGTCGGCCGCATCGAGATCGTCAATAACGCCGCCCTCGGCGACCGCGCAGTCATCCGCGCGATGAAAAACCTCAAGCCCATCGGAATCCCGCGCTCCATCTTTTTGGAGAACCTCTTTGCCCGCACCTTCGATTCCACCAAGCTCGAAGAGGACAAGGACCGCATCCGCATGGCCTATACCTCCCAGGGTTACTTCCTGGCGCGTGTCACCGATTCCAAAGTCGAAATGGTGGACTCCGGCGGCGGGCGTAACAAGATCTTACCGTTCATCAAGTCCAAGCCCGGCAAGGCCGCTGACCTCACTCTCAACATGGATGAAGGCAAACTCTTCCGCCTGCAGAACATCAACTTTGTCGGAGTGAAGCTCTTCCGTACCCCTGAAACCCTCATGCGGCCCCTCTTCGGTATGGGTTCCGGCGACATCTTCTCCACCGAGAAACTCTCCAAGGGCTTCAAGGCCCTGCAGAAGCTCTACGGCGAGTTCGGCTACATCGACGCCGTGCCCGAGCCGGACTTCGATCCCAAACAGGATGGCAAGATCGATCTCACCATCAACGTCGACGAGGGTAAGCAATTCTTCGTCCGCCGCATCGACTTCCAGGGCAACACCACCACGCGCGACAAGGTCATTCGCCGTGAAATGCTCATCGACGAAGGCGACATGTACAACACCCGCCTCTGGGAGTTGAGCGTTTTGCGCCTGAACCAGCTCGGCTACTTCGAAGCCCTCAAGGAAGAGGAAGCCGCCAATATCACCCGCGACACCAAGAACAACACCGTCGACATCACGGTGAAGGTGAAGGAGCGCGGCAAGAACTCCATCAGTCTCAACGGCGGCGTCTCCGGCATCGCCGGCAGCTTCATCGGTTTCGGGTACTCCACCAACAACTTCCTCGGCCTCGGCGAGACACTCAGCCTCAACGCCGAACTCGGCGACCGCATGCGCAGCGCCACCTTCGGCTTCACCGAGCCCTATCTCTTCGATAAGCCGATGCAGGCCGGTTTCACCATCTACACGCAGCGCTTCAACTACGATCAGGCCCGCGAGGTTTCGCTCTTCTCCGGCCGTAACCTGATCCCGCTCTATAACGCCCTGGGCACCCAGAACCTGCTGAACTACACCTCGAACGGATTCGGCGCCACCACCTTCGTCAGCTACCCGCTCAAGCGCAGCTTCGCGCGGCTCAGCCTGACTTACGGCATCGATAAGTCCAACATTTCGCCAGGCAACACCGGCTCCACAAGCTACTTCCAGTACTCGAACTTCCTCAACTTCGACGGACCCAACTCGCTGGAAGGCATCATCACCAGCCGCGTGATCCCATCCTACACCTACAACACGGTCGATCACCCCGTCACGCCCTCTCGCGGCCGCAGCTTCTTCGCCTCCATCTCCTATGCCGGCGGTCCGCTGGGCGGCAACGTGAACCTCATCGAGCCCACCGTCTCGGCCACCTATTTCCGCAAGGGTTTCTTCCCCAAACACGTCATCGGCATGCGCGGCCTCGGCCGGTTCATCTCCGGTTACGGCGATCGCGTCGCGCCTCCCTTCAACCGGGTCTTTATGGGCGGCGAGCAGGACGTCCGCGGCTTCGAGATCTGGGGCATCGGCCCGTTCGCCTACATCCCCAGCGAGGCGACGATCCCTGTCCTGAATAGCGATGGTTCCGCCCGTACCAAGAAGCAGATCGTCAACGGCGTCGTCCAGAACGTGGCCATTTCCCCGAGTATCGCGATCTATCACATTGTCTTCCCCCGCGGCCATCCGCAGGGTGCCCGAAAAATCGCGACACGCAGCCCCAAACCTCGACACTGTCCTCGTCGCGCTTCGCTCAC
>CAYVDY010000013.1:0-30751 GCA_964450255.1 uncultured Candidatus Solibacter sp. | reverse complement strand
TTTACGCGTTGGGCGGCGGGACCTTCGACATCCCGATCCTGGAATGGGGCGACGGCGTCGTGGAAGTGAAGTCCACGAACGGCGACACGCACCTGGGCGGCGACAACATCGATCAGAAGCTGGTGGACTGGCTGATTGAGGAGTTCAAGAAGGAAGAGGGCGTGGACCTGTCGCGCGACCGGATGGCGCTGCAGCGGCTCAAGGAATCGGCGGAGAAGGCGAAGATCGAGCTGAGCTCCGCGATGGAGACGGAGATCAACCTGCCGTTCATCTACGGCGATCCGCAGACCGGCCCGAAGCACATGGTGAAGTCGCTGACACGCGCGCGCTTCGAAAGCATGGTGGAAGACATCCTGCAGCGCTCAGTGGGTCCGTGCAAACAGGCGCTGGCCGATTCCGGCCTGACGGCGGCACAGATCGACGAAGTGGTGCTGGTGGGCGGTTCCACGCGCATCCCGCGTGTGGCTGCGATGGTGAAGGAGATCTTCGGCAAGGACCCGAACAAGACGGTCAATCCGGACGAAGTGGTCGCGCTGGGCGCGGCTGTGCAGGGCGGCGTTCTGAACGAAGAAGTGAAGGACATGCTGCTGCTGGACGTGACGCCTTTGTCGCTCGGCATCGAGACGCTGGGCGGTGTATTCACGAAGCTGATTGAGCGCAACACGACGATTCCGACGCGCAAGTCCGAGGTCTTCTCAACGGCCAGCGACAGCCAAACGAGCGTGGAGATCAAGGTGTACCAGGGCGAGCGCTCGATGGCGAAGGATAACCGCATGCTGGGTGTGTTCCAGTTGGTGGGACTGCCGCCGGCCCCGCGCGGTGTGCCGCAGATCGAGGTCACCTTCGACATCGACGCCAACGGCATCCTGCATGTGACGGCGAAAGACCGGGCAACCAACAACGAGCAGAAGATCACCATCACGTCGACCTCCGGGTTGTCGAAGGATGAGATCGACAAGATGGCCCGCGACGCCGACTCGCACAAGGCCGAGGACGAGAAGCGCAAGGAAGAGATTGACGCTCGCAATCACCTGGACAACGCTGTTTACAGCGCTGAGAAGACGCTGAAGGAGCACCGTGACAAAGTCTCCGAGGAAGACGCCAAGGCCGTGGAAGACGCCGTGGCGAATGCCAAGAAGGCAATGGAAGCGGGCGACGCCGAGAAGATGAAGCAGGCGCAGGAGCAGTTGTTGAGCTGCAGCCACAAGCTGGCCGAGGCCATGTACAAGGCCGCCGGCGCGCAGCAGGCTCCGCCCACCGGCGAGGCCGCGGCCGACCCTGGCCCGCAAGCGGAAGCGAAGAAGGACAACGTCGTGGACGCTGAGTTCGTCGACGTAGATGAAAACAAGAAGTAAGTTGTTTGTTTGTAGTGTGAGCCGGGCATGAATTCCAACAAGGACTATTACCAGACCCTTGGGGTGAAGCGGGACGCCTCCGCGGATGAAGTCCGCAAGGCGTACCGCCGCCTGGCGCGCAAGTTTCATCCGGATCTCAATCCGGGTGACAAAACCTCCGAGGAGCGCTTCAAGCAGGTGCAGGAAGCTTACGACATCCTCTCGGACGCCAAGAAGCGCAAGATGTTCGACCAGTTCGGCTTCTACTCGGAGAGCGGCATTCCGGGCGGAGGCCAGCAGCCGCCACCGGGCGCCGGTTTTGGCTTTGGCGGCTTCGACTTTTCCGAGGGACCCGGCGACGCTGCCGGCGGACCACAGGGCAACTTCGGCGGCGGTAGCTTCAGCGATCTGTTCAGCCAGTTTTTCGGGCAGCAGAAGACTGCGCATCAGCAGGCTGTGGCCGAAAAGGGCACGGACCTGGAGTATTCGCTGAGCATCGATTTCTGGCAGGCGATTAAGGGCACTCAGGTGCGGTTGACGATACACCGTCTGGATTCCTGCGCGGTGTGCCGCGGCACGGGCCACGCAGGCGGTACGACGGCAAGCTGCCCGCACTGTCACGGCAGCGGCAACGTACAGCAGATGGCGGGCGCGATGAAGTTCTCGCTGACTTGCCCGCGCTGCGGAGGCACGGGCAGGCTGCGCAACGCTTGCCATACCTGCCGCGGCGAAGGCCGGGCGCAGGTGGACGAGGTTGTGGAAGTGCGCATCCCTGCCGGCGCCTCGACAGGCTCCAGATTGCGCCTGGCGGCCAAGGGCAACGCCGGATCGATGGGCGCGCCCGCGGGCGATCTCTACATCACGGTCCGCGTGGAGCCGCACGCCCTGTTCACCCGCGAGGGCGACGACATTCACATCGCAATCCCGGTCTCGGTGACGGAAGCTGGGCTCGGCGCCAAAATCGAGGTACCTACGGTGGATGGACGCGCGCTTCTGAAGATCCCGCAGGGGACGCAGAACGGCCAGAAATTCCGGCTGCGGGAGAAGGGCGTTTTCAACGCGCGCAAGAATGTGCGGGGCGACCAGATTGTGGAGATCAGCATTCAGGCGCCGGACATCCGCGACGACAAGACGCGCGATCTGTTGAGAGAGTTAGCCAGGCTGGATCCGCGGGACCCGCGGGCCGAACTCTGGCCAAAGGTGTAAACGCCGTGCCGAAGCAAAGAGCCAAAGCCGCCTACATGATCTCGGCCGTCGCCGAGAAATATCAACTGCATCCACAGACGCTGCGCATGTACGAGCGGGAAGGCCTGCTGAAACCCTCGCGCTCGGACGGCAATACGCGGCTCTACACGGATGAGGACCTGGAGCGGCTGGAAGTGATACTGGAGCTCACGCGGGAGTTGTGCGTGAGTTTGTCGGGCGTCGAGGTCAACCTGAAGATGCGCGCGAAGATTAGCCTGATGCAGGCGCAGATTGACCAGGGCGTGGCGTCGCTGAATGTGGAGTTTTCGCGCAAACTGCGTCCGATGGACGAAGAATCGAAGCACTCACTGATCAGAGTGGCGCGGGCTGAACCGGCCCAACCCGCGCCCGTAAACAAACGCAAACCGCGCGCTTAGTGCAGTTTCTTGACGAACTTGCCGCTGTTGGCATCGATCAGGATGGAGAACCTGCTCTGTGAGACGGTGACGCCGAAGATGACGCGCCACTGGGGCTTTGGCGTATTGCCAGCCCATTCCAACTGGTACTGCACGGGTAGATCCTTGTTCTCTTCGAGCACTTTCTGCATGGCCTTGTCGGAGGCCACTTCCTTCATTGCCGTCTCGTATGCAGCGATAGTATCGACCCTGATTTCCTGGATGGCAAAGGGATGGATCTGCGGGTTGCGGATGTAGCTGGAATCGGCGCCGGCGCGGGTGCCCTTGATGATGCCGCCATCGCTATCGGCGGCTGCGTACATATAGTCACGCTTCGCCCTCTTGGACTGCGAGACATAGGTGGCGCGCCAAACCCCATACTTGCCGGGCTGGGCCTTCGCTTCAGGAATGTCCCCGTTCTCCAGCTTCAGCAGCATGGCATCGGGCGCCCAGGTGCGGGCGACCTGGAACGTCTGGAAAATGGCGCTCTGGCCGGAGATCGGTTGAGCCTCGACCTTCTTCTTGACCTCTGCCTTCTTGGCAGGGGCGGAGCTGTCGGAGCAGCCCGTGGTGAGGAAAGCGAGCAGGGTGAGTGAGGTTACAGAGAATAAGATGCGTTTCATGTGGTAGCGGCGCTCCCACAAACATCATAGTGGACGCCGGAGCCTGGCGGAGGCGGTGCTAAAAACCGTGTGTATAATACAGTCACTGGACCGTAGATTGGATTGGGAGGGCGCCCATGATTCCTTCACGTTGCTTGGCGATTGTATTGGCGTTGACTTTCGTAACAGGCATCGGCATAGTGCTGAGTGCGCAGACAACAGGGGGCGGCCCCCCCGGAGGCGGCGGGACCACCGGAGGCGGAGGCAATACGCCCACCCGGCCGCCCACGCAACCTACGCAGCCATCCCAGACTCGTCAGCCCGGTATTGACCAGCAGCCGGCGATGATGGACATCCAGCGGCCGATCTTCCTCTCGGGCCGCCTGATGCTCGATGATGGCAACCCGCCGCCGGAGCCGGTGGTGATGGTGTTGGTGTGCAACGGCCAGCCGCGTCCGCAGGGTTACTCCGACATGAAGGGCCGGTTCAGCGTGACGCTGGGGCAGAACAACATCGTGATGCCGGACGCCAGCGTCAGCGGACCAAACGACACGTTCGGGTCCAACAGCACGCGAAGCGTCCAGACCGGACCGATGAGCGGCGGCATGTCCGAGCGGCAGTTGATGGGCTGCGAGTTTCGCGCAGACCTGCCCGGCTTCCGCAGCGACGTCGTCCAGTTGAGCGGTCGGCGGCTGATGGACAACCCGGAATTGGGCACCCTGATTCTACACCGCATGGCGAATGTGCAGGGGTACACCTTCTCGATGACCAGCGCCGCGGCGCCCAAGGATGCCCGAAAGGCCTATGAGAAGGGCTTGGGCCTGATGAAAAAGAAGAAGTACGACGAGGCTGAGGTCCACCTGCGAAAGGCCGTCGACGGTTACCCGAAATATGCGCTGGCGTGGTTTGAGCTCGGCCAAGCCTATCTGGGCCTGCAGAAGCCGGCCGAGGCGAAGACGGCGTATGAGCAATCGGTGGCGTGCGATGGAAAGTTCGTGAATCCGCATCTGCAACTGCTTCAGATCGCCGTGAACGGGAAGGATTGGCCACAGATCGCGGAGCGCAGCGACACGGTGCTGAAGTTGAATCCCTTCAACTATCCGCAGATCTGGTACATGAACGGGGCGGCGAACTACAACCTGAAGAAGCTGGACGCGGCCGAGCGCAGCACGCGCGAGGCGCTGAAACTGGACGTCAACCATGCCAATCCCCGAATCAACCGGCTGCTGGGCATCATCCTGGCCGACAAGGGCGACTACCCCGGCGCGCTGGATCAGATGAAGGGCTACCTGAGCTTCGCCCCAAGCGCGTCGGACATTGACACCGTGCGGAAACAGATCGTGGAGCTGGAGCGGATTACAGGCACGAAGGCGACCGCGCAAACACCGCCGAATCAGTAGCGGAGCGCAGGTAATCACCCAGACGGCGCGTGCCATACGGCGGCGCCAGGATGTCCCCCTGCGATGCCTGCAGACCGAAGTCGATCAGCGAGGAGAACCGCGGGTGGATGGGTTTCATGAACGGAACGGCGGCCCGCAGCAGCGAGGGCGGCAGGCTGAGCACGCGCGGCGGCTTGCCGATGGCGTCGAATGCCATCTCGGCCAGCCGGTGACGCGTGAAGATCTCCGGTCCGCCGATCTCCAGTGACTCCTCCGGGCGGGAGAGCGCCTCCACACACGCCTGTGCGACCTCCGCTTCATGAATGGGATTGGTTCGCGCCCTGCCGGCGCCCGCCAACGGGATGCACCCCACGCGAGCCATGGGCAGAAATCCGGCAAACGTCTGGAAGAAGCCGGTGGGCCGGATGACGGTGAACGGGATTCCAGCGGCGGCGTGTCCGGTTCGCGGACGTGTGGCCGAGCCTGCCGGCGAGACATGGATGAACCTGCCTACGCGGGCGCGGCGGGCCTCGGCGAGCAGGTTTCGAATGCCGTGATCGTCGACGGCGTGGAAACCCGCTCGCTGCGAGGAGACTCCTAGTTGTAGGGAAGCACCGGCACAGGCGATCACAGCGTCCACGCCGGTGCAGGCGCCTTCGAGCGTTTCAGGTTGACTGAGATCGGCCGTGTGGATTTCGAAGGCGGTACGGTCCGCCAGCGGACCAGATCCGCGGGCCAGGGCTCGGACTTGGTATCCGGCTGAGAGCAGGAGAGGTACGGCATGGCGGCCAACGCAGCCGGTGGCGCCCGCCACCAGGATCTTCACGAGCGGGAGATCTTCCTGGCCTTCCAGAATCCGTGCAGGCCGAAGCCGAGCATGATGAGGAAGAAGAAGACGGTGAGAACGAACTTGATGAGGTGGGCAGGATCGGTCTGCATCTCATGATAGCCGCGCCACATGGGGCGGATCAGGACGGCCGCGAAGCAAATGAAGAGAAAGCCGATCACTTCGTTCCAGAGCGAGTGGAGCGGCTTGACCACGGCCGGAACGACGGTCTGCATGAACTTCTTGGCTTTCGACGACATAGGCAGCGGGAGACACTTCCATGGTACCAGTGGAATCACTCACGCCTGCGTGTGGGCTAGCCGATACAGAGGATAGACACGTGAAAGGAATCGCCTCATACTCCGGATGTTATCCTGGAGATGGGCGTAACGAGGCTTACCTTGGACGATCGACTGAAAGAACTGATGCAGGAGCTAGGCAACGCGATCAACGAGTCGCTATCGGACTCGGACCGCATTGCCGAGGCGATTGGCGAGATCAAGCGTGCGGGGTATGACGTCTTCCTGGTGCTCGAAGCGACCATCGGCTTCAACAAGCGCGAAGTCGGGGACGGCGAGGATGACGACGGCGCCGTGCTTGAGACACGTCTGGAAACCGATTTTGAAGAGGATTACACTCCAGGGCGCCGCAATGAGCCGCAGGCCCGGCTCAAGTGGACCACACAGGATCAGAAGTTCCTCCGTGCGCTGAAGATCGCCGTAGACGAGGAAGGCCGCTAGTCTGGGCGTCCGCCCATAAGCTCTTCGTACACCGCCCATGTCCGCGTAACTGCGCGCTGCCACGAGAATTCGGCGGCGCGAGTCCTTCCTGCCTGTATCAGACGGCTGCGTAGCTCGCCATCCTCGATCAGCCGGCGTACGCCGTGCGCGAGAGCCTCCCCATCCATTGGATCAATCAGCAGAGCGGCGTCCCCACACGCCTCGGGCAATGCGGAACGGTTGGAGGAGAGGACGGGGATGCCGTGCGCCATCGCCTCCAGCACCGGGATACCGAAGCCTTCGTCCAACGAGGGGAACGCAAAAATCGAGGCACGCCGGTATAGCCGCGCCAAAGCGGGGTCCGGGACATAGCCGGGAGTCTCGATCCGGTCGCGGGCCGGGCTGGCGGCAATGCGGGCGTGGATTTCGGGCGCGCCGAATCCGTCCGAACCAGCGAGCACCAACCGCCATGGCGCTGGCGCCGCGTGCTCGAAGGCCTCTACCAGCCGCATAAGATTCTTCCGGTGCTGAATGGCCCCAGTGTGCAGGATGAGCGGTTCGCGCAACGCATCCACGGTCTCCGTTGGGAAGCGCGTGCCGTGGGGAATGACGCGGAGACGCCCAGGTTCCACACCAAGCAGGTCATGCACCTGATTGGCGGTGAACTGGGAGACGCAGATAATGAGGTCGGCCCGCACGGCGGCCTGGCGGGCCTGTTCCTGGAAGCGGGCGCGAAACTCCGGCGTGGAGTACTCCGAGGTCATGACGAAAAGGTCGTGAAACGTGCAGACCGTGCGGCGAAACCGCGAGGCGGGCAGGCGCTGATTGAGGCCGTGGAAGAGATCCGTCCGGAAGATCTGGAAACGCTCCAGAAGCAGCCGTACGGCGCAGTTCGGGGGACGTACCTCGGCGAGCAGTTGGCGCAGACGATGGGGCCGGCTGCACCACAGGAAACGGCCGGACCCGTGAGCAGCGGCCAGGCCTCGCAGGATCTCCCGGCAGTAGACGCCAACCCCGGAGATGTGGCGCCCGGTGCTCTGCGTAGCGTCTAGGGCAAAGGTCAAACCTGAATTCCGTATTCCTTGATCTTGCGATAGAGCGTCGTGCGGCCGATGCCCAGCAGACTGGCGGCCATCACGCGGTCGCCCTTCGTGTACTGTAACGCCTGAACGATAGCACGCTTCTCCATCTCGGAGAGAGGCAGGATGGGCATGACGAAGCCTTCAGCCGCGGGAGCGTTAACGGGAGAGGATGCTCCGTTGCGGGCACACCCACGCTCCGCCGCCCTGTTCCGGATGGCGGAAGGCACATCGCCGGCGTGCAGAACCGGTCCGGTATTGACGGCGACCATGTGCTGGATGCTGTTCTCCAACTCGCGCACATTGCCGGGCCAGTCGTAGCGGATCAGCATGTCGAGCAGTTCGCCGCTGAGCGTGTGGCCACTGCCGTAGATGGACAGGAAGTGCGAGATCAGCGAAGGGAGGTCGTCCTTGCGTTCACGCAACGGCGCCAGCCGCAGCGAGACTACATTCAGACGGTAGAAGAGATCCTGGCGGAATCGCCCGGCTTCTACTTCCTTCGTCAGATCCCGATTCGTGGCGGCAATGACGCGGAAGCTGGAGCGGCGCGTCGTGGTAGCGCCCACGGGACGAAACTCCTTCTCCTGCAGGACGCGCAGCAGCTTGGCCTGCAAGTCCAGGGGCAGCTCGCCGATCTCATCGAAGAACGCAGTACCGCCGTCAGCCTCCTCGATCAGACCGATCTTGTTGGTGGTGGCGCCGGTAAATGCGCCCTTCACGTGACCAAAGAGCTCACTCTCCATGAGAGTGCCGCTCATGGTGGTGCAATCCACGACGACGAACGGTGCGGACGCTTGAGCGCGGTGGATGGTGCGCGCCACCAACTCCTTGCCGGTGCCCGTTTCTCCCAGCAGCAACACAGGCCAGTGGCCGCGGCCGAGTTTCGCCGCCAGGCGAAGAACCTGCCGGAGACGCGCCGATTGGCCTACGAGTTCGTACGTCTTCTCATGGCGCGACGGGATCTGCCATCCGGGGTATGCCAATTCTTGTTCCATCCATTGCGCCATAGTTCACCACTAGATGTATAGTGCGGCGGGCGCCGAAATTCTCTTAGAAAGATTGTCTCTCAGCGGCGGGGCGCCGTGGGGGAGTCCAACCGCACCACGTACACGTGCTTCTCCTGCTTGCGCAGGATCTCGGCCAGTGCGATGGAGTCACGCTCAGTAATGTTCTCGCCAACAAGCACTCGCCACTCGGATCGGGAACCGCTGCGCGGCGTGGCCTGCACGGGTTCGAAGTGCTTGCGTAGGCGCGTCGTGAGGCGGTCCGCCTGCCGCCGGTCCACATACCCGCCAACCTGCACGGCGAACGCTCCGTTCGTTCTGGGCGAGAGCGCGTAGGATCGCACTTCAATCCGGACAGCGGCGGTACCGGGGCGGATGAGATCGATGGCGCGCGCCGCGGCGCGGGAGAGATCGATGATGCGGCCATCGACAAACGGGCCGCGATCGGTGATGCGCACTTCCACCTTCTTGCCGTTGGTGCGGTTCGTCACCTGCACCATCGCGCCGAAGGGCAGAGTGCGGTGCGCGGCGGTCATCTGCTCCATATCGTAGGTCTCGCCGTTGGCGGCTTTCCGGCCATGATAGGGATCGCCATACCAACTGGCGATGCCCTCTTCACTCCAGCCGGGCACGGGCACAGCGGGCGCGCGCGCCGATTTCCTGCGGCCGCATCCGCTCCATATGAGCAGCGCGCAGAAGATCGCTAAGACCGCACGACGGGGCATGTCATCTGTGATGCTATCGAGTTCGGAAGCGTTTCGGCAACGGTGTTGAGATGAAACATTTCGGCCGTTCTTCGTTTCAACTTGCGTGTCGATCCGGGTTAGTTGGAGCAGAGATGAGCCTCTCTTACTTTTTTCCTTGACTTCATCAGAGGACCAAGCTTATAAAGAGATCACAATGCGATCATGCGTGATCGCAAAATCTGATGTTACGGAGAACAGATCGATGAAGAACGCAACCAAGAAGGCAGCCAAGAAGGCAGCGAAAAAGGCAGCCAAGAAGAAGTAGTCCGAAGCGTTCTTCGGAACGCGGCAAACAGGAATCCACTGGACGGCCCCGGGCAACCGGGGCCGTTAGCTTTTTGGGGCAGGCCCTTCCTTCCGGAGCGTGACGACGCGGAACGTCTCGCCCATTCCAAACAGCAGACTCTTCAGTTGCAGCCGCAGGCGCGCAGCCTCTGCTTCGCTCTCCGCCTGAAGTGCGGAGGCGAACTGATCGGCCTCGCCGGTGCGGAGCAGAAACTGGGCGAGGGTCTCCAAAGGTCCTGTTTTCAGGCCCTCCGCGCGTGCCACATCCTCCAGATGAGTGAAAGCGACGTGGGCGGTGATGTCCTGTAGACCGGGATCGCGGAGTACGTCGTCGATCGCGGAGTGCTTGCGATAACTCATGAGCGTGCCGCGCGGGAAGCGGACCAGCTCCCGGGCGGTGTAGCCGTAGTCGATGGCGATGACACATCCACGCGAGAGCGGGGCGCACATCCGTGAGAGCGTTTCGCCGAGTCGGACCGGCAGTTCGAGCCAAACGTCGGGCTCCCCGCGGAAATGCGGCAACAGCGAGGTGGCGTAATCCTGCCACTCGGCAGGCAAAGGACCCGCTTCGCTCCAAACAAAACGGCCATCTTCCAACGCGACGTTCATGCGGCTGGCGGCGCCGTCGCGGATGCGGGCCACATCCACGGGCAGCGCATCGAAGAGCTCATTCGAGAACACAACGCCCTCGAATTGTAGTGGCGCGCGGCCGCGGGCGAAATCGACCGCGAAGTAGGGGAATTCACTCAGGCAATGCGCCATCTCGCCGCGGCCCGCGCCCCACTCCACCACCGTGAATCCGGACGGTTCATCAAGCTCAGCCCGGCACTGCCGCAGGGCGGAGGCGATCAGGCGGCCAAACACCGGTTGCAGCTGCGAGGCAGTGTAGAAGTCGCCTTCTTTGCCGAAAGGATCCCGCGGCGTCACGTAGTAGCCGTGCTCCGGGTGATACAGTGCTACCTCCATGAAGCGCGAGAAGGCGATTGAGCCGCGCTCACGAATCTCGGCGGCCAGAATCTCGCCGGCTGGGGTCATCGGGGGCACTCCAAGGTGGTCACTGTCTCCGATTGTACGAAGCGCAATAGACTGAAGGGATGCCGGTGCCCGAGAACATCCGCGTGAAGTTGAGCAGCGAGGCCGCCGAGTTCGTCGCGCTGACGGCCGTCGTCGTCCGCGAGATGCCCTTCCGCGAACTGCTGGAGCATGTGGTGAGCGCGACCGGGCCGGATGCGGCGCGTGTGCGCGACATGCTGAAACGCGGCTCGCTGGTGAGCGGCGCCACGCGCTTCCGGTGGCAGGGGTGGGAGGGCGAAATCGAGGAGTTCGCCGCCGCCATCGCGGCGCTGCCGCAGCCCGAACCCGGACGGCCCTTCGCCGCGGAGCGATGCCAGCGAGTCTTGCTGATCGCCTCGACCACGCGCATCGAGATCGGCAAAGACGGAGCGGTGCAGCGGCGGCTGTTCAAACAGCGCTGCTTCTGGGAGTGCCTGATGGAAGAGGCCCTGTCGCCGGCATACGTCGCCTACCTGTACAAGGACCACGCGGACCACTACCGCGTGCAGTTGACACCAGAGCAACGGGAGAAGCTGAAATTCGCGGCGTCCCTGCTGAAGTTCGAAGGGCTCATCAAACAGATCCAGCGCGCCGCGTTCGACCGCATGGACCTGATCGTAGGCCGTTAGCGCTTTCGCTCGCGCTTCTTGTGGTGCGCCTTCACCTTGACGATGATGGGCGTACCGTCGAATTCGAACTTCTTGCGGATACGGTTGACGATCTGCCGCTCAGTGGAAAAGTGCAGGTCTTCGTCGCGGTCCATGAAGAGGACGAACGTCGGCGGACGAATAGACGCCTGCGTCATGAAGTAAATGCGGCGGTCGCGCTCGATGCTGAACTCATCGACGAAGCGGTTGAGCTGGCCCGTGGTGATGCGCTTGTTGAACGCCTCGAAGCACCGGGCGATCTCCCTGAACACGCTGCGGATGCCCTTCTTCTCCAGCGCCGAGAGGAAAACGATGGGCGCGTAATCCAGGAACTTGAACGTGTCGCGGATGGACTGCTCGAATTCCTTGCGCTTCTTGTCGTCGATGAGATCCCACTTGTTGACGCAGATCACCAGCGCGCGGCCTTCTTCATGGGCGTAGCCGGCGATGGTGGCGTCGCTGCCCACCGCGCCTTCGGTGGCGTCCACCAGCAGCAGCACGACATGCGCCATGCGGATATGCTTGCGGGCCATGACGACGCTGAGCTTCTCCGCCATCTCGTGCGTCTTGCCCTTGCGACGGATGCCCGCGGTGTCGACGAAGACGAAATCGCGGCCATCCACGGTGAGCGGCTCATCGACCGAGTCGCGCGTGGTGCCGGCCACCGGCGAGACGATGGAGCGCTCTCCGCCCACGAGTGAATTCAGCAGCGTGGACTTGCCTACGTTCGGTCTGCCGATGATGGCGACGCGAATCGGCCGCTGCGGCGCCAGTTCGCCTTCCCTGGGCTCTTCCGGCTCCTCGCCCACCGGGAAGTTCTCGGTGACCACGTCGAGCAGCTCATGGATGCCCACCCGGTGCTCGGCCGAAACCGCCATCACCTTGAAGCCCATCTCGTAGAACTCGTGCGTGAGCGTTTCACGCTTGGGCACGTCGATCTTGTTGACGGCCAGGGTGACCGGCTTGCCAAGGCGGCGCAGCAGTTGCGCCAGGTCGCGATCGGCCGACGTGATCTCCGTGCGGCCGTCGATGAGGAAGATGATCTGCTCGGCTTCGTCGATGGCGAAGCGGGCCTGCTTGAGGATCTGGACCGGGATCAGCGCCTGGTCCTCAGGCACGATTCCACCGGTATCGATCAGGTTAAACGGGCGCTTGCGGTGGACTGCCTGGCCGATGATGCGGTCCCGCGTAATGCCCGGCTCATCGCCCGTGATGGACTTGCGCTGGCCGATTATCGCGTTGAAAAGCGTGGACTTGCCCACGTTGGGCCGTCCCACGATAACGATGGTGGGGAACCCCGTGGAGGATGACATGAGTACCTTTAGTCTAACTCATGCGACAATGAAGGTTCCCCCATCCGGTTTTCCCAAATGAAAGTTCCGAACCCAAACCTTCGCAACATCGCGATTATTGCGCACGTGGACCACGGCAAGACAACGCTTGTGGACTCCATGTTCAAGCAGAGCGGCATCTACAGATCCAACGAACAAGTTCAGGACCGCGTCATGGACTCCAACGACCTGGAGCGCGAACGCGGCATCACGATTCTCGCCAAAACCACCGGTGTCCGCTATCACGGCATCAAGATCAACATCGTCGACACTCCGGGCCACTCGGACTTCGGCGGTGAGGTGGAGCGCGCCTTGAAGCTGGTAGACGGCGTCATGCTGCTGGTGGACGCTAGCGAGGGCCCACTGCCCCAGACCCGCTACGTCCTCTCCAAAGCCCTGGAATTGGGCTTAACGCCCATCGTGGTGATCAACAAGATCGACCGGCCGGATTCGCGCATTCAGGAAGTGCTGAACGAGGTCTTCGACCTGTTCATCGACCTCGACGCCGCCGAAGACCAGCTCGACTTCCCCATCATCTACACCATCGCCCGCGACGGCATCGCCAAGGCCACGCTCGAAGACCCTTCCACCACGCTGGAGCCCCTCTTCGAGGCCATCGTCAAGCACATCCCGCCGCCCATGGGCGAACCCGACGGCATCCTCCAGTTCCAGGTGGGCAACCTGGACTACTCCGATTATCTGGGCCGCATCGCCATCGGGCGCGTGTTCAACGGCACGCTGCGTCTGGGCGATGAGGTCAGCGTCTGCCGCCTCGACGGACAGGTGCATTCCACCAGGATCACGAAGATGTACACCTTCGAGGGTCTGAAGCGCGTGGAAGAGACCATCGCCGGACCTGGCGACATTCTGGCCATCGCCGGCGTGGAAGGCATCACCATCGGCGAGACGGTGAGCCACCCGGACACCCCGAAGGCCATGCCGAAGATCCAGATCGACGAGCCGACCATCGGCATGGTGTTCACCATCAACACGTCTCCCTTCGCCGGCCGTGAGGGCCAGTGGGTGACGTCGCGCAACCTGCGCGACCGCCTGGATAAGGAACTGCTGACCAACGTGTCCCTCAAGGTGGAAGAGGCCGGCGGTCCGGATTCGTTCCAGGTGATGGGCCGCGGCGAGCTGCAACTGGCCATCCTGATCGAGATGATGCGCCGCGAAGGCTTCGAGCTGATGGTGGGCAAACCGCAGATTCTCACCAAGACGGTGGACGGCAAGCTGCTGGAACCCCAGGAACTGCTGCTGGTGGACGTGCCTGAGCAGTATGTGGGCGTGGTCATCGAGAAGATGGGCATGCGCAAGGGCAAGATGGCCAAGATGGTGAATCACGGGTCCGGCCGCGTGCGGCTGGAGTTCCTGATTCCATCCCGCGGCCTCATCGGGCTGCGGAGCGAAATGATGACGGATACGCGCGGCACGGGCATTCTGAACTCGCTGTTCAATACTTATGTGGAATGGCAGGGCGACATCCCGATGCGCACCACCGGCGCCTTGATCTCGGATCGCGCCGGCAAGACGACGGGCTACGCGATCTTCAACCTGCAGGAGCGCGGCGAGATGTTCGTCGAGCCCACCACGGAAGTTTACGAGGGCATGATCGTGGGCGAGAACGCCCGCTGGGATGACCTGAACGTGAACATCGTGAAGGAAAAGAAGCTGACCAATATGCGCTCGTCCAGCGCCGACGAAGCGATTCGCCTGGTCCCGCCGCGGCTGCTGAACCTGGAGCAGGCCATCGAGTTCATCAACGACGACGAGTGGGTGGAAGTGACGCCGAAGTCGATCCGCCTGCGGAAGAAGATTCTGAAGCAGAATCAGCGGTAGAACTCACTCAGCTTCTGGAAAGAATCGGGCCGGGGTGGTCGCCACCTTGGCCCGTCTTTGATTTGAGGGCTCTAGCGGATTCCCTTACACTGACCACAGTATGGATCGCAGAACCTTCCTCCTGAGCACCGGCACGGCCGTCGCCGCCGGAGACAGAATCCGCACCGGCGTCATCGGCGCCGGAGGGCGCGGACAACTACTCACATCCGAGTTCAAAGAGATCGGTGCGGAGATGGCCGCCGTCTGCGACGTCTACGAGCCCAACCTCCAGGCCGGGCTCAGCAAAGCCAGCACCGGCGCGCGCGGCTACGCCGATTACCGCCGCATGCTCGACGACAAAACCCTGGACGCCGTTATCGTCTCCACGCCGGACCACTGGCACGCCCGCATGGTCATCGACGCTGTGCAGGCCGGCAAGGATGTCTACGTCGAGAAGCCCCTGGCGCACACCATCCCGGAGGCCTTCGACATCGTGGCGGCCGTGCGCAAGTCCAAGCAGATCGTGCAGGTGGGCACGCAGCGGCGCAGCGCCGAACTCTTCCAGCAGGCGCAGAAGCTCGCCACTTCCGGCCGCCTGGGCGACGTCCGCCTGGTGACCTCGCAGTGGCTGAACCGCCAGGACTCTTTGAGCTCGGCCACACTGAAAGGACCGCTGGATTGGAACGCGTGGCTCGGCGCCGCGCCGAAGCGCGAGATGGACGCCGCGCGCTTCTTCAACTGGTATTACTACTACGATTATTCGGGCGGCCTGCTGATCGGCCAGGCGGCGCATATCGTTGACGCCATTCAGTGGTTCATGAATTCGAAGGCGCCGCTGGCGGTGACGTGCTCCGGGGGGCAGCCGAACCTGAAGGGCGCGGAAGTGCCGGAGACCGCCTCCATCATCATGGAGTTCCCCGAGAACTACATGGCCACCTTCACCCTGGGCTACAAGGCGATGAGGTATCACACGTCGCAGGATCAGCTCATGCAGTTCCACGGCTCGAAGGCGCGCATGGACATGGGCCGCGAGGGATATCGGATCTACGCGGAAACCTCCAGCCCCGTACTCACGCCTGAAAAGGAGGACATGCGCGTTGGATCGTTCGTGCCAGCCACGCGGGATCACATCCGCAACTTCCTCGAATGCGTTAAGAGCCGGCAGGAGCCGAACGCACCGGTGGAAGGCGGGCTGGCAACGGCCATCGTGCTCTGCATGACCCTGGACTCGCTGCGGGCAGGGCGGCGGCTGCGTTGGAATGCCCAGACGCGGCGCGTAGAATCGTAACTAGGGAGACGTTAGCACGCAATGGTGAATGACAAGTTGGATACCCGCCGGGCGTTCTTTGCCGCGGCGGCGGCAGGCGCATCCGCGCTGACCGCATCGGCGAAAGAGAAGACCATCAAGCCCGGCATCAGCGCCAAGAGCGCGTCGCGCACGCTCGGCGCCAATGACCGCATTCGGGTCGGCATGATCGGCGTCGGCATCATGGGCACCGGCCATCTGCGCGACTTCGCTAAACAGCAGGAAGCCGACAAGGACATCGAGATCGTCGCCATCTCTGACGTTTACAAGCGCCACCGCGAGCGCGCCATGGCGATTTCCAAGCTCGGCGCGAAGGATGTCGTCGTGGACTACCGCGAGGTTCTGCAGCGGCCGGACGTCGATTGCGTCCTCATCGCCACGCCGGATCACTGGCACGCGCAGATGGGCATCGACGCCTTCGCCGCCGGAAAGGACGTCTATCTCCAGAAGCCCATCACGCTGACCGTGGACGAATCCGCCCAGGTGATCGCCGCGGCCGCCAAATACAATCGCGTGCTCCAGGTCGGCAGCCAGTTCCTCTCCGATCTGCGCTGGCACAAGGTGAAGGAGTTGATCGGCGAAGGCGCCATCGGCGACGTGCTGTGGGGCCAGACCACCTACAGCCGCAACTCCGTCAACGGCGAGTGGAACTACTACGTGGACGAAGAGGCCACGCCCGAAACCATCGATTGGACCAAGTGGCTGGGCTCGGCGAAGAAGCGGCCGTTCAGCGCCGAGCGCTTCTTCCGCTGGCGCAAATACTGGGAGTATTCCAACGGCATCGCGTCCGATCTCTACTACCACCGCGTGGGCCCGATGCTGTTCGCCATGGGCGCGCAGTATCCCACGCGCGTCGCCGGCGCCGGCGGCATCTATGTGCAGAAAGACCGCGACGTGCCGGATACGCTCGGCATGCTGGTGGAGTTCCCTAAGTTCATGATCGTCGTAGCCGGCTCGATGGCCAACGGCGCGGCCAACCGGCTGCTGCCGGAGGTGATCTACGGCCATAACGGCACCATTCTGGTGGAGAACGCCAAGGTGACCGTGACGCCCGAAGTGATGATCGCGCGCGCTCAGAACAAGCCCACCGAGGCGCGCTCGTTCGATTTCCCGAACGCCACGCGCAACATGAACCGCCTGCACACAGACAACTTCTTCTCCTGCATGCGCACGCGAAAGACACCGAACCTGGGGCCCGAACTGGCCCACCAGATCATGACTTCGGTGATGATGGGTTGCGAAAGCTGGCGCACCGGCGAAATGAAGCTCTACGATCCGGCAACGAAGAAGCGGACGAAGAAGGCCGGGGCGCGCGAGGGCTACGAAGGGGATGGCAAGAACTATCCTGGCGGGCAGCGGAAGCAGGCGGCCACCTAAGCCGCGTTCAACTGCATCCGCTCCTCCAGAAACGCCTTCATCGATTGCCGGCCGCGATACAGGTGCACCTTCACCGTATTGACGGGCATCTTCAGGCGGCCGGCGATCTCTTCCACGCTCATGTCGTTCACCAGGCGGAGATGCATCGCCTGGCGGTAGACGGGTTTCACCTTGTCCAGGCTCATGCGCAGCAGATGGCTGGTCTCCTTGCGGATCAGCACCTCCTCCGGATTCTCGCCATTGCTGGCAAACACCGGCTGCGCTTCCTCGTGGCTCTCGGTTGTGTTCTCTTCCAACTCCACGAACGCGCGCTTGCGGCGGCGCAGCACGCTGAGCGCCTCGTTCATGGTGATGCGCGTCATCCAGGTGGAGAAACCCGAGTCGCCGCGGAACCTGTCGAGGTTCTGCCACGCGGCCGTAAAGGCCTGCTGGGTGGCATCCTCGGCGTCTTCCACGTCGCGCAGCATGCGCATGGCCGTGCGGACCATGCGAGGGTAGTAGGTCTTGACGAGCTCGTCGAAGGCGCAGCGGTCGCCTCCGCGGGCGAGTTCCATCAGTTGGCGTTCAGTCATTTCCATGTGAGTTCCTTTCCTTTTCATGTACAGAATGCGGCTTGGAGCCCCTGCTACCTCAGTGAGGAGAGGTGATCTCACGGTGAGAGGGTCGCGTTAGAATTGGAGCCAATGCAACGAGATAGCGTGGAGGCAGCGCTCGCCAGGATCGAGGTTTCGAAACCTTTTGCGCTCTCGCTGCGCATGCGGCGGTTTCTGCGCTTCGCGGTGGAACGGGCGCTGGCCGGAGACCGCGATTCGCTGAAGGAATACACCATCGGCGTGGAGGTCTTTGATCGCTCAACCGAGTACGATCCGCGCATCGATTCCATCGTTCGCGTGGAGGCGCGCCGCCTGCGCAAGAAGCTGGCCCAATACTACGCCGGCGAGGGCACTGACGAGCCGCTCCGGATCTCCTTGCCGGAGGGCAGCTACGTCCCTCTGATCCAGCCGCGGAACGCGCCCGCACCCGTGGAACAGCCCATCGTCGCCCTGACCGGCGGCAAGGCGCTGCTGGTGCTGCCCTTCGCCGCCTCACCCGCCGCCGGCGAGGCCGAGTTCTTCGCCGACGGCCTCACCGAAGAGCTGATTACCGAACTCTCCCAGGTGAGCGGGCTGCGTGTGGTTGCCCGCAGTACGGCGTTCCAGCACAAAGGCAGAAACACGGACGCGCGCCGTCTGGGCGTGGAGCTGGGCGTCTCGCACATCGTCGAAGGCGCGGTGCGGGTGCTGGGCGGCCAGTTGCGGGCTACAGCCCAACTGATCCGGGTTTCGGCCGGACTGACAGAGTGGAGCGAGGGTTTCGGCGGTTCTTTGCACGAGGCGTTCGACGTACAGCGCCAGATCGCCAGGGCCATCACACGAGTGCTCGGCGCGCAGTTGGCCGGTGAGACGGCTGCCTCCCCGCACGTCATCAGCGGCGACGCCTATCAACACCTGCTGGAAGGCCGCTACTTCGCAGGCCGCATGACGCCGGCGAATCTGAAGCGAAGCATCGAGTGTTTTCAACGCGCCATTCAGATGGACCCGCAGTTCGCCGCGGCTTATGCTGCCCTCGCCGGCTCCGTCCTGATGCTGGCATTGTTCGGCCGGGTTGCGCCCTCGATGGTGATTCCCGAGGCTGGGCTGGGCCTCTACAAGGCGCTGGAGTACAATCCCGAGCTACCCGCCGGGCACATGTGGAGGGCCTACCTGAAGGCCACCTACGAGTGGAACTGGGATGAGGCCGAAGTGGACTTCCAGCGCGCCCTGGAACTGAATCCGGGCCTCGTCGCGGCACGGATCTACTACGCCTCCACCGTCATGGCGCCGCTGGGCCGCTTCGACGAGGCCCTGGCGCATCTGAGTGCCGCCCGCCTGCTGGACCCGGCGTCCGTGGTGCTGTGCACGGCCATGGGCATGGTCCACTATCTGCGGAACGACCTGGACTCAGCGATCGCAGAGCTAAGACAAGCCATCGGTTTGAACTCCGAATACTACGGCGCTCATCGCTTCTTCGCGTTCGCCATGCACGGGCGGGGTGAAATAGACACGGCCATTCACGTTCTGGAGGGCGTGCGGCATCTGGCGGTAGACGATCCGCGCATCCTGGCGGCGCTGGGGTATCTGCACGGCGTCGCGGGCCACACGGAAGCGGCCCGCGCCGTGCTCCGTGAGTTTGAGACCTTCTCGGCCGGCAGCTACGTGGCGTCCTTCGATCGCGCCCTGGTCCATCTGGGTTTGGGCGAGTGCGAAACAGCCTGCCGCCTTCTGACCGAAGCCTGCACCGAACACGAACCCTGGCTGACGCTGGTGCGCGTGGATCCGGTGTTCGCGCCGCTGCGCGGCATGGCCGCGTTCGAGAGTCTGGTGGAGCGCATTTTCCACGTAGGAGAGTAAATGGGACCACTGCTGAGTCTGCTGCTGCTGAGCACGCTGCCGGGCACCAAGCCGCTGGAGACGACGGGCGATCCTGTGGTGGAGATGGTCGCCGGCATGACCGGCTACCTGGAGCAGCTCACTGCGCGCAGCGGGCCGCCCCGTGCGCCTTCCATGGAGCGGCTGCGATTCATCCTCGGCGCCGTGGACAAGCGCGTGCCATTCGACGATCTGGAACTGGTGGGCACGCTGGCCCGGCCCGCCTTGCTGCGCGAGACGCCCGGCTATCGGGTGTACTCGGTGCGCTGGCCCGTGCTGGAGGGGCTCACCGCGGAAGGGCTGTTCTATCAGCAGAAGCAGACCGCGGTGCGGCGCGTGGTGGCGCTGCTGGAACATCCCGGCGAAGCGGAATCGCTCGCTGCGGCCGGCGCGGACGTCCTGGCGCCGGTGCTGGTCCCGCTCGCGCGGCGGGAGTGGATCTACCGCATGGCCTTCCCGGTGGGCCGCCACGTCTACGGCTACGAAGTGCAGACCGCGTTGGCGGCCGTGGATTGGCTGTCGCGCAAGGGCGCGGTATCGATCTACGGTCGTGGCGAAGGCGCGTATGTGGCGGCGTACGCCGCCGCCCTCGATCCGCGCCTCGCACAAGTGGACGTGGAAGGCTTCTCGCTGGAGAGCCCACCGCTGTGGAAGCAGCCGCTCTACCGCAACGTCTTCGGCCTGCTAAAGGATTTCGGCGACACGCAGTTCGCCGCAATGCTCAGCGGCCGCACTGCAAGTCTGCTCGTCTCGGCCTTCGCTCAACCTCTCGCCTCCCCCGACCCCGAATATCCAGTCCGCCAGATGCAGGACTTCACGCAGCGGCTCATCGAGCACTCCGAGCAGTGGCGCGACAGACTCTGGAAAGAGGCCGGCGCATCCGGCGTCGCCAGGCAGTTCGTGAATGACGTGATCGGTGTGTTGCCAGGCGAAGCCCCGCCGCTGAATCTGCGTAGCCGCCTCTACACGGACGCGGAGAAGTGGCAGGCCTGGGAGGTGCGTTTCGACGTCCGGCCGGGCGTCTTCGGCCACGGAATGCTTCTGCTGCCCAAGGACCTTAAGCCCGGCGAGAAGCGCCCGCTCGTCGTGGTGCAGCATGGCCTGAACGGCCGCGCAGAGGTTCTGTTTGACGCGAAAACCGGCCGCGACCGCGACGTCTACCGCAACTTCGGTGCACAGCTCGCGGACCTCGGCTACATCGTCTATTCTCCCCAAAACCCATACGTCGGCGAGTTCCGCCACATCGCGCGGCTCGCCAATCCGCTGGGCCTGTCGCTCTACTCGCTGATCCGCGAGCAGTACCGCGTGATGCTGGACTGGCTCTCCGCATTGCCCCAAGTGGACCCCGCGCAAATCGGCTTCTATGGCCTCAGCTACGGCGGCAAGACCGCCCTGCGCGTACCCCCCTTCGACGAGCGTTTTCGTGTGGTGGTATGCGGCGGCGATTTCAACGAGTGGATCCGCAAGCTCACCAGCCCGGAGGCGTCCTACAGCTACATGTTCACCAAGGAATACGAGATTCTCGAATGGAACATGGCCGCCGTGGCCAGTCACGCCGAACTGGCCCAGATCATTGCACCGCGGCCGTTCCTGGTGGAGCGCGGCCACCGCGACGGCGTCGGTGTGGATGAGTGGGTCTCCTACGAATACGCCAAAGTCCGCCGCTACTACGACGAAGCCGGCATCGGCGACCGCACCGCCATCGCCTTCTTCAACGGCCCGCACCGCGTAGACGGCCCTGCCGCTCTCGCGTTTCTGCGCCGGTTCCTGGGGCGATGAAACGCCCCTGGCTGGCATTGACCTTCGCGCTGGCCCTGCACGTCGCCGACGAAGCCTGGAACGACTTCCTGGGCTTCTACAATCCGTTCATCATGATGCTCCGCGACGTTCTGCTGTGGCAGTGGCTGCCCACGTTCGAGTTCGGCGAATGGCTCGCCGGCCTGATCGCTGCGATTGTGCTGCTCTTCACTCTCGCCAGATGGTCAGACCGGCGCTGGCTGGCGTGGGCGGCCCTGCCCTACGGACTCCTGATGACCTTCAACGGACTCGCGCACGTCGGCGGATCCCTGTGGACTCAGCGCCTCCTCCCCGGAACTCTCTCTGCGCCGCTGCTGGCCACATGCGCTGTCTGGCTCATCACGTCGGCGATTTCAAGGTTACGATCGTAGCGCCCCAGCCGCCAGCTTCCATCGGCGCGTCCCGGAACTCCTCCACATACTCGGTGCGGGCCAGCACCTTGCGAACCGTTTCCCGCTGCACGCCAATGCCGCGGCCGTGAATGATCCGCACGAACCGGAATCCCCGCGCGTGTACCTCTTCGAGATACGCTTCCACCGCAGCTTTCACGTCGCGCGGCGCGAACGGATGCAGGTCGAACACATCCGTAATCAGGATTTCAAACGGATCACTTTCTGAACTCATGGATCTCGAAGACCGTGTCGCCGTGGCGATCCTGAATCGTCTGTACGATCACATCTTGGTAACCGCGCCCGGCTGCGAAATCAATCAACTTCCGCCGCACGCCGGCGAACGTTTCGTACCCTTCCGCGTGCATCACGAACAGATTGGCGGAATCGGCTAGATTGCGTTCCAATGACACTGTGCTCTCCGGTTGCGGCAGGTTGTTAACGACTCCGTCGCTGTTTTTGTGCAAACCGAGCCGGCCTCGCCCGTACCACTCGAGCTGCTGCGTGATGCCCCAATCCACCGCAAAGACCATCCGCCCCGGCTTCCCGCTGATCTCGCGAACCAGCGGCCGGATCGCGTCGCTCCACACCGGCCCCGGTCCGTACGCGATGAGATGGGCGAGGTAGGAGCTCACTACAGTCAGGTTGGAAACCGTCGCGGCCAGGACCAGAGCCGCCGCGGTACGCCAAACCCGCGGCCGGCCCAGTTCCGTGATCTGCGCCAGCAGCATCGCCAGCAGAATCTGCGGCGCCGGCCACAGCAAAATGGAATGGTGTGCCGCCGTGCCCGCCCCGCTGATCAGCAGCATTTGGGCAAACGTGAGGCCGCAGCCGAGCGAAACGAAAAGCGCCAGACGGCGATAGGGCCCAAACCAGCAGACGATCGCTCCCAGCAGCAACGCGCCCCACAGCAGAAACTGCTGAAAACTGCGGCGCGGGCCGCCCAGCGCCCCATCAAGCTGCACCGCAAGACTCTCCCACTTTCGCGGTTCCCGCACCGCGCCCACTGGCGCTTCGCGGACCAGATAGCCGAACAACGCGCTGCCATCCAGTGTGCGAGCCAGCGAAGCGATCTTGGCGCCGCCGCCGCTCACCCCCGCCGACGCATTGGCTGTGAAGGTCCGCAGGCGGTGGATCTTGTTGTAGTAAAGCAACGGCGCAGCGCCCAGCAGGAAGCCCAGAAGGGCGGCGGCCCGGTGCCGGCGCGTGACTCGTCGGATCTCGGCCCGGTAGATGATCAACCACGCCAGGCCGTAGCCAACCAACTGCCAGGCGAAAAGCGCCTTGTTCCACAGAGCCAAGCCACTCAATAGCGCTCCGGCAACCAGCCATCGCGCGGCGCGGTCCCTTGAGTAGCGAACCAGTGAGTACACCGCGCCCGCCGCCAGCAGGTGCTGCAGAGCGACAGGCCCCCAATCGAAGATGCAGGTCAGCAGATAGACGGCATCGGTGGCGAGCAGCAAGGTAACCAACCCCGCGGCGCGAGGCCCAGCCAGGCGGCGCGCCGTGAGAAAGAACAGCCCAATCGAGATAGCGCCAAACACGAGCACCGGCAGGCGGAGCGTGAGGTCGCCGGTGTCGAACCAATGCAACAGAGGTGCATATAGCGCGGCCTTCAGCGTGCCGGCATAACTCACCATCATGATCGGCACAGCGCCGAAACTGAACTTCATCGCATACTCCACCACTCCGCGGCCGTGCAGTGCGTTGAAGAAGAAGACCTCATCGTACTGCGCGCCGGGATACGGAAGCAGCAGAAGTCCCAGGCCTGCAAATAGGGCGCAAGCCAGGTACGGCGCGAGCCTCACTTTCTGAACTCATGCAGCTCGAACGTGGTGGCGCCGTGCCGGTCCTGAATCGTCTGCGTGATCGTGTCCCGATAGCCGCGCTGGACCGCGAAATCGATCATCTTCTGTCGCACGCCGACGAACGCCTCTTTGCCTTCAGGATGCATCACGAACAGCGTCCTGGGGTCAGCCAGCGCTGTCTCCAGCGGCGCCACGCTCATCGGTTCCGGCAGGTTGAGCACCACTCCATCGCTGTTGCGGTGGAAGCCGATGCGCCCGTTACCATACCACTCGATCTGCTGCGTGATGCCCCAATCGACGGCGAACACCATACGCCCCGGCTTGCGGCCGATCTCGTAGACCAGCGGGCGCACCGCGTCGCTCCATACCCAGGTCGGCCCGCAGGCTACGAAGTGGGCAAGATGCGTGTTGAACACCGTGAGGTTGGAAACCGTGCAGACCAGCACAGCCGCTGCCCCCGCAATCCAGACCCTCCGCGGCGCCATCGCCGCAATCTGCGCCAGCAGCAGCGCCAGCAGAATCTGCGGCACCGGCCAGAGCAGGATCGTATGGTGCGCGGAACCGCCCGCGCTGCGCGTGATCAGCATCATGGCATAGCTCAGCACCCCGCCCAGCAGGAAGAGCATCGCGGCGCGCCGGTGCGGACCGAACCAACAAATGATGGGCGCCATCAGCAGCACCGCCACCAGCAGCAGATGCTGCAGGCTGTTGCGCGGATTGCCCAGCTTGCCATTCAGGAAAAGTGGAATCTTCTCCCAGGTCTTGAGGTTCTGCACCGGACCTTCGGGATCCTCTCTGACGATGTAGCCCATCAGGCCGCTGCCATCCAGGGTGCGATCCATCATCAGAAACTTCGACGTCGCGCTCTGCTCATCCACCTGAACGTTGGCCTTGAACGTGTTGAGCGGTCGCAGCGTGTTGTAGAAAAGGAACGGGGCGGCGCCCAACGCGAAGCCAAGCACCAGAACACCCAGACGGCGGGGATTGCGCACAAGCTGCCAGAGGTCACGCGGAAACACGACCAGCAGCGCCACGCCGAACCCGGCCATCATCCAGATGAACAGCGCCTTGTCCCACAGGGCAAGCCCGGCGCACAGCGCCGCCACGAACAGCCACCGCAGGCGAGTTTCCTGCACATAACGCACAGCGGCATAGAGCAGCCCGGTAAACAGAATGTGCTGCAGCGCCACCGGGCCCCAATCGAAGACGCACGTCAGCAGATACACCACGTCGGTGGCGAGCAGCAGCGCGGCCAGCAACGCCGCTTTCGTGCCGGCCAGCCGCCGCATAGCCAGATAGAACAGCCAGATGGAGGCAGTGCCCATCGCCAGTACGGGCAGACGCAGAGTCGCGTTGGTGCCGCCGAACCAATGGACGATCGGCATGTAGATCGCCGCCTTCAGCGTGCCGATATACGTCATCAACATCACGGGGATCATGCCGAAACTCAGTTGAACGACGCATTCGATGTGTTCCGGATCGTGGATCGCCGCGGCGAAAAGCGCCTCATCGTACTGCGCGCCGGGATAGGGAATCAGGATGATGCCCAAAGCGGCGAACAGGAGACAAACCATCAGACCAGCAGTGTAGGGCAGGGTACGTCGAAACATGGATTATCCGCCGATCGCGTACATCGGCCTTGGCGGGGCGACGAACTGCGCAGTGTTGATTTCGTGGCCGAGCCACTTCTTGTGAATGGTCGCGCGGATGGTCTGCCGGATCTCATCGTCCGAGGCTCCGCCGCGCAACATCCCCTTCACATCCGTCTCCTCTACCGCGAAGAGGCAGTAGCGGAGCTGGCCGTCCGAGGTGATCCGGATGCGGTTGCAGTTCAGGCAGAACGGGCGGCTGACGGAGGCGATGAACCCGATCTTGCCAACACCGTCGAGGAAGCGGTACTCCAGCGCCGGAGCGCGCGGGTCGGGATCCGGCACGGCTTCCAGCGGGCCGATCTCAGAAGCCAGCATTTGCAGCATCTCGTCCGCCAGCAGCACTTTCTTCTTGTCCCACAGACCCTGTGCATCCAACGGCATAAACTCGATGTAGCGGATCTCAATTCCGCGCTCGCGCCCATAACGGGCCAGGGGCACGATGTCGGGCTCCACCAGATTCTTCACGGCGACGGCGTTGATCTTGATGGGACCGAATCCGAGCTCCAACGCTTTATCGATGCCGGCCATCACACGATGATGATCGTCGCGGCGCGTAATGTGGAGAAAGCGCGCCGGATCCAGCGTGTCCAGATGGATGTTGAGCCGCCGCAGCCCGGCGTTGTAGAGATCCTGTGCCTGCTCGGCCAGTAACACGCCATTGGTCGTCAGAGCGATATCGAGCACACCGTCAATGCCGGCAAGCTTCTCGATCAGCACGTGCAGGTCTTTACGGACCAGCGGTTCGCCGCCGGTAACCCGGATCTTGGTAACGCCCAGCGACACAGCCACGCGGGCAAATCGCGCCATCTCTTCGAAGGAGAGGATCTCGTGGCGGTCCATGAAGTGCACGTCCTTTTCTGGCATGCAGTAAAAGCACCGGATGTTGCACCGGTCCGTCACCGAGATGCGCAGGTTGTCGTGCACGCGCCCGAAGGTGTCGATGAGGGGGGCTTCCGGCAAGTGAGGTTCGCTCCTGCCTACCTAGCGTAGCGCGAGCATGCGCTCCACCGGAAGGCGGGCGCGCTCCATGAGCTCCTGGGCCAACTCCACTCGCGGTTCCAGAGTCTGCAGCGCGTCGCGGAGCTTCTCCAGCGAGTTCAGCTTCATGTACGGGCACTCGCTGCAGTTGCAGTTCTCGTTGGCGACGAAGTAGAACTTCTTGCCGGGCGCAAGGCGGTTTAGCGAATGAGAGACGCCGCTCTCCGTCATCACGATGTACTCTTCTCCGGGGTGCTTGACGCACCAATCGATGATCGCGGAGGTGGACCCGATGAAGTCCGCCAGCTTGAGCACATCGGAGGGGCACTCCGGATGCGCGGCGACCAGCGCCGCGGGATGCTCCATCTTCGCGGCGGTCAGACGCCGCGCCGGGAAGGTGGCATGCACGATGCAGGCGCCCGGCCAGACCTTCATGTTCTCGCGGCCCGTCTGGGCCTTCACGTAGTTGCCGAGGTTGATATCCGGCAGGAAGAGAATCGGCTGTTCGGCAGGAATCGAGTTCACCACGTCAACCGCGTTGCGAGAGGTGCACAGGATGTCGCTCTCCGCCTTCACTTCCACGGAAGTGTTGATATAGCTGACGATGGCGTGTCCCGGGTTCTTCCGCTTCCACGCCCGCACTTGATCGGCACGGCAGGAATCCACCAGGCTGCATCCAGCGTCACGATCCGGCACGATCACAATGCGCTCCGGATTCAGCACCTTCGCCGTCTCCGCCATGAACCACACACCGCAAAATGCGATGACGTCGCCCTGGAACGACTGGGCGCGCCTGGCGAGTTCCAGGCTGTCGCCGATCGAATCGGCGATCTCCTGAATCTCGGTCTCCTGGTAGTGATGCGCCAGCAGAATTGCGTTCCGCTCGCGCTTCAGGTCCAGGATCTCGTCAACGATGGTTTTCGTAGCCAGCATGGGTACGGTCTGCTTACACCATTGTAACCCTACGTTCCGCCCAGGCTTAAAACAGCAGGCGGAAGCCTACCTGGAAGATGCGGCCATCGTTCAGCGTGTTGGTGATCTTGCCGAAGGGCAGCGCCGTGAGGTTGCGCTGCGGTTCGTCGAATTGCGGCGTATTGGAAAGGTTGAAGGCTTCGGCCCGAAGCTGAACGCTCATGTCGTTGGCCAGCCGGATCTGCCGGCTCACGGCCGCGTTCCAATTCCAGATGGAGGCCTTGCGCAGGGTGCCGCGGCCCAGGTTTCCCGCGTTTTCACCAGGCTTCACGAAGGCGAACCGGTCTCGGCGAAGTATCGAGAGCGATTGATCCGGATGGCCCACTGTGGCGCCCAGAATGGAAGGATCCAGCAGATTCGGCCGGTCGCCGCCGCCGCCGTCCACATTGCCGAAGCCCGGAGCATCACTGCCGACAAAGAGCGTCAGGGGGGTGCCCTTCTTCCACATGTTGGCGCCCGAGATCTGCCACTGGCGGGTGGCGGCCCGGAGCCAGGCCGCGCCGTTGTGCAATCCCGGCACCTCCCACCCGTAGTTGAATACCAGGGCGTGGGTGGAATCGAAGTTCGAGAGGCCTTTGCGGTCTTCCAGTGAACTCCCCTGCCATTGCGAACGGAAGCTGCTGACGTCCTTATTGGCCGCGGTAGCCGTGAAGTCCGGACCTTGATCGATGGCCTTGGAGAAGGTGTAGCCCATCGAGAAAAGGACGCCGCGCCGCAGTGGCAGGTCCCACAGAACCTGGCCCGCATCGTAATAGGCGATGCCGCCGTTGACTATCGTCTTGGTGTCGGCATAACGGCTGTTCGCCCGCCGCTGGTCCACTGTCGCCGTGGTCAGCGGAATCCCCGCTACGGGAACGGCGCGATTCATCGTGTATGTGTTCAGCATCTTGAAGCTGCGGCTGCCGATATAGTTCATCCGCAGGATGCTGCCGGCGAAGAGCTTGTGCTCCAGCCCCACGTTGTATTGGTGGGAGTACGGCGTCGCCAGATCCTCCGAGATCCACGTGGGCGAGTAGCGCGTGTTCGGGCCGATGGTGATTCCGCCGAGCGGGTTCACCAGGTTCGGATCCGGAACCATCAGGTAGTAGACGTTTGGCGGGTTGTACCGGATCTGCTGGTAGGTGACCGGCAGGATCTGGGCGAATGAGGTGGTGTACATGGCGCGCACCACCCAGCCGCGCCCGGCCTGTAATGCTACCGCGACCCGCGGACTGAAGTTGTTGCCGTCCGTACCATAGGGCAGTTGCTCCCTGCCGTGGATCTCAGTCGGCCGGGTGTCCATCATGTAGCGCATGCCCAACGTGATCTGCAGCCGCTGGTTGAGCTTCCAGCGATCAGCCACATAGCCGTTGATCATCCAGTTGCGGTAGCCGCGATTGAGCTCTCCGACGGATCCCTCATACATGTTCGGCGTGCCCCAGCGCATATTGTCGATAGCGGTCCGGCCGAAGTTGTTGCCGAACTGGAACTGCCCGCGCGCGTTGTTGCTCTCGACGCCGTTCAACTGAAACCGGATGACATCCCCGCCGGCGGAAATCTGGTGGCGGCCACCGCCTGCCTGATGCTGAACCGCGGCGCCATAGCGGAATGTGTTGGTGGCTCGGTTGATCGGGAACGATGAGTCCGGCCCCAGCTCCTCAATCTGGTAGCCAAACCGCACGCGCGGGCCCACTGCATTCGGCTCCGACGCCAACGCCGAGCGATTCCTGGAAAACGACCCTCCCAGTTGAAGCTGAGTGGCGGGCGTCAGCGCGTACTGCCAGACAATCCGGGAGCGCAGGTTGTGAATTTCGGTGTCGGGGTTCTGCCCGGCGACCAACTGGAACGCGTCGATGCGCTGGCGGTCCAGGCTCTGGAAGAGGATCAGCTTGCCCTTGGCGCCAGTGTTGGATTCCAGCCGCAGTGAGCCGGAGATATCATCGATCCGCTGCGGAGCGTTGGTGTTCAGCGCGCGCTGGTCGAAATCGAGCCGGTTCGGCAACTCCTTCGGATAGGCGTTGAGGAACTTCTGGACCATGTCCCGGGTGGCGGGGTCGGTAGCCAGCGGAGTGCGCTCATCGGCCAGCGGGACCAGGACGTTTCCGTTCACCATGCCCCGGATATCGCGCTGTGAAAAGGTGGCTGTAAGGGCGCCGATTTTCGGGATCAGGCTGGTCAGCCGGCCGCCGTAGTGATTGCGGTGGGACGGTTTGACGCCGCCCACCTGGAAAAACGTGCGCGCGTTGAAGACGCTGTTCTGATGCCACCAGAAGGCATCCCCATGCCAACCGGCAATGCCCGCCGCCGGCCGCATCATCAGAACTTCCGAGGCCGGCCGGCCATGCTCGGCGGCGAAGTACTGGCTCTCCGGATTGGCCTCGATGACAGCAGTAGGCGTGGTGCCCACCCGGATATTGGATTCCTTGACTGCGTTCGTATCGATCAACCAGACTACTACGTTTTCATTGCGTTGGCCCGTGGTACCGAGGCGCTGCTGGGCGGCCGCGGGCTTGGCCGGAGCCGCGGGCTTGGGCGCCGGCGTGTCGGCCGCCACAAGCGGCAAAGCGAGACTCAGTAGGGGGAGCAAACGCAAGAGCATTACCTTAATTGTGGTACAGCCAGCTCGGCAGACGTTATCTGTGAACGGAAGTTAACGCTACACCAACTACTGCGCCTTCGGCGCGAGCATGGATTTCAGCGCCAGCCAAGCCGATTCGTTGTACTCGGTTTTGAGCCGCTCCAGCGCTTCGGTCCGCAGGTCGCCCGGCCGCGGTCCCTGCTGTCTCAGGCAGCGGCCCAGCATCAGCGTGGCGGTGTCGTCTTCCGGTTTCCTCTGCAGAGCGGATCGGAAGCTCTCCGCCGCCTGTTCATACGCCCCTTTCCGCCAAAGCGCATATCCGGAATTGAAGTGATACACAGGATCCGCCGGATCCATCTCGACTGCCTTCAGGAAGGACTCGGCCGCGCCAGGATCGGCGGTCCTCAGTTGTGCCGCGCCAAGGTTGTTCAACACCTCGGCCAGCGGAACCGTCTCGGCGAGTTTCCGCAGCACCTCCGCCGCACCCTGGAAATCGCCCGTGTGGTAGCGGCTGAGGCCGAGAAAGAACAACGCTTCCCGGTAGTGAATGTCGCCTGGATTCACCTTCTGCAGCCAGTCCGCGGCGCCACGGTACGTTCTGGCAGCGTAGTTGAGTTTGCCCAGGTGAAAGCACGGCTGGGAGTAAGTCGGCTCCAACCGGGCCGCGTTTGTGAACAGCTTGTACTTCAGCTCCGTCTGCGTGGCCAGCAGGCCCCTCACGTAGCTCTCCAGCGCGTCGATCCGCACCGGCGGATGGCTGCGCAGGTAATCCTCTACCGTCTGCGTGGTATCGGGGGAAAGCGAGTGCAAAGACTGCCACGCCAGCCGCGATTGCAGCGTGGAGAGCTCCTCCAACGGCCCCGCAATGTTGAATTCGGCGCCGCGCTTCATCCGCCTGACGTCTAGAACGCGCAGCGCCACCTTCAGGCCGCCCTTCGATGGGCCGCCAGCCTGCGCCGCGGTGAAGTCAAACTCGCCGTAGAGCACTATGCCGGCATCACAGTT
>CAYVDY010000012.1:13628-30949 GCA_964450255.1 uncultured Candidatus Solibacter sp. | reverse complement strand
CACCCACGCCCGATGTCTTCGACAGGATCGTATTGGTTTCCCGGTTCATTTCCTGCATCAGGAAATCGAGCTTCTTGCCCAGCTCGCCGCCTTTGTCCAGCAGCACGTCCAATTCACGGGAGTGCACCTGCAGCCGCCCGATCTCTTCGGTGATATCGCTGCGGTCCGCCAGCAGGGCCGCCTCCTGGGCCAGGCGCTGCGGTTCCATCCCGACACCGTTCAGCAGTTCCGCCAACCGCTCTTCCAGGCGCTTATGGAAGTGCTCAACGGCCGGCTTGCGGAGCTTCTCAATCTCAGCCGCGTCGCGCCGGACCGCGAGGTTGTGGCCTTTGAGCAGTTCGCGAATTTCCGCGCCTTCGCGCTCCCGGAATCCATTGAGAGACACCAGCGCGTCCTCCACCGCCGACGTCACCAGGTGTTCCAGTTCGGCGGGTACGTCCTCATCGCCAAGCGGTTGACTGAGCATGCCGGGGATACGAAGCGCCGCATTGATGTCCCTGACGCCTTGCACGCCATAGTCGCGCTCCGCCTGCTCCAACGCCTTCAGATAGGCCTCGAACAGCGGCCGGTTGAGCGCGGCCGCCGAGATCGCGTGCGCTGGAGCGAATCCAATGCGCAAATCCACGTGTCCGCGGGAGAGGTATTGCTTCACCACGCCGCGCAACGCCGGCTCAAACTGCTCCAACTCCGCCGGCATGTGCGCGTGCAGGTCCATGGCTCGGTGGTTCACGCTCTTGACCGTCGCGGTCACTTCACCCAGTTCGTTGGACCGCCGAGCCCTCGCGTATCCGGTCATGCTTCGCAAGCTCATCTAGTTCTCCAAATCCACATACTGCAACTCGTGTAGCCGCTGGTAGATGCCGCCCTGATTCAGCAACTCCTCGTGTGTGCCGATCTCGCTGATCCTGCCCGCGTCCATTACAACGATCCGGTCCGCCCTGCGAATGGTCGAGAGCCGGTGCGCAATCACGATCACGGTGCGATTCTGCATCAGATTCGCCAGTGCGCGCTGCACCAGAATCTCGCTCTCCGTGTCGAGTTGCGACGTCGCCTCGTCCAGAATCAGAATCGGCGCGTTCTTCAGCAAGGCCCGCGCTATGGAGAGCCGCTGCCTTTGGCCGCCGCTCAGCTTCGCGCCGCGTTCCCCGATCATCGTTTCATATCCCTGGGGCAACGCCTCAATGAACTCGTGGGCCAGCGCGGTGCGGGCTGCCTCCAGCAGGTCCTCATTGGACGCGCCAACACGCCCGTATTGCAGATTGGCAGCCACGGTATCGTTGAAGAGAAACGTTTCCTGGCTCACCACCGCCACCTGGCGCCGCAGCGAGAGCAGGCTCCATTCGCGGATGTCGCGTCCATCGATCAGGATTTGCCCTTCCTGCGGGTCGTAGAAGCGCGGCAGCAGGCTCGCCAGGGTTGTCTTGCCCGCACCGCTGGGCCCTACCAGGGCAACCACCTCACCGCGCGCGACCTCCAGCGTCAACCCCTGGATGGCGAATCCGTTGGGCGTGTTGGGATAGCGGAAACTCACGTTGTCGAAGAGAATCGACTCGCTCAGCCCTTGCAGGTCCGGCGAGCCGGCGCGCTCGATGATTTCCTGGGGACGATCGATGTACTCGAAGACGCGCTGGCTGGCGCCCAGGGCCTGCTGGAAGATATTGCTGATGCCGGTGAGGCGCTTCACCGGTTCGTAGAGCAGCAGCAGCGCCATGACGAAACTGGTGAACTGGCCATCTGTCATCTGGCCGGCCTTGATCTGCGTGCGGGCATAGGTCAGCAGGCCGACGATCGTCACCGCGCCGAAGAACTCAATGATCGGTGAGGGCAGCGCCTGCTGCGCGATGTAGCGCAGGCTCGACTTCTTGAACCTGCGCGCGGCCCGGCGGAAGCGGTCGCTTTCCAGTTGCTCGGCCGTGAAGCTCTTCACCACCGCGTAACCGCTGAACGCCTCCTGCAGGATCTGGTTCATCTCGGCGGCGTCATCCTGCGCCGAGCGAGTGGAACGCCGGATGCGCTTGCCCAACCGCGCGGTAGGCAGCAGCACAAACGGCAGCACCGTGGTCGATACCAGGGCCAGTTTCCAATCGCTGTGAAACAGCACGTACATCATGCCGAGCGCGTTGAAGCTCTGCCGGAACCAGTCCGCCAGCATCTGCGCCACGGCCAACTGAATCTTTTCGATGTCGCTCATGATCGACGACATCAGCCTCCCCGTCGAATGGGAGCTGTAGAATTCGTGCTCTTCGCGCACCACCTTGTCGAACGCCTTCTGGCGCAGGTCCGTCACGGCGGATAGGCCCACATAGTTCAACAGGTAGTTGCCCAAATAATCGGTGATGCCCTTGGTGAGAAAGACCAGGAGGATGACCACCGCCACCAGCGTCCAGACGTTGTGGATGTCAAACGGCACCAGTTGATCGAGGTAGACCGTAATGCCGGTGAATTTCGGGATGGGCAGCGGGATGCGCGCGTCGGGCGTGTTGGGCTTCAGCACACGGTCGAAGATGGGGCCCAGCAGGATGGGCAGCATGGCGTTCATGATGCCGGCCACCATCAGCAGCAGCACCGCGCCGCCCAGCGCCGGTGTGTACTTGCGCGCGAAGGAGAACAGCCGGATCA
Organism: uncultured Candidatus Solibacter sp.; assembly: GCA_964450255.1. Taxonomy (GTDB): domain Bacteria; phylum Acidobacteriota; class Terriglobia; order Bryobacterales; family Bryobacteraceae; genus Paludibaculum. The sequence continues at coordinate 28,330 of CAYVDY010000012.1, read as the reverse complement.
GTTCCTTCACCGCGAGTCTCCCAGCAGCCGTTCCACCGCGCCGCGCACTCGCTCCACGCTGACAGTGCCCAACCCTTCGGGCGCTGTCAGCACTTCGCAGCGTGTACGCCACGGCGCCCAGATCACGGGGTCCGAAATGCCATACAGCGCCACCACCGGCACGCCGAACGCCGCGGCCATGTGCGCCGGACCGCTATCGTTGCCCACGAACAACGAGGCGCCTCTCATCAGCGACTTCACGTCCCGTAGCGATGCGCCCGCCATCTGTTCGAACTCGGCAAATGTGGACAGATCTTCGCCGGGCCCGCCGATCACCACCGGCCGCAATCCGCGCTCGTCGCGCAGCCACCTGGCGATTTCCAGAAACCGCTCCGCCGGCCACGCTTTCGCCTCTGCTGACGCCAGGGGATGGATCACGACGTAGGACTGCGCGCTAGCACGCTCGTCCGTGAATAGCTGAGCGCGAGGAACCTCCGTGCGCGGCACGCCGAGATAAAACATGGCCGAGGCTAAATGTTCCGCCGTGTGCACCGTGCGTTCTTCTCCAAGGATCTCCTGCGCTCGCGGGATGCTCAAGTTATACACCCATTGGTGGCGGTAGTGTCCGAACCCGGCGCGCCACCGGGCCAGCGACAGCGCCGTTAACAGCGTGCTGCGCGACCCGCCGTGGAAGTTCACCGCCAGTGCGGCTCGAAATCCGAGTGCCGCTGTTTGGGACGGAGGCAGGATCTCCGCCACGGCCGGATTCCCTTCGAAGAGCTGCGCGAATCGGTCTTCCACCACTACGCCAATCTTCAGATCGGGCCGGCACGCGTGCAGCAGGTGCAGCGCCGGCGTGGTCAGGACGCAATCTCCGAGCGACCTCAGGCGCACGACAAGAACGCGCGCCCCAGAGGGCAACCGCTCGACGATGGACGGCATCGCGCGGGCCGCTACTCTTCTACCCGCGCCTCATCGACGAGCATCACGGGGATGTCGTCCCGAACGGGATAAACCCGCCGGCAGGTGGGGCATTTCAGCCCGGTCTGATCCTCGGTGAGTGTCACGCTCTCTTTGCAGACCGGACACACGAGTATTTCCAATAGGTCTTGACTGACAGCCATTTGACCTCAATTTTAGCAGTCTGACGCGGCCATCTCGGCGCGCGCTTTGGCGACCACTTCCAGGAACTGTCTGGCGCGCTCCTCGAAGACCTCGTACTTGCCCTCTTTGATGGTCTTGGCGTCCACCAGTTCTCCGCCCACGGCCACTGCGCACGCGCCGGCCTTCAGGAAGTCCGCCGCCGTGGTCAGGCTGACGCCGCCGGTGGGGATCATCTCAACCTGCGGGAACGGCCCTTTGAGCGCCTTGATGTACTTCGCGCCGCCGACGTTATCGCACGGAAAGACCTTGACGATGTCCGCGCCTGCCTGCCAGGCCGTGATCACTTCCGTCGGTGTCAAGGCGCCCGGGCAGATCGGCCGCGAGTATTTGTGCGCCATCTCGATGGTTGCCAGGTTCAGTGCAGGCGTCACGAAGAACTGCGCACCCGCCAACATGCAGATGCGCGCCGTCTCGGGGTCCAACACCGTGCCCGCGCCCAGCACCATCTTATCGCCGAATTCGTCGGCCAACTTTTCCAGAACCTTCACCGCGCCGGGTGTCGTCATGGTGACCTCGGCTGCACGAATGCCGCCGCGGTAGATGGCCTCGATCGCCTTGTACGCGCTATCGGCCGATGACGTGCGAACCACCGGCACGATGCCGATCTCGATCATTGCGGAGAGGATTCTCTCTTTTTTCATACTCAAATCGTATCACCCCGGCTGCCCCGCGTTGCAGTGCATCGCATAGAACCGCCGGGCGCCTGCCCGCCCCAGATACCGCTCCAGTTGCCGGCGGTCCGTCTCCAGCAAATCCACGACCACCAAACCGTCCACGCACGACCCGAACTTCGGATCCACGCCGAGCGCGCACAGGCGTCCGCCCAGTTTCAGATAGTGCCGCAGTAGCACTGGCACGTTTCGCGCGCCTCCCTCCGCCTCGCCGACAAGGTGGTCCAGATCCTCCAGATCCGCTGCCTCCGGCCATTCCCCTGCCGTGCCCGCGCGGAACGCCACGCGCGCCTCTACGTCATTGGCCAACTCGTCCGACCAGCAGCGCCGGCGGAGGTAGCGCGCCATCAACTCGCGCGAAGCCCTGCCGTAATCGGCGCTGATGCTCACCGCGCCGAACAGCCGGCGGTACTTGGGGTTCCTTACCACAAACTCCGCGATGCCTCGCCACAGCAGCAGCAGCGGCTGGTAGCAGCGCTGGTGCTCCCGGCGGACGAACGAGCGTCCGAGCTCCAGCGCTGGCCCCATTTGCCGCCGGAAGTTTGTGCCAGAGCGGAACAGCGTTTCGGTATAGAGCTCGCGTCCCTCGTCGTTGCCGCACAGGCGGTATGCTCCACCGATCTGGCTCGTCTCGCGATTCCACAGGATCAGATGGTGATACCAGTTGTCGAACCGATCCATGTCGTAGGCGTAGCCAGTGCCTTCGCCCGCCGCACGAAACGTCTCCTCCCGCAGGCGCCCGATTTCACGCAAGGCCAGCGGCGTCTCCCATGCCTTGGCCAGGACCACGCGCCATTCACCAGACTCGGCCAGTGTCCGGACAGTGTCCAGTCCTTCGATCTCCTGCTGAACCCATCCGGCCGGCGCCGCCGCGCCCAGTGCTGCCATCCTGCGCTTCACCGGTTGCGCGGTGATGCGGGCCGAGCCCAACCAGTATGTCCGCCGCCGCATCTCGCCAGTCTCTGCCCGCTCCGGCGGCAGCGAGTGGCCCACCCGAATCTCCAAAGTGCGGTTCTTTTTGCTGAGCAACTCATGCGGCAGCAGCGCGGTTCGCAACTTCGGATGAACCATGCCGGCGACTTGGAAGACCCATCCATTCGCGCCGGCGAAGTAAACAGGGGCCACCTGCGCCCCGGCCGCCCGCGCCATTCTGGCTGCGCCATCATTCCACTCCGGATCGGCAACGCCGCCACGTTTGGCATCCCAGTGCGACACTTCCCCCGCGGGGAAGACCACCAGCAGGCCACCTTTGCCCAGATGCGCCAATGCGGAACGCAACGTGCGCGAATTGCCTTGAGCTGCACCGCCCATGGTGTCCACCAGGATCAATTTGTCGCGCAGTTCGGCCACCGCGCCCATCCACTGGTTGGCGATTACTTTCGCGTCGGGCCGCACTCGCTCCAGCATCGAAGACAAGGCGGCCGCCTCCAGCATCCCGTACGGATGGTTCGCCACCACAACCACCGGCCCCGTGCGTGGGATCCGCGCCAGTTCCTCCTGCCTGACGCGAATCTCCACGCCCAGCGCGCGTAACGTCTCCTCCGCGAAGGTCAGCCCCTCACTGGCATCCCGCCTCGCGCGAATGCGCTCCACTACCCGGTCCAGGTCGTCGATCCGCAGTATCTTACCCAGAGCCCCGGCTACCGGGGTTGGCGTCATCTGCTTCAAAACGCTACCGAACACGGGTGCAGGCTGCATCTCCCGTCATCATGTGCCTGCTCTTTGACACCGCGATGACACGCCGGTGAATCCTGCGCGACGGCCGGCCAGGAGCGCCTTCGCGCTGGTACTCTGTTGATATGAGGATGTTCTCAGCTCTTTTCTCCACCCTTGTTCTGGCCGGCGCGCTGGCCGCCCAGACTCCCGCCGCCACGCCGGCCGCGCCCGCCGCTCCGGCTAAGCCCGCCCGCGAACCTGGCCTCTACGCCACCCTTCAGATCACCCAGGGCGGTACGCCCATGGGCTCGATCGTCTACAAGATGTTCGAGACCGAATCGCCGGTCACGGCGAAGAACTTCGTCGATCTGGCCCTGGGCCGAATCGCCTGGAAGGACCCGAAGACCGGCGCCCGTGTCCGCCGTCCCCTCTACAATGGCCTGACGTTCCATCGCGTCATTCCCGGCTTCATGATCCAGGGCGGCGATCCCACCGGCACCGGCATGGGCGGCACGGACGTCATTAAGGACGAGTTCCACCCAACGCTGAAGTTCGACGTCCCCGGCCGCATCGCTATGGCGAACGCCGGCCCGGGTACCGGCTCCTGCCAGTTCTTCATCACGGAGGTGCCTACGCCGCATCTCAATGGCAAGCACACGATCTTCGGCCAGGTGGTGGAAGGTCAGGAGATGGTGAAGCGGATCACGTCGGTTCCTAAGGGCGCAGGCGACAAGCCCAGCGTTCCGGTCATCATGTCGAAGGTTACGTTTGAGCGTGTTGGCCCCTTGCCCGCCGGCGGGATCGTGCTAGCGCCCGCGGCGGCTCCGAAGCCCGCCACCACAAAGAAGGCGCCGGCTAAGGCGCCCGCCAAGGCTGCGGCGCCGGCCGCAGCCACCACCAAGGCTTCGGCCAAGGCGGCCACACCGGCCGCGCCCAAAAAGTAAGCCTGGCGATTGCGGTGGGGCAGCGTTCGACCACTGCCCCACCGCCGGATGTAAACTACAGGTCGAATACCATGCGAACCTATCGCCTTCTTTTCATTGCGGCCTTCTCCGCGAGCCTCGTTTTCGCCCAGCCCTCCTCCTTCGACAAATCCAGTCTGGACCCCACCTGCAAGCCCTGTGACGATTTCTGGCGTTTCACCAACGGCGGCTGGCTGGACAAGAACCCCATCCCCGCCCGCTACCCCTCCTGGGGCACTCTCTCCACCCTCACCGAGGGCAACCGCGAACGCCTTCGCGCCATCCTTGAAACCGCGGCCAAATCCAATGCCCTCGCCGGCACGGCAGAACGCAAGATCGGCGACCTCTACGCCAGTTGCATGGATACCGCAGCCATCGACGCGCGCGGCGTCGCCCCGCTTCAGCACGACTTCGCCCGCATCGCAGCCGTGCAGTCCGTCGAGCAACTTGCCACCCTCCTGGCCTCACTGCAGCGCACCAGCAACATCGGACCGGTCGGACTGCGCGGCGGCCAGGATCTGAAAAACTCGAAGGACGTCATCATCAACATCGGCGGTGCCGGACTCTCGCTGCCCGATCGCGATTACTACTTCAAGGACGATCCCCGCTCAAAGGAGATTCGCGACAAGTTCCTCGTCCAGGTCGCCAAGACCTTTGTCCTTCTGGGCGACGCGCCAGAGTCCGCCTCCGCCTCCGCCAAGGTCATCCTCGCTTTCGAAACGGGGCTCGCCGGAGCAACAATGACCAACGTGCAGCGCCGCGACCCTTACGCCCGCTATCACAAGGTGGATTTCGCAGGTCTGGCTGCCCTCACGCCCGCCTTCGATTGGAAGCCCGTCTTCGCTCAGTTCAAACTCTCTGAATCCACTCCCATCAATGTGGGCGAGCCGGAATACCTGAAGAAGTTCAACGCCCAACTCACCGCCGTCCCCATCGCCGAATGGAAAACATGGCTCCGCTGGCGCCTCATCGATTCCGCCGCGCCCTCGCTCTCCAAGCCATTCGTCGACCTCGATTTCGCCTTCAACACCGTGCTCACCGGAGTCAGGGAACAGCAACCCCGCTGGCAGACCTGCGTCGCGACAGTCGATCGCAATCTCGGCGAGGCTCTCGGCGAAGTCTTCGTTCAGAAGCACTTCCCGCCCGAAGCCAAGCGCCGGATGAACGAGCTGGTCGAAAATCTCCGCGTCACGCTGCGGGAGGAACTCACCAATGCCAGTTGGCTCGAACCCGCCACCCGTCAGGCCGCCGTCGCCAAGCTCAACGCCTTCGTCGCCAAGATCGGTTACCCCGACAAGTTCCGCGATTACTCCAAGGTCGTCATCGATCAGGCAAAATACTACGAGAACCTCCGTGCCGCCGCATTGAACGAGCGGCTCTACGGCCTCGCCAAGATCGGCCAGCCCGTCAACCGTAACGACTGGGGCATGACCCCGCCCACAGTGAACGCCTACTACAGCCCGCTGATGAACGAGATTGCCTTTCCGGCCGGCATCCTGCAGGCGCCCATGTTCGATATGCAGGCCGACGATGCCATGAACTACGGCGCCATCGGGGCCGTCATCGGCCACGAAATGGGCCACGGCTTCGACGACCAGGGCTCCAAGTTCGACGCCGAAGGCAACCTCAAGAACTGGTGGACCGCCGCCGACATCGAGAAGTTCAACGCACGCCGCGATTGCGTGATCGATCAGTTCAACACGCTGGAGGTCGGCGACGGCCTCCATCACAACGGCAAGCTCGTCGTCGGCGAAGCGCTCGGCGACCTCGGCGGCCTCACGCTTGCCTACAAGGCCTGGCAGCGCTCCCTGAAGGGTAAGCCGGCCCCGGAAACGGTCGACGGATTTATCCCCGAGCAGCGTTTCTTCCTCGCCTTCGCTCGCGTCTGGGGTACGCAGTACCGCCCCGAATCCACGCGCCTCCAACTCAACACCAACCCCCACCCGCTTGGGAAGTTCCGGGCTATTGGGACGCTTCAGAACATGCCAGAATTCCACAAGGCATTCTCCTGCAAGCAGGGTGACCCCATGGTGCGCCCAACGGATAAGCAGTGCAAACTTTGGTAGACTCGCCCCTCGGAGCTGCAAAATGAACCTCGCCGATGTCGCCCGCCGCGCGGGCGTCTCTACAGCTACAGTGTCGCGAGTGATGAACAACGTTGGTGTTGTTCGAGAGGAGACGCGCCTTCGTGTCGCCCGCGCCGCCGAAGAACTCCGCTACTACCCCAACGTCCACGCCCGCGCCCTCGCCGGCGGAGATCCCCGCATGGTCGGCGTCATCGTCTCCAACTTGGAGAACCCGTTCTTCCTGGATATCTTTCGCAGTCTCGAGGCCGCGGCCCACGATGCCGCCTACGAGGTTCTCGTTACCAATACCGGCTATCGCCCGGAACGTCTCCACTCCCTCGTCCGCCTCATGATCGGCCGCCGCCTCTCCGGCCTCGCGATCGTCGTTTCCGAGATGGATGAACCGCTGCTGGACGAACTCGCCCATCACGAACTGCCCATCGTCGTTTACGACGTTGGTACGCCCCGCCGCGGCCTCGTTCACATCAAAGTTGACTATCGCGCCGGCATGCAACGCCTGGTCTCCCATCTGGTTGAACTCGGCCACCGCCGTCTCGCTTTTGTCGGTCACCACCCCACTCTTGGCCCTTTGCACGACCGCAAAGAGACCTTTCTCGAAATTGTCCGCCAGTTTTCCCCCGCCATCGAATACCGCACCGCCACCGGCGCCGATAGTTTCTGTGGCGGCCGCGAGGCCGTTGGCGCCATCTTCGGCGAGGGCTTTCAGCCCACGGCCATCGTCTGCGTCAACGACTTCATGGCCGCCGGCGCGCTTCGCGAACTCCGCGCGCGGAACCTCCGAGTCCCGCAGGATGTTTCTCTCACCGGCTTCGATGACATCGAGCTCGCCGATATTGTCAGTCCATCCCTCACCACGGCCCACATCCCGCGGGACCTGATCGGCCGCCTGATCTTCGAATCCCTCACGACCACGCTACAGCCGCGCGAGATTCTGCTCACGCCCACCCTCACTCTGCGCGAGTCCACCGCTCCGCTTCTGCAACCGGCATGCGCCTCCTCCTAGGCCCTCCCGGTTCCGGCAAGACCACGCTCATCCTCGACGAGCTGCGGCGGCGCGCCTCGTGCCGGCTGCTGGTGCCTACGTCCACCATGGCCGGCCACCTCCGCAATCAGCTTGCCCGCGAAGGCGCCGTCGTCCGGCCGTCCGCCATCACCACCATCGCGGCGTTCCTGCACGAGCTCACACCCTCAGCGAAACTCGCGTCGGCGACGGACCTCGCGTTCCTCCTCCGCCAGATCCTCGAAAACCGTCAGCCCAAGACCTTCGCCACGCTCCTGCATAGCCCGGGCTTTGCCCCCGCGCTTGCAAATTCACTCGAAGACCTCGCCAACTCCGGCTGCGACGCGCTTCAGTGGACCGCCCTCCGTACCCTTGGCGTCCACTCCAGCGAGGCCATGCAAGCCCTCGGCGTCGTCTACGATGACCTCGAAGACGAACTGAAACGCCGAGGCCTGCTCCTCCGCGCCCAGCAACTGCTCATCGCAGCGCGCCACATCCGGGACAACATTCCGCCTCTCCCCGAGGACATTTACATCGACGGATTTTTCTCCTTCAGCCGGGGCGAACTCGAACTCATCCGCGCGCTGAAGACTCACACCCGTGTCACCATCACTCTCCCCGAATGGCCGGGCGCTACGCCGTGTCTCGAATCGCTGCGCCAGATGGGATTCCGCGAGCAGAGCCTTCATCCCATCCGCCCCATCCCCAGGCAGATCCTGATCGCCGCAACCTCCCGGCAGCGCGAAGTGGAGGACATCGCGCTCCGTATCCTGGAGCACCATGACAAAGGGACGGCCTGGCGCGAGATGGGCGTCGTTCTTCGCTCCGCGCGCCCCTACGCTCCGCTGCTGGAAACCACCTGCGCCCGCCTGGGCATCCCGGTTCGCGGCTACTTCACTCAGCCCCTCACCGGCCACCCTGTCGTCCGCACCTACATCGACCTCATCGATGCGCTTCTCAACCAGTGGGAGTGCGCCCGCACGGCTAAGGCACTCGCCGCCGACCTGCTTCATGACCTCGTCCGCGCCGCCCTCCCCGCTGAAGGTCTCGACGAGCTCCTGCGCATCGCGCCGCCGGATCTCCACCCCCGCATCCACGCCCTCCGCACTCTCACCCCGTGGGCCACCGAAACCGCCACTCCAGCCGAATGGGCGGCCCGCCTGGCCAGCCTCCGCACCTTCATCGCTCCGCCAGTCATCGACGGCCCCGTTTCTCCACTGGACCTCGGCATCTGGCGCGCCCAGGCCGAAGCCCAGCGCACCTTCGAAGCCACCCTGGCCGGCATCGTCCCGCTCCTCGGGGACCAGCCCTTGTTCCTGGAGGGCTTCTGGCGGGAGGCGCAAGAAGCCTTGCAGGAGGCCACGCTTCGGCTCCCCGATCATCGCCGCGATGCCGTCCATCTCCTCGATGTCTATGAGGCCCGCCAGTGGGAACTGCCCGTCGTCTTTGTTTGCGGTCTTCTCGAAGGCGACTTCCCCCGAATCGCCTCGCCCGATCCCGTTCTTAGCGAAGAGACCCGCCATCGCCTTCGGCGTAACGGCATCCCCGTCTCCACTCGCACCGACCGCGAAGCCGAAGAGGCCTTCCTCTTCGAATTCGCCCTCACCCGCGCCACCTGCGAGCTGGTTCTCTCCTATCCTGCTAACGACGACAAGGGCCAGCCCACCCTCCGCACCTTCGCCCTCGATCACCTGAATCTGGAGGCTGCTTCCGCTCGTTCCATCCGGGTTCGTCCTACCCAACCCGTTCAACCCGCGCCGCCGCCCTCCCTGGCTGCTGCCCCACCACAGCACGATTCATTCCGCCCCACCGCCCTGGAGTCCTTTCTCCAGTGTCCCTTCCAGTTCTTCGCGAATCACACTCTTCACCTTCGCGAGCCCAACCCGCTTCCGCACGAACGTCTCGACATTCTTGCCCAAGGCTCGCTGATCCACCAGGCCATCGCGGACCACTACCGCGGCCTCGGCACTCTGGACGAGACCTTCACCAGAGCCCTCCAGCGTTTCGTCCAGAGGAAGCGCGTCCCCGCCTCGCATCGCGTGGAACTGGCCCGAGTCCTGATCCTCCGCAGTCTCGCTCTCTACGAGCAGGATCAACGCATTCCTGACGGCTGGACGACGATCCCGGAAAAGGAGATAGAGCTCACGCTCGACGGCGCCCTGATCAAAGGCCGGGCCGATCGCGTCGATATCTCGCCCGACGGCGCGCAGGTCGCTGTCGCGGATTACAAATTCACGTCCAGTGTTTCCGCGCGCCTCAAGAAATACGACGATGGCACCAACATCCAGGGGGGGCTTTACTTGGCTGCATTGTGCAAGGATGGCGCGACGCCCGCGGCATTCCATCTGGCCGGCGTCCGCAATGAAACCAAGTGGAGCGGATCCAATGATCCCGCTGAGGTTCAAGCCTGGCTGGACAGAGCGATCGCCGCTGCCCGGGACGCCATTGCCAGAATCCGTCTCGGCGACATCGCCGTAGATCCAGCCGACACCGATGCCTGCCAGTATTGCGCCTACGCTCACGCGTGCCGCGTAAAGTCCGCGTCTCTCGCCGCAATCGCTGCTGAAAACTGAACTCCTGCCCTTCAGCCGCCAAAGCGTCCACTCGATCTTCGATCACAACCTCCATCGTCTATCAGTGTTGTGGTCCCGGACGGCGGCTCCCTCAGCGGTTGCGCGCCCGGAGGCAAGCTCCACCGCCAGCCTCGGATGAGGAAGAGTTTACTTGACGTCGATGCCGCGGTGCCGCATGATAGCTGTCGATGGCCGACATGTCGAAACGAAAAGCGGAGGTCCCCTACGGAACCCTGGACCTCCTTCTCCTGAAGTCGCTCGAAACCATGGGCCGGATGCACGGCTATGCCCTGGCGCGGCGGATTGAACAGGTCTGTGGTGATTCCATGCAGTTGAGCCAGGGGTCGGTCTACCCCGCTCTCATTCGCCTTCAGCAGGAAGGTTGGATCGAAACGGATTGGGGCACCTCAGAGACCAATCGGAAGGTGAAATTTTACTCGCTGACCAGGGCAGGGAGGAAGCAGTTGCTGTTGGAGGTGGCGAACTGGGAGAAGTCCACCGCGCTGGTGGCGCGATTCCTGGAGGCATCATCGTGACCGTCCGGCGCGCCCTCGCCCGGCTGATGGCTCTCGCGCGGACGAGATCGCTGGAACGGGAACTGGAGGCCGAGGTTCAGGCGCACTTGGAGATGGCTGAGCACGATGCCCTCGCGGCCGGCCTCGCGCCCGAGGAAGCCCGCGCGGCGGCGCGCCGCCAATTCGGAGGGATTGAACAGGTGAAAGAAGAACATCGGGAAAGCCGAAGTCCTCTGCGGCTGGAAAACTTGGTGCGCGATTTCCGCTGCGGTCTCAACGCATTGGTGCGCGATCCGGGCCTAAGCGCGATCATTGTCGGTGTGCTCGCGCTCGGTATCGGGGCCAACGTGGCGATGTTCAGCCTCGTGGACGCCGTCCTGCTGAAGCCACTTCCGTTCCCGGACCCCGAACGCATCGTCCGCGTGTGGGAAGCGCCGCGTCCCGGCGTTACCAACGCCACCACCACGCCGGACTTCCTCGACTGGCGACGCCTCGGGACCACATTTGAAGCTCTCTCCGCGGAGATCCCCGTTTCTGTCACCCTGACGGGCCAGGGCGATCCGCTCCGCCTCGCCGGCAAGGCTGTCACCGCCGACTACTTCAGGGTGTTCGCCACTATTCCGCTGCTGGGACGCACGTTCACGCAGAACGAAGACCGGCCGGGCGCCGATGCCACGGTGGTGCTGAGTCACGCCACCTGGCAGATGTATTTCGGCGAGGCATCGGACATCCTGGATCGCCGGATTGTGCTGGACGGACAGCCCTATCAGGTGATCGGTGTCCTCCCGCCCGGCCCGTTCGACCGCGACGACGCAGCGTTCTGGAAATCTCTCATATTTACGCCGGACCAGTATCTGCGCGAGAGCCACTGGCTCGGCGTCCACGGGCGTATTCGCAAGGGTGTCAGTCTGGAGCAGGCCCGGGAACAGATGAGCTCCATTCGCTCCGCGATGGTCGCGGTCAACCCGTTCTGGAAACGGGACTGGGCCATCGTCGTGGAGCCGCTGGGCCGCTTGCTGGTCGGAGACAATCTGCAGCGTTCGATCTTCGTCGCTTTCGGCGCCGTCTTCCTGGTCCTGCTGATCACCTGCGCGAACGTGGCGAATCTGCTGCTCGCCAAGGGCGCCGCTCGTTCGAAAGAGATGGCGGTTCGGGCCGCGCTCGGCGCCTCCCGTGGCCGGCTGGTGGCCCAGTTGCTGACCGAGAGCCTGGTGCTGTGCCTGTTGGGAGGAGCCGCGGGCCTGGCTGTCGGGTCGCTTCTGATCCAGGCCGCCACTCCGTTCCTGGCGCAGTCGATCCCCTACACGGCGTCGATCGGCCTGGATAATCGCGTCTTTGGCTTCGCCGCCGCTGCCGCGCTCAGCGTAGCGTTGCTGGTGAGCGCGCTTCCGGCGTTGCAGACCTCTGCCGGGACTATGGGGCGCTCATTGAACCTGGCAAGCCGCGGATCCTCCGGCTCGCATCACAGGCTTCGGCGCTACATTGTCACCGCGGAAGTCGCGCTCTCTGTAGTGCTTGTCTGCGGCGCGCTGCTCCTCTTCCGCAGCCTGTCGAAACTCCAGCAATTGGAGACCGGCATCAGAATTGAGAACGTCATCACGATGTCATTGAGTCTGCCCGCGCGGGACTATCCGACGGCGGAACGTGCTGCGGACTTCTACCAGGGCCTTACGGAGCGAGTCAAGGCCATTCCGGGAGTTCTGGAATCAGGGCTCTCGACCCACCTCCCCCTTCGTTGGATCGGCAACGGGGAGGCGGTGGAGATCGCCGGTATCAAGCCGCCAGTCAACGTCCGCTTCAAGCGGGTGGACCCAGGCTATTTCCGCGCCCTCGGCATCCCCTTGCTGGCCGGCCGCGATATCACGGGGCGGGATCGCCAGGGAGCGAGGCGAGTGATGGTCATCAACCAGGCATTGGCCAGCCGCCTTGCGGAGGTCGGCGGCATGAAGAATCCCGTTGGGCAGTCGGTGGGCCTTTATTGTCCCCGCTACATCGCGAAAGGAACAGTTACCGAAGACGTCGAGATCGCGGGCGTCATCCGCAGTGAACGCGTCGCCGGGCCTGGCTCGCCGGACCCCGCCGTCGTGTATGTCCCCCTCGCCCAGGTGCCCACACAAGAAATCAAAATGCTCGTTCGCACTCAGGCGGAGCCTCTCTCCCTGGTCACCAGCATCCGCGATGCTGTTCGTGAGCTCGATCGCAATCTGCCGCTTGGAGACATCGCTACCATGCAAGAGGTCCGCGAGCGAACTCTCTCCGGGGCTCGCCGGCCCGCGTGGCTGATCGGCGCTTTCGCGATGATCGCGTCTCTGCTGACCGCAATCGGCCTCTTCGGAGTGCTCTCCCAGGCGGTCACACAGCAGCGGCGGGAGATTGGAATTCGTCTGGCGTTGGGAGCCCAACCGCGAGACGTGGTCTCCCAAGTCCTGAGAAACGCACTCACCTTGGTTGGGGCCGGGCTTGCCTTCGGAACACTCGGAGCACTTGCCCTGACAAGAGTGATGAAGAGCCTTCTGTTCGAGGTGTCTCCGCTGGATCCACTGGTATTCACCGTCGCACTGGGCTGCATGACGGTAGTCGGAGTGATCGCCGGCTTCGTTCCCGCCAACCGGGCAGCCCGTGTGGACCCTGTGACAACGCTTCGCGACGAAGGTTGAACGGCGCTGGAGACTACCGCTTCGGCGCCTTTCTCTTCAACCGCCAGAACGCCCAACCGATCAGCGACTTCGCGTCCTGCACCTGCCCCTTCTCGATCATTACTTCCACCTCGTGCAGGTGAAACCATTGGCACTCGATCCGCTCGTCATCCATCGGAGTGGCCGTCCCCGCCGTCAGATCCTGCGCCACGTAGATCGTCATCGTCTCTGCCAGAAACCCTGGACTCGGGTAAAAATGAGCCAGTCTCGTCCACTTTTTGGCACGATATCCGGTCTCTTCGATTAGTTCCCGCTTGGCCGCCTTCAGGGCCGTTTCACCGTCGTCGATCCGCCCGGCCGGCAGTTCCCACAGGTACTTCCGTGCCGGCAGCCGGTACTGCCGGACAAGCAATAGCCGGTTCAGCGGGTCCACCGCCATCATGACGGCCGAACCATTGTGCTGGACGATCGCCCGCCGGATCTCAAATCCATCCGGGTCCACTGCGTGATCCTCGGTCACCCGGAACACCCTGGTCCTCAGCACCTCTTCGGACGAAATCAGCTTCATCGCCATCTATGTTCTCCGCTTCCCGGCTGCGAACTCCGCCGCCGGCCTGGTATTCATCACATCCTCGCGCGTCAGCCAACCGCGCCGCGCCATCGCCACCCCGTATCGCATGTTCGATAGGTGCTTCGGATGATGCGCGTCCGTGGATATCGTGAACCTCACGCCCAGCGCCTTCGCCCGCCGGATCAGCGCCGCGCTCAGGTCCAGCCGCTCCGGACTAGCATTGATCTCCATCCAAACTCCGCGCCGCGCCGCATCCGCCGCCACGCGATCAAAGTCGTACGTGTACCCCTCGCGATGCAGCAATACCCGCCCGGTCGGATGACCCAGCACCTGCACCGAAGGGCTCTCCATCGCCCGTAGCAGCCGGTCCGTCATCTCGGCTGTCTCCAGATTCATGTAACCATGCACGCTAGCGACCACGAAATCCAGCTCCGCCAGGGCATCTTCGCTCAGATCCATGCGCCCGTCGCGCAAAATGTCGCATTCCAGTCCCGAAAACACCCGGATCCCCCGGTCTTCCTTGTTGAACTCGCGCACCTGTGCCGCAAAGTCCACCGCCCGCCGCTCATCCAGCCCGTTGGCCATCGCCAGCGCCTTCGAATGATCCGTCACCGCGATGTACTCATACCCCAGTGCCTTCGCCGCCTCGGCCATCTCCTCCAGCGTCGCCCGTCCATCGCTTTCCCGCGTGTGCATGTGCAGATCGCCGCGAATTGCACTGGCCTCGATCAACTCCGGCAGCTCGCCAGCCGCGGCGGCGTCAATTTCGCCCTGATTCTCGCGAAGCTCCGGCGGAATCCACGCCAGTCCCAGCGCCGCGTACACTCCCTCTTCCGTCTCGCCGGCCACGCGCGATTCGTCGTCCACCCGGAACAGCCCGTACTCGTT
>CAYVDY010000012.1:0-13618 GCA_964450255.1 uncultured Candidatus Solibacter sp. | reverse complement strand
CTCTTCCAGAGTGGCCCGGCCGTCGCTCTCCCGCGTGTGCATGTGGAGGTCGCCGCGGATGGCGTCGAGCTCGATCAACTCCGGCAGTCCGCCCGACGTAGCCGCCGCCTCGATTTCGCCCTGATTCTCACGCAACTCCGGCGGTATCCAGGCCAGGCCCAGCGCGCCATAGACTTCCTCTTCCGTCGCGCCGGCCGCCCGCGACTCGTCGTCCACGCGGAACAGTCCATACTCGTTCAGAGTCAGCCCCATCCGCTGCGCCCGCTGACGCAGCGCCACGTTGTGTTCCTTGCTCCCGCTGAAGTACTGCA
Organism: uncultured Candidatus Solibacter sp.; assembly: GCA_964450255.1. Classification (GTDB taxonomy): domain Bacteria; phylum Acidobacteriota; class Terriglobia; order Bryobacterales; family Bryobacteraceae; genus Paludibaculum. Next base: position 13,307 of record CAYVDY010000012.1, on the reverse strand, counting down.
GGGCGGCCCCGAAGCTCTCCCGCGGCACGGCCCTCACGTCCACCTGCAAGCCTTCCAACCCGAACCGCGCACTAGCCTTGTTCGCGCCATGGCCCAGCACGTCATGCACCCTGGGGTGGGCCACAAATCGATCCAGAGCCGCTGCTGCGCCGTCGCCGGTCACCAGCAGGTCCAGGTCCCCCACCGTCTCCTTGGCCCGCCTGAGGCTCCCCGCCGGTGTCACGCGCTCCACGCCCGGAGTCTCCGCCAGATAAGCCACCAGTTCCGCCGCTGCCGCCGTCGCGTAGTTCACCAGGAACCGCCCCGCGCCCTGCCGGTAGTGGCTGATCCCCTTTAAAATCTTCTCTTCCAGCTTGGCGCCCATCCGTGGCAGATCCTGCAGTTTGTGCTCCTTGCACAACCGCTCCAGATCCTCCAGCGTGCTCACCCGGAAATGCTCCCACAGCGTGCGCACCGTCTTCGGTCCCAGCCCCTGAATCCTCAGCATCTCCAGCGCTGTCGGCGGGTAGCGCTCCAGCATCTCGTCGCGACGTGCGAAGGAACCCCGAGTCACAATTTCCTTCAGCGCCTCGGCGATCCCCTTGCCGATGCCGGCAATGTCGGTCACCTTCCGCGCCGGGTCCGCTACAATTTCGGCGATCTTCTCCGGATGTCCCTCAATCGCGCTCGCCGCATTGCGGTAGCTGCGAATCCGGAATCCGTCCTCGCCTCCGATCTCCATCAGGTCCGACGTTTCCGCCAGAAGCCGCGCGATTTCAATGTTTTCCATCATAGCCGCACCCTCCGTGGGGCTCCACGTGCACCAGTACGTCAGCCACCCACTCCAGATCCTGCTTCACCTGATTACGCACCTGCTCCGCGATCGAGTGCCCCTCCAGCACCGTCAACTTCGGATCTACCTCCAGGTGAAGATCCACGTGGTATCGGAGTCCCGTTTTGCGGGCAAAGCACTTCTCCACATCCAGCGCACCCGGGACCTTCAGCGCCGACTCTCGGATCTCTCCGATGCTGCCGTTGTCAGGCATCGTATCCATAAGGGTCATCCCGGTCTCCCGCATCACCTGGAAACCCAGTACGATGACGATCAGCCCCACGGCACCGCCGCCGAAGTGATCGGCCGACAGAAAGCGCGAAGGGTCGTACAGCGTCAGCCCTACCGCACACAGTGCAACAGTTCCGGAAAGGATATCCACCGTGTCGTTCCACGCGTCGGCTCTCAATGCTGAACTGCCGATCTTCGTCCCGACCTTGAACTTGTACGTTGCCAGGAAGCCCTTCATCAACACCGACGCGATCAGCGGCCAAATCGCGTACAGCTTCGGTGGGCTGTGGTCCAATCCAATACCCTGCAGGGACTTCCACGAAATCAGCACTCCCACCAGCGCCAGTCCGATACCCACCGCCAGGCCGGTGAGCGTCTCGAATCTGCCATGTCCGTAGGGATGATTCTCATCCGGCGGCCTGGCGGCTACCCACAGCCCGAACAGAATGAAGCCCGATGCCAGCACGTCCCCGGCGCTCTCCACGCCATCCGCCATCACCGAGTTCGATCCCGCCAGCCACCCGATCACCAGCTTGGCCACGGCAAGTCCGCCGCTTACCGCCATGCTGATCAGCGAGACTCTTCTGCCTAATTGTTCCGCGCTAGCCATCACTAGCGAATGTACCGCAACCTCGTTCTGCATGAAGCACTTGCCCGGAGAGCGCATTCGGGATTAAACTCGTTGGCAGCACGGCGGGCCGGACAAACGCCATTTGTTCGCCCTCTGGCTGGCGGCCGCTCCCCGCGGAGCGGGCTCCGCCGGCTGTTCGATTTTTTGGCAATATGCCTTTGCTATGGAGAAGGGAGGGGCCGAACAAATGATGGAAGAGATTAGAAAAGCCCCGTTGGGTCCAAAGAGGCCTGGCATGGAGAAACAGGCTCAGAACATTCAGGAAGCGTTCCTCAATAACGCTCGTAAAGAGAAGACGTTCCTGACCATCTACCTGATGAGTGGCGTGAAGCTCTCCGGGCGCATCAAGAGCTTCGACAAATACTCGGTCATCCTGGAGACCAACAATCAGGAACAGTTGATTTTCAAGCACGCCATCTCGACGGTTGTGATTTCCAAGCCGGTTCACGCCGGCATCGGTCATCCCGTGTCCGGCCCCGCCGGTGCGCCCGGTTTCCCCGGCCAACCACCCGGCGAGCCAGTGGAGGGCTGAGGTTCTAGTTGAAGCCATCCCACAGCGAACGGGCCATCCTGCTTGCCGTCGAAATCACCGGACGGCACAAGGAACCGGATGCGCCCGATCCCTCCGAATCGCTCGATGAGCTTGCCGCACTCGCTGAGAGCGCGGGCGCCGAGGTTCTTGAGAAGGTTCTCCAGCAACGTGCGTCTTTCGACCAAGCCACGCTGCTTGGCTCCGGCAAGCTGGAAGAACTGAAGAGTCTCGTCCAGTCCATGGACGTGGACGTTGCCCTGGTCGATCATGAGCTTGGCGGTTCCCAGCAACGCAACCTGGAAAAAGCTCTCGGCTGTAAAGTCGTGGATCGCACGCAGTTGATCCTCGATATCTTCGCCCGCCGAGCCCGGACCCGTGAGGGCCAACTCCAGGTAGAGCTCGCTCAGCTAAACTATCTTCTCCCCCGGCTCACCGGTCACGGCGTCGCCATGTCCCGCCTCGGTGGCGGCATCGGCACCCGCGGCCCGGGCGAAACCAAGCTCGAGACCGACCGCCGCCGCATCCACCACAAGATCAAAAAGATCCAGCAGGATCTCACGGCAGTGCGCGGCTCCCGCGGAGTCCAGCGCCGCCTCCGGCAGGCCGTGCCTTTGATGACGCTGGCACTCGTCGGCTACACCAATGCCGGCAAGTCCACGCTCTTCAACCGCCTCACCGGCGCAACCGTCCTCACCGACGCGCGTATGTTCGCCACGCTCGATCCGACGGTCCGCCAGGTGCAGCTACCCTCCCGCCGCCGCGTGCTTCTCAGCGATACTGTCGGCTTCATCCGGCAACTGCCCACCCCTCTGGTTCAGGCATTTCGCGCGACGTTGGAAGAGGTCACCGAGGCGTCGCTCCTGCTCCACATAGTCGACGCGTCCTCTCCCGCTGCCTCCGCGCATTGTTCCCAGGTGCGTCGCGTTCTGAACGAAATCGGCGCCGAAAACACCCCTCAAGTGCTCGTTTTGAACAAAATGGACGCACTCGACTGCCCCGAAGAGGAGCGCGCCGCACTGGCCCGCCGCCTCTCCGGCGAATCCGACGGCATCCCCTGCGTCGCGATGTCGGCCCGTTCCGGCGAGGGACTCGGCCGTCTCTACGCGCTCATCGACGAGATCCTCCCAGCCGACCCCATCGAACCCGCTCTCTTCCGCTTTCCTCTCGACGACCTGGGCTCCGTCCATCTCCTGCACGAGTTCGCCCGCGTTACCCGTCAGGAGTATACCGAGGCCTTCTGCGAAATAGCCGCGGAGGTTCCCGCCTCTGTCCTCCGGCGTGTGTCCGCCTATCGCGTCGAGTAATCCACAGCCTGTGGGAAACTGTGTGGATAACCAGCGAGTACCCAAGGTCGGTGTATATTTTTCAAATACTTATAGATTCGCCTTTTCCACAATGACGGTTTGGTTTATCTTGAGGAAGGGTCGATGAACATCCCGAACGCGCTTACCCTTCTCCGCATCTTCTTCGTGCCGCTCCTGGTGGCCGTGCTGGTGCAGGACGACGCGTCCTACGCCGTGTTCGGTTCCATGTTGAGCAACGAGAACGCCGCGCTGATCATCTTTCTGGTTGCCGCCTTCACAGATTTGCTGGACGGCTATCTGGCGCGCCGCTGGAATCAGATCACCACCGTCGGCATGCTGCTGGATCCCATCGCCGACAAACTGCTTATATCGGCCGCTCTCATCTCGCTGGTTCAGGTTCACCGGGTGCCCGGCTGGATGGCGGTACTCATCATCGGCCGGGAGTTCGCGGTCTCCGGGTTGCGCAGCATCGCCGCCAGCGAAGGCTATACCATCCAGGCCTCCGAACTCGGCAAGACCAAAATGGTGACCCAGGTTCTCGCCATCGCGCTGATCCTGGCGGCGGTGGAGCAGCCGTGGCTGACGCCGTTCGCCACTGCCGCGCTCTGGGGTACCATGCTCTTTGCGCTGGTCTCCGCCGCGGACTACGTTCGGAAGTTCTGGCACAAGATCGACGAAAGCATCAAGGAGCGCCGCCGCTCCGAATTGCTCAAGCTGGAGAAAGACCGCCAGAAGACCCTCATGAAGGCCGCCTCGGCCGCCCGGGAGGAGCGTTCTCGCTAGACATGCGCTATTCCCGCAGTCCCGGACGAATCGAGAAGTAGTGGAACCACTCCCACAAGCCTGGATCGCAATGGGCGAGTCCCTCCTCATCGGCCTGATTGTTGGCATTGAGCGGGAATCGGACCGCGACGAACGCCACGCCGGCCTGCGTGACTTCATCAGCATCGGACTCGCCGGCGGCCTCTGCGGGCTCCTGGCCCAGCCTTTGATCACCGTCGCCGCACTCCTCAGCATCACCGCACTACTCTGGCTCTTCCGTTTTCAGACGCCCGGCCGGACCGGGATCACCACCGAGATCGTCGGCGTCGTCACGTTTCTCCTGTGCGTTCTCACGGCCACTCCGGGTCTCGTCTGGGGTACCCAGCTGGCCATCGCCCTCACCGTCATCCTTGCCCTGTTTCTGGAGGCGCGCGAGCCGCTCCAGAGGTTCTTCCGCGAGACCGTTACCGAAGGCGAGTATTTCGATACCCTACGCTTCCTTGCTGTCGTCTTTGTGATCCTCCCGGTCCTGCCGGACGGCGGCTTCGGACCCTATGAGTTTTTCAATCCCCGGCGCGTCTGGATCTTCGTCATCCTCGTCTGCTCCATCTCCTACCTCGGCTATTTCCTCCAGAAATTCCTGGGCGAATCGCAGGGCCTCCGGCTCACCGCCATTCTGGGCGGCATCGGTTCCACCACCGCAGCCACCACCGCCTTTGCCGGGCAGGCCGCCGAGGAGCCGCATCGCGTCAAGGAGCTGGCGATCGCCACCGTGCTCGCCAACACAATCCAGTTCCCGCGAGTTCTCGTGCTTCTCTGGATCACTGGCGGTCACCTCGCGGCTGCCTGCCTGCCCGTCCTAGCTGCGATGACGATTGCCGGCCTCGCCCTCACGCTCCTCCTCGCCCGACGCACCATGAACGTTGCCGAATCCCACGGCCCCATCGTCATCCGTAACACTTTTCGCCTTATGCCGGCCGTTCAGTTCGGTCTCCTCTTTGCGCTGGTCCGCCTCATCGCCCGTGGCGGCGCCGAGCAGTTCGGACAGGCCGGCCTCTACGTGTCCAGCGCCCTGGGCGGCTCGGTCGATGTCGATGCCATCGCATTCACCCTCAGCGGCATGCTCCGTGACGGCAAGACCCTTCAGCATGCCGCCGTTGCATCACTCCTCATCGCCCTCGCCGCCAACGGACTGCTCAAGGCGGGAGTCGCCTACCGCAAGGGCGGTGCCGCCTTCGGTCACCGCGTCGCCTCCGGCTTCGCGGCAATGTTCGCGGCAGGTCTGGCTGTCTGGCTCCTCATCTAAAGGCCTGGATCCGTCCCGCGTCGCCGCCTGCCCAAGGCTCAAGGGAGGACCTAACCATGTTCCTCGGAAGCAAGGGACGCAGGACTCTGGCGGAGCGTTCCGTCCTCGACAGACCGCGTGCTTGCCGCATTCGCCGACCCAGCCAGGAAACACCGCTGGTTTGTCGAGGGCCATCACCACGATATCGAGCACTTCGCATTGGATTTTCGAGTTGGGCGGCACGCTCCCCGCTGAATGGTATCGCCCGCTCCAGCCACACCAGCTATCCGGATCTCGTGCTCAACCGCCGACTTGCCCTTGCGTCGACCATGGCGGTGGCTGAAACCTGTATCCCGGCGTCTCTGGTCATCCTCGAACTCCTGCCGCCGGAAACCGGCGCCGGACTCATCCTCACCCATCAAACCGCATACTTCCAGGGGCTCAGCCAATGGCGGCTGCCACAACGAAACCCACCGGTCTCGCCAGGTTGGAGCACCGGTTTCGCGAATGGAGTTCGTTCTGGAAACGTTCCATGGACCGGCTTGGACCTCTGTCAGTCAGGTCGGACCTCCCGAGTGCCATCGATTGGAGTCGTCCTGAAGTCCATGATCGACTGCTGATCGAACGGTGGGGTGGTGAAGTCGTCTCAGTGTATGGAGCTTATACTGCCTGCCCGGGTTCATCCTGGCTCGTCCCATGCCCGTACGGCACGCACGGGCCGCCGGCGTCGCGGGTCTTGTTCCAAGCACCACTGAAGCAGCGGCAGCGTCTCGCACCGAGCCGAAGTCCGGGACTGGGCGGGCGGCACGCTGCACGAAACTCAGTCACGTACGCGGCCCTCGCCCTGAAGTCGAGTTCGCAGCAGCGGCCCGGCAGGCGTAAGCTTCTTGTATGCGTCATACGTGGATTGCGTTGCTCGGGCTGGCAACTTTCGCCCAGGCGCCGCCTGAGCCCTTGCAGGCCCCGTGGGAGGGCGTCCCGGAGGGCTTTCGCAACCTCCCTATCGGCAAGCTCGCGGTCCCGCGGGATCTAACCTCCTGGCGGGCGGAGCGCGCCAAAGTGAAAGCCATCGTCATCCACTCGCTCGGCGAACTGCCGCCCCGTCCCTCGCCCGCCAACGTGAGAATCGTGAGCGTAGATAAGAAGGCCGGCTGGCGGATCGAGAAGTTCGTTTTTCACAACGGTGTGGATTCGCAGGTTCCTGGCTACATCGCCATACCCGAGGACGGAAAACAGCGTCATCCCGCGATCCTCACCATGCACGGCCATTCCAGCAGTAAGGAGAATATGTTCGGCTACCAGCCCACCTCGCAGGACGTCGCCGAACTGTTGGCGAAGCAGGGCTACGTCGTCATCGGCATCGACAACTACTTCAACGGTGAGCGCAAAGGCGCTGGTCCCGCTGGCGCGCTGGAAACCATGCAGCGCGGCTCAGATCAGGAGGCCTCTCTGTTCAAGCTCAACCTGTGGCTCGGCCGCACCCTCTGGGGCATGATGTTGCGAGACGAGCTGATCGCTCTCGATTACCTTGCCTCCCGGCCCGAGGTCGATCCCGCCCGCATTGGTGCGCAGGGGATGAGCATGGGCAGCACCCGAGCCTGGTGGCTGGCCGCCATCGACGATCGCATCAAAGCCGTCGTCGGAGTCGCCTGTTTCACGCGCTATGAAGACCTCATTGCCATCCGCGAGCTCAAGGCGCACGGCATCTACTATTTCGTGCCGGGCCTGCTCAAGCACTTCGATACCGAAGGCGTCATGGCTCTGATCGCTCCGCGGCCGTTCCTGGTGTTGACGGGCGATCGCGACGCCGGTTCGCCGCCCGAGGGTATGAAGAAACTGGAGCAGATCCTGGCGGGGTTCTACAAACTCTACGGCAAGCCTGAGTCATTCCACAGCATCATCTACCCGGAGACGGGGCACGTCTACAACGACGACCAGAAGCGCAAAATGGTGGATTGGTTCAATCGCTATCTCGGAGGAGGCCACTCATGACGAATCGCCGGCAGTTCATGGGCTCATCGTTCGCCGCGCTGCTGCAGCCGGCCGCATCCAACAGCCAGATCCGGGCCTCGCGGGACGCCGCACTGGCCGTGCTGAAGCCCAGCGACAAAGTGCTGCAGCACGCGCTGGAATTGCACGCGCAATCGCTGGTTGTGGAATCGTATGGCTTCTCGCCGCGCTCGGCCATTGACGGCGATTCGATTCGCAAGGCCATCGAGGCGGGTGCGAACAACCTGGAACTGGAAGACCTGCAGACCGACATGCTGCTCACGCGCGTCGCCGACGATCCCTTGCAGCAGCAGGAGTATCGAGAAGCCTGGGATGCCTCGGGAGTCACCTGCGTGCTCCAGAACGCTGGCGAAGAGGGTAGTTCGCCCATGCGCCTGCTGAAGCGTCTCGCTTCCTTTACCTATCTCACCGACAAGCTCCGCAGCCACGTCTCACGCGCGGCCTCTCCCGGTGATATCGAAGCCGCGAAGAAGCAAGGGCGCCATTGCGTCTATCTCACCGGCAACGGAGTGCCGCTGGCGCAGGAATGGAATTCCGTGCAGGAAGAACTGGCCCACATCCGGATGTTCTTCCAGCTTGGCATCCGCATGATGCATCTCACCTACAACCGCCGCAATGTCCTCGGGGACGGCTGCGCGGAGCCGGCCAACGCCGGTATCAGCGACCTTGGGCGTGCCGCCATCGCCGAGATGAATCGCGTCGGGGTAATCGTCGACGTCGCGCACTCGGGCTGGCGCACCAGTCTGGAGGCTGCCAAGGCATCCAGCAAACCGATGGTCGCGAGCCACACCGGCGCAGTTGCGGTGAATCCGCATATCCGCTCCAAGCCGGACGAAGTGATCCGCGCCATTGTCGACACCGGCGGCTTCGTCGGTGTGTTCAGCGTGGTCTCGTTCCTCGGCCGCACCGGCGACATCAATGCCATGCTCGATCAGATTGAGTATCTGGTGAAGCGCTTCGGCGCCGATCACGTTGCCATCGGCACCGACCTGGCCTACATGCCCAGCGGCGCCAACGCCGAGTATCGCAAGGTAGGCCCACGTCCGAAGGAGCGTCCCGGCTACGAAGCCCTCTGGCCGCCCGGAGCACTGGATAATCGTTCGCACCCCAGCCTCGCCTGGACGAACTGGCCGATGTTCACCGTCGGCATGGTGCAGCGTGGCCTCTCCGACACGGATATTCAGAAGATCCTGGGCGGCAACGTCATGCGCGTTGCCCGCGCGGTACTCGCGAGCTAAACCCGGCCTCGCAACCGGTCGATTACGCGCCGGTCGCGTTTTGATGGCTGGCCTTCACGCATCGCCTCAAAGTGCGGCATGGCTTTGCGCTCCTCGGCCACCTTGGCCCGCAATTCCCGACTGGCGTCCGTCTCACGGTAGAGCGTCTGCGCGACGGCAGCCGGACCTCGGATCTCGCTGAGAGCCAACACTTCCACCTGGTAATCGCCACTGTCGTTCCTGATCTGCAGCAGGTCGCCGATCCGCACCTCGCGCGACGCCTTGGCCGGATGTCCGTTGGACTCGACTCGGCCCAGCTCGCACGCCTTGGAAGCGATCGCCCGTGTCTTGAAGAAGCGCGCGGCCCACAGCCACTTGTCCATTCTTAGTCGGTCCATGCTCCCATTTTCGTACCACTGGCTAGTCTTTTCCCAGCGCGACGTAGAACACCGTGGGAATCAGAAATACAGCCGCCAACAGGCTGAGAACGAACGCCCCGTGACCCATCAGCAGTTTGGTCGCGGAAGCGAGCATCGCGACTGTGTCGAAACTCGTCAGGCTCAACGCAGTCCGGCCAAGCGCAGCCTGAAACCATGTCGAGGTCGCTCCAAAGCAGGCCCCCAGTAGGCCCATCGCGCAGGCGAACGCAATCACCTGCGCGGCAGTGATCGGACGCCCAGCGGTCAGCACCGCTTCGCGCCGGGCGCGCAATTGGGCCATCCGCCAGACCCTGCTCGCGTCAGGTATCGCGACGTCTTTCAGCAATTCTTCGCGGTCCACGGCAATCGCCGCCGCAACCGCCGCGGCATCGGAGCAAATCCCGCATTCAGCGGCATGCGCCCGCAACTCAGCGTCCACCCGTTCCGGCCACCGGGACTCACACACAGCGGCCAGCACTTCCGGTTCAAACTCGCATTCAACCCGTCTCATGCTCGCCCCCCATTCGCCTTTCCCCCCATCAGCGCCGCCATCTTGCGCCGCGCGCGGAACAGCAGCGTCTTCAGGCTTCCGGGACGAATCCCGAGTGCGCTCGCGATCTCCTGGTGCGAAGCCCCTTCGGCGTAGGCCAGCCACAGCATCGATCTCTCGTTCGGTTTCAGGCTCGCCATCGCTCGCTCCAGATCGGTTATGCTCTCCGGCCTGCCGGCGGTATTTCCGCACGGGATCTGATCGATGTCGCCGCCAGTGGGGATTAGCGGAACCCGGGTCAGGCTGCGCCGCCGTGCGTCTCGCGCCAAATTGCCGGCAATCACATAGAGGGAGTTGCGGCGGTGCGCTTCACTCTCGTGCGTGGCGGCGGCGCGCAGGAACCGGTAGAACGTCTCCTGAAGCAGGTCGTCCGCCAGTTCCCGGTCGCCCGTGACGCGGACCAGATACGCCCACACTCCGCGCGCTGTTCTCTCGTAGAAGCCTCGGAATGCGTCCTCATCCAGCACCAGCGCCGTGGCGTCGTCGTCGGGAGCGTCGCTCCGGGTCAGGTCGGAATAGGTGGAATCTCGAAACATAGAGGTTCGCTTGGCCATCGGAGACTAAGCACTCAGGGAATCGGCCTGGGACTTCGGCGGTGCTTGTTCGATCAAGCCCAGCCGCTGAGAGATCACATAAGAGATGATCGCCGAAATCACGAACCCGGCGCCAAGAGACAAAGCGAGCACTCCCAGTGCGTTCAGCGGCTGTGCAGCCTCGTTCCCCACGCGTCCGCTCACAAACTGTAAGCCGACCCCAGCCGACGCCAGCACCACTCCACCCTGCAGGGACCAGAGAATTCGTCCAAACGGCGCGCCCATCGTCCGCGGGGCGGCATCGAGTTTGATCGGCGAAGACTCCAGGAACTTCGATCCCGCCGGCGACTGGATATAGGCGATCAGGTCGTCGTTCGCGGTAAAGCGATCCAGCAGCTTGGTGTGAACATCCGTTTGCACTTTCGCCAGCCGGCTCCAGCGGCGATAGTCCACGAGTGTCCGGATCAGCCACGCGATGACGGCGATCGCCATCCCGAAGCCTATGAACACGCCCAGGCCGCCCATGGCTTCCCTCCACACATCAACCATCTGGCTGGCCGGGTCATGACGCTCCCTCGACGGCTCGCCTACATAGAACGCCGGATTGTGTGCAATTTCCGGATGGGCCTTCAAGAAGGCTGCCAACGCAGGGTACGGAGCCAGGTACGCCGCGTTCGTCATCAGGCTCGGGTCCAACTGCAGAATGCTGCGCAGCGTCGGCGGATGCCGTTCCAATAGCCGCGCCATCTCCTCCCTCGTCCGTTGCGCGTCCGGCTGTTCCAGCGTCACAATCGTCTGCCCCGCCGCCGGCGCGCTCTCCGCCTGCCCCCACACGCACAATTGGGCCGCCATCAAGCCCATCGTTAGCAAATGCCTGTTTCCCGTTCGCACCGTTTCTTTACTCCTTCGCTTAATAGATACGCTGCCGCCGCGGACAGGTTAACTTGGCCCGCTAAGAATTGCCGGAACCCGCTCGCGTGGACTACACTGTGGGCGCCAGCTTCAACTTAGAATGCGAATCAGAACTGTCCGCCTGTCGTTGCTCCTTGCCCTGCCGCTGCTGCCCCTAATGTCCGCGCAAGGCACTGTCCCCACCTTCCAGCACGCCATCGGCCCGAACTCCTACACCCTGGCCGGCCGCTCACCAGCACAGGGCGGCACTACCACCATCCCCACGCTGCTCGTGCCCATCACGCTCTCGTTCGACGAAAAAAGAACCGCCGGCAAGCCGTACCTGATGGACGCCGCCCCCGACGTCCCGCGCGTCCTTGGCTCACCCATCTTCTCCAGATTCGCCTTCCCCACCGGCGGCACAACCCAGTACGCCGACGCCATGCTGCGCACCACGTTTCCCAAGGCCGAAGGCTGGCACACGCTGCTCGGCCAGCCCGAAGTGAAACCGGTCCACATCAACGTTCCGGTCGGCTACGGGTATATCCTCACCTCGAAACAATCGGGCCGCTCGTTCGCCGTCGTCGATGTCGAGTTCCTGCAAAAACAGCTCTTTCAGCAACTGTCCGCAAAGCAGGACAAGCTCGTCATCGCCGTCACCCACAACACCACGTACTACGCCCTTGGCGACGCCACGGTCTGCTGCTCCTGGGGCACGCACGGAATTGACTCGGCCACGGGAAACTCCTTCGTCCTCGCTTCCTACCTCCAAGCTGCTCCAGCGGTAGTAGAAGACAGCGATGTGCAGCCCATCACTCAGCAGCTCGCCGAGTTCGTCAAGGATCCGCTGCACGATCCTTTTGTCCACGGCCGCAACGTCAAAGCCCCAGGAAACGTGGTGACCGCCTGGCTGCGGCCAGTCGGCCAGGGTGCTTGCGCCGGTCCCGGAATCGCCTCCACCTACTTCCTGCTCGAACCCACGAACACGAATCCGAAGAACAACATCCCCGCCTCGAAGCCATTTGTTGCCAAGCTCGGCGGAACCGAATACCACCTCCAGAATGTGGCCCTGCTGACCTGGTATATCGGCCCTACTGCAGGTCTCGGCGCCGCCTACAGCTTCCCGGACACTCGGGCGCTCCCGCAGCCTGCCAAACCCTGTCCCGCGCGCGGTGGACGCACGGCCTCCACACAGCAGGCGCCCATCCCCAGGACCGGCCCGCCCAACGGCCATCAACTCATCGGGTACTGGTCCGGCTACGGCGCCGCCGGGTCTACCATTCCGCTCCGCGAAGTCTCGCCGCAGTGGGACATCATCCTCGTTGCCTTCGCCACGCCGGACAAAAACGCGCCCGAAGGCTCCATGCAGTTCCGCACACCGGCCGGCCTCGATACCGCGCAGTTCAAGGCCGATATTGCCCACCTCAAGAGCCAGGGCCGCAAGGTCATGATCTCGCTCGGCGGCGGCGGGCAGCACTTTACCCTCGCCGATCCAAAGCGTGTCCCGAACTTCGTCTCCACCGTCACGCGGATCGTCACGGAATACGGCTTCGATGGCATCGATATCGACTTCGAGAGCCCCTCCCTATCGATCGCCCCCGGAGACACCGACTTCCGCAATCCCACCACTCCGTCCCTCGTGAATCTGATCTCGGCACTGCGGCAGTTGCGCTCCCATTTCGGTCCGAAGTTTCTCATCAGCCTCGTGCCCGAAGGCACCCAGATCCCCGCCGGCTACCCCAGCTACGGCGGTCAGTTCGGATCCTATCTCGCCATGACCCACGCCCTGCGCGACATCCTCACTTTCATGGATGTCCAGTCCTACAACACCCCGCCGCTGCAGGGTCTCGACGGCGAAATCTATCAGCCCGGCACGGTGGACTATCACGCCGCCATGACCGAACTGCTGCTGCACGGATTCAACGTGGGCGGCGATCCGAAGCAGTTCTTCCCGCCGATGCCGGCCGACAAGGTCGCCGTCGGCTTCCTCACCGGAGACACCACGCCCACCATTGTCAGTCAGGCGATCGACTACATCATCACCGGCAAGGCGCCCGCCGGAACCAGGTACAAGCTGCGCCGCCCCTCGGGTTACCCCGGCATGATCGGCGCCATGCTCTGGACCATCGAC
>CAYVDY010000011.1:0-32231 GCA_964450255.1 uncultured Candidatus Solibacter sp. | reverse complement strand
TTCACAGCTGGAGGAAGACGATCTGCGCGCCATCTACACCTACCTCAAGTCCGTGAAAGAGGTGCGCCATTCGGTGGAAGTCCACCCGCCGGTCGCACCGCCCAAGAATTGAGCTTACTTCTGCACCACCGGCAGCGCCGTGATGGCCTCGCCGTTCACGCGGATCAGCGATACCGAGACGGGTCCTGTGGCCGATACAGCCAGGGACCCGCGCTTGCCGGGGATGGCTTCCAGACCCGGCAGCAGATTCACGGGCCCAGTCAGCGCGTTCTTTGCCGCCAGAGGCACGGTGCTGGTTCCAATCGTGGCGCCCTCGGGATCTCTCGCCGTGATCGTCAGCGACGTCTCCTCGCTGCCCAAATTCACAACAGCGGCCCGCGTGGCGAAGTTCGTTTCGTCGAAGATCATCAGTGCCTCCTTCGACGAACTGGAAGATAGCGGCACTACCGTCTCGTAGACCCGGCTCTGCACCGTCTGCCGGAGCAATCCGTAACCCGTCACCCCTTCGGGTAGTTGCAGTTCCACCCAGCCGCGCGTCAGCGGACCGCCATCGGCCGCTTCCACGAAGCCAGTGCCCTTCGGCGCCAGAGCTACTGTTTTTGATGTGCCGGCTCCAGGAATATCCAGCGACTGCCCATCGGCGCCGCGGAAGATCAACGTAGCCTCGGCCCCCGTGTCATTCGGATTATGCAGGTAGATGGCCGCATACCATCCGCCGCCGAACACGAATTGCGGCAGCACAGAACTGATGGGCGTCTTGCTCTCGCCGGCGCTGACTGTCAGCGAGGTGGTGTAGATGCTATCGCCGTCGTTGGAATTGTCGCCGTTGGAGGCATTGCCGGCGGCATAGAACGTGACGGGTCCGAAAGCGGCAGCCGGCGGAGTCCACAGCACTTCCCAGGTGGAGGAATCCCTCGTACCCAGCCGAGTGCCGGCGGAGGTGTGACCCACATACTGGCTGTCGCCCATCCCGGCATCGATCCGAGTAACGGCAGGCTCGGCCAGCTCAAATTTGCCTGCGTTCGCGGTCGGACTCGTGGAACTGCGAGCGGTGAGCTGGAATCCCCAGCGGCGCGCCGCCGGATCGGCCAGCGTGACACGCACGCGCACCTGTTTGCCGGCTGTCCACGTGGAGGCATCCACCAACTGAACCTGGAGCTTGCCCGCTCCGGAGTTGATCGTGGCCGTGTGGCAATCGGTGCAATCCGCCTCGCCGGGTACACCGGCAACTCCCGCCACCGGACCGTTGATCCGTGCCATCAGGCAAGTGGCAAAAAATATCGCTCCCAGAGACAGCTTCAGCATCATGCCCACTGTGACAGCGAAGGAAGGCGGGCCGGAACAGAAATCCCGGCCCGCACCCTCACTTCTGCACAGCAGGTATGGACGTGAACGCCCTGCCGTTGAAGCGCAGGCCGAGGATCGTGATCGGTGACGACGATGAGAACTCAATTGTGCCGCGCTTGCCTTTCATCGTCTCGAGTCCGGCAAGCAATTGCAGCAGCACCGCGCCGCGCGTCTTCGTGCTCATGGAAAACGTGTTAGTCCCGATCGTCCCGCCGTTGCTATCCCGTGCCGTGACGGTGACGTTCGCATCGCCGCTGCCCACGTTGGTGAAGGCAGCCGCCGTCTGGTAGTTGGTCTCGTCGAAGATAAACGTCCCCGTTGTCGAAACGGTATTGGCCAGCGGCACAACGGCCTCCTGCGGGCGGCCGTCCACCGTTTGCCGGAACACGCCGTAGCCCGTCACGCCATCGGGCAGCTTCAGTTCAATCCAGCCCTCCGTTAGAGGGCCGAGATCCGCCGCCTCCACAAATCCGGTCGCCTTCGCCCCCAGATTCACGGTCGAAGAAGTGCCCAGGTTGGTGATGTTCAGCGGCTTGCCGTCGGTCCCGAAGTAGTTCAGCGTTGCTGTAGCCGCCGCGCCGTTCGAATTGTACAGGTAGACCGCGGTGTACCAGCCTTCACCGAACGCCAACTGCGAGAGGGCGTAGCTGGATGCTGAAGTAGCGCCGGTCGGACTCACGGTCAGCGAGGTCGTATAGACCTTATCGCCCACATCTTCCCGATCATTGTCATTCGCAGCATTACCCGCTGCATAGAACGTGACCGCGCCGAATGCTGCATTAGCCGGAGGAGTCCAGAGAACCTCCCACGTTGAGGAATCGGCCTTACCTTTGTTGGTTCCGGCGGACCTATGAGTAACGTACTGGCTCCCTGGAGCCCCGACTCGGATCCAGGTTGCAGAATCGTCGACTAGGGCGAAACTGCCCGCGTTAGTGTTTTGATTCGCAGTGCTGCGGGCCGTAATCTGGAAACCCCAACGACGCGCGGTCGGATCGGCCAGCGTGACTCGAACCCTGACCTGCTGGCCCGGAGTCCAGGTGGACGCATCCACCAATGAAACGGTCAGCTTTCCAGTGCCACTGTTTATGGTGGTGCCGTGACACAGTGTGCAGTTGTCCTCGTCCGGCACACCAGCCGAGCCAGCCGGCGCCCCCGTGCTGTTACCCCAAACAGCGGAGCTCAAAAACAGCGCGCACAATCCTAGCTTGATCATCATAAAGGTTGTTCCCCGTTTCTCTATCTTTCTTGAACCGGCCCCGCCGTCGCGAGGTTTCACCCGATCAACAACTATCCTGAGAATTGGGACAGTTGTTGGTTAGACTCGGAACAGGAACCTCCGGCTTCATGAATTCCCTAGCTCATACCTTTCCCC
The DNA here is from genome assembly GCA_964450255.1 of uncultured Candidatus Solibacter sp. Classification (GTDB taxonomy): domain Bacteria; phylum Acidobacteriota; class Terriglobia; order Bryobacterales; family Bryobacteraceae; genus Paludibaculum. The sequence goes on along the minus strand of CAYVDY010000011.1, from coordinate 29,512 downwards.
TCGGCACCAACACCTACTGCCTCCGCGCCCTGCGCTGGCCTGACGCCAAACTGCTGGATTTCGCCGCAAGCCTCAAGCTCGACGCCATCTTTCTCCAGGACTCGTTGGACCCCAAGGCTCAGGACCCCGCGCATTGGACCGAGGTGAAGGATCAGGCCGCTCGCCTCGGCCTCAAGCTCGAAACCGGCGGCGGCGGCATCCTCCCCAGGACTGCCGACGCCTTACCGCAGAGCGTCGCCACGCTGCAAAGAAACATCGACCGGGCCAAGGCGCTCGGCTCGCCCTTCTGCCGCGGCGTCATCGCCAGCGATCGCGCTTCCCTGCCGCCCGGCCCCATCGAGCAGCACATGGACACCACCATCCGGCTGCTGAAGGCCGTCCGCTCGCGCGCAATGGATGCCGGCGTGAAGATCATCATCGAAGTCCACAAGGACCTGCTCGCCTGGGAACTGCTCCAGGTGGTGGAGACCGCCGGTAAGGAGTTCGTCGGTGTCTACATGGACACCGGCAATCCGGTCTTCGTGCTGGAACACCCTCTTACCACGCTGGAAACCCTGGCGCCCCACGTTTGCACGCTGCACCTGCGCGACTCCGTCGTCTACGAGCATTCGCGCGGCGTCGCCGTGCAATGGGTGCCGATGGGCGAAGGCATCATCGACTTCCCCGCGCTGCTCGCCCGCGCCCAGGTCCTCTGCCCGCAGGTCAATGTCTTCATCAAGCCCATCACCGGACGCCCGCCGCAGGTGCTCCCGTATCTCGAGCCGGGCTTCTGGAAGAGCTATCCAGAGATGCGCGCCGGCGACCTCGCGAAGTTCCTCGCGCTCGCCCGCTCGGGCCGTCCCTACGAGGGCCACATGGTGATCGAGGATCTGCAAGGCCGGCAGATCCCGGAGCAGTTCCTCGCCGCCATCCAGTTCCAGCAGAAAGACCACGTTGAGCGGGGCGTGGAGTACGGCCGCAAGGCGCTGAACCTCGGCGTGAAATGGCGGGCGTGAAGCGGCGGGTGTAGACGTGATATCTTGGCGGACATCATGAGCCATCTGACTCGCCGTCACTTCTTCCAGGGAGCCGCCGCCGCGCTCTCTGCCACCCGCGTTATGGGCGCCAACGACAAGATCAACGTTGGGCTGATCGGGATCGGCGGACGGGGCAACAACCACCTCGACACCTACGGCGCCATTCCCGGCGCACGCCTCGCCGCATTGTGCGACGTCAATCAGGCCGCCCGCGAGAAGGCGCAGGCCAAAGTTGCGAAGCTCGGCACCGGCAAGGCCACCGAATACGACGACATGCGCAAGTTGTTCGCCGACAAGACCGTTGATGCCGTCTCCATTGCAACGCCCAACCACTGGCACGCCCTCACGACCATCTGGGCCTGCGAAGCCGGCAAGGACGTCTATTGCGAGAAGCCGGCCAGCCACAACGTCTACGAAGGCTTCCGCATGGTGGAAGTCGCGCGCCGCACCAAGCGCATGGTCCAGATCGGCTCGCAAAGCCGCAGCACGCCCTACAAGATGAAAGCGATGCAGCAGCTCAAGGACGGCGTCATCGGCGAACTCTACATGGCCAAGGCGCTCTGCTTCAAACGCCGCAAGAGCATCGGCAAGACCCCCCCGGAACCCGTGCCGGCCGGCATCAACTGGGATCTCTTCCTCGGCCCGGCCCAACTGCGCGAGTTCACTCGGAACCGCTTCGCCTACAACTGGCATTGGTTCTGGGACACCGGCAATGGCGATATCGGCAACCAGGGCGTGCACGAGATGGACATTGCCCGCTGGGGCATGGGCGAACTGACGTGGCCGAAATCGGTGGTCTCCACCGGCGGCAAGTATCTCTACGACGACGATCAGGAGACGCCGAACACGCAGATGGCCACGATGGACTACGGCGGCAAGCAGATCATGTTCGAGGTGCGCGGTCTGCTCACCGGACCCGAAGGCGGCCAACCCCTCGGCTCGTATCCCGTTGGCAATCTCTTCTACGGCAGCGAAGGCTGGATGTGGGTCGGCAGCGACGGAGTCAAGATCTACAAGGGCGAAAAGAGCGAGCTCGCGTTCGAGGAGAAAGCGCCGCGCGGCGATGGCACCAGGCTCCACATGGAGAACTTCCTCGCCGCCTGCCGTAGCCGGAACTACAAAGAGCTGAACGCCGAAGTCGAAATCGGCGCCATCTCCGCCGGACTCTGCCACTTCGCCAACAACAGCTATCGCGCCGGCGGCCGCAAGCTCAACTGGGATGGCGCCAAGCGCGTCTACACGGGCGACGCCGAAGCCACCAAACTGCTCACCCGCGACTACCGCAAGCCCTACGTGGTGTAAGAAGGAAGGCTCCTATGATTCGTGGCATCGAACACTCCGCCATCGCCTCGTCCGATCCGGCGGCGCTGGCCAACTGGTATGTCGACACCCTCGGCTTCGTCATCAACTACCGGGGTTCGACCGCATTTTTCGTGAAGGCGCCCGACGGCTCGATGATCGAGATCATCCCTGCCGAAGGCGAGCGTGGCGGCAACACGTTGAAGACGCCCGGACTGCGCCACCTGGCGCTCACCGTTACGGATTTCGACGCAGTGTACGCCGGCCTCCAGGCCAAAGGCGTGCATTTCGTCAGCGAACCGCTCGCCGCCAAGGGCAACAAGGTGGTGTTCTTCACTGATCCGGAGGGCAACTACCTCCATTTACTGGAGCGCGAGACGCCTCTGCCCTAGAGAGCTTGCTAGAATAGAAAGGTCGGGGCGTAGCGCAGCCTGGTAGCGCGTCTGCCTTGGGCGCAGAAGGTCACGTGTTCGAATCACGTCGCCCCGACCAAACTAATCAACTTACTGATAGCACCTGCACACGCTGCCGGTAGTTTTCGACCCCTCAACAACAAAAAGCCGCCCGCCGACGCGTTTGCAGCGTCGGCGGGCGGCTTTTTGTGGTTTCCGTAGGACTACTGCGGAGTCCGTTTAGACCTGTACCGGCTTAGGATTCCCAAGCCAATCAGTCCAATACCCATTAGGGCGTAGGTCCCTGGCTCGGGGATGGCGTCAACGCTCTGATAGAAGACGTTGGTTGAGCTGTTGTAGGCTGACGTTACCACGGAGAACGTCTCGTTGATCAACAGCGCCTTCTCATGAATCGGCACAGAAGAATCAGGGATGCCGTTCGACGATACCAACGTGTCAAGCAACACACCTTGAGCGCCGTTCCAGGCATAGATCACTTTTGTAGCTGACCCACTACCGGCCGCAGCGTCAGTGTCGAGATCCACCTGTGTAATCCACCGGTTGACGTTTGCCGGCGTCGGCTCGATCTCGATCACGTAAGAGAGATCGTAAGTCGCGCCGAAACCCAAATCCCCGAAAGTGACGGAGTGTTGATCGACAGCACCGAGCACGGACGAAATGCTCACCGCTGTGCCTCCTGGCACCGTCCCGCCCCAGTTTGAGTAGATCTTGTCCTGGTCTTGGCAGCCGGGTTCCGGATTATTGTTGGAATCCAACAGTTGTTGATAAGTTGACACAGTACTACAGTCAATTGGCGCGGCGTTTACCGCAGCTCCGATGGTTGCGAGCACAGCTATAGCCAGTACTTTCTTCATCTCGGATCCTCCAGTGCTTGCGTACTTGCCCGGCATCTCAGGCCACTGATACGCCCCAGTGTCGAGCCCTTCATGGATAACGCTGCACACTGCTCCAAGGCAGGCGCAACGTGTACCAGTACTACTAGGTGAAGATTACGTTAGCCCCTAGAGCAAGTCAAGCAATTTAACCTAGTATTCCTAAGTATTATGAGAATCCCGCTTTCAGAGAACGGCGCAGTGATACGCCCTATCTTCCGCTGGACCCGAAGCCGCCAGCCCCGCGGATTGTCTCGTTCAGCTCCACTTCCTCCCACTCCACGGACTCGTAGCGCGCGATCACCATCTGGGCGATGCGGTCGCCCTTGTGCACCTGGTAGGGCTCACGCCCGAGGTTCAGGAGGATCACGCGGATCTCGCCACGATACCCGGGATCGATGGTGGCGGGCGAGTTGGGGAGCGTGACGGCGTGCTTGAGGGCGAGTCCGCTGCGCGGGCGGAGCTGTGCCTCGTAGCCGGGCGGGAGTTCGATGGCGAGGCCCGTGGGCACCAGCGCCGGCACGTTGGGTGCGAGTTCGACATCGGCCAGGGACTTGAGGTCCAGGCCGGCGTCTTCCTCCGGACCGTGGGCGTAGATCGGGAGCTCGGCATCGGGATGAAGGCGCTGTATACGAATTATCATGCGGTGTTCGCTATGATAACAGCCGTGTCCCGAGTGATTTCCGTTGGGCCGATGCCGCCCGAAAAACTTGCCTACGCGCTGGCTCGCTACAGCCGGTCGCCTGATTCCATCCGCGAGTCCGTGGAGTGGGTGCGCACGCACGATTCCTCGAAATTCCTGGAGAGCTTTTACTTCCAGTACGGCCACGCGTCCATCGCGGATCTGGGCCACCTCGCGCTTTGCTTTGAAGGCACCAGCGAGATCGCGGCGATCGAGATCGAGGACGAGCAGTTGTGGGACGGGCAGGCGCGCTCGTCGCGCTATCAGGATTTCTCGAAGTCCGGGTTCGTGACGCCGCCGGAACTGGACCCTGCGCAGGCGGCGATCTATCAGGCCGCCGGGGAGAAGCTGCTGGCCGGCTACCGCGAGATCCATGGCCGCGCGTACGAGCATCTCTGCGCACAGTTGCCCAAGCCGGAGGGCATGAAGGCGGACGCCTACCAGCGCAACCTGACGGCGAGGGCGTTCGACGTGGCGCGCTACCTGCTGTTCCTCGGGATTCCGACGGGCGTGGGCCAGGTGACGAGCATCCGCACGCTGGAAAAGCAGATCCGGCGTCTGAAGGCGAGCCCGTACGCTGAAGTACGCGAGTTGGGCTCGGAAGCGGCGGCTGCCTGCGCGGCGCTGCCGGAGTGCGTCCTGGGCAACGAGGCGCAGGAGCCGGTGGCGCCCACTCTGGCAAAGTACGTCGAGCCGGATGGCTATCCGGGTAAGGCCCTGGGCGACCTGGCCGAGTGGGCCGCGCAGAATCTCCCCGCGGCGGGCGCGCGGGGCGCGGAGCCGGTGGAACTGACCAAATGCGTAGAGCCGTTGGCGCAGATCGCGGCGACATTGCTGTATGCAGCGACGGACTGGCCATTCCAGGATCTGCACGAGCTGACATCAGGTTGGAGCCGGGCGCGGCAGGCGGAGATTCTCGATGTGGCGCTGCAGAGCCGTTCGCGCCGGGATGACCTGCTGCGGGAGTTCCGGGGCGGGCCGTATGCCTTCGACATGCTGATCGATATCGGCGCTTATCGCGATATGCACCGGCACCGGCGGTGTCATCAGACGCGGCAGGCGTTCACGTGGCGGCATGGCTTCTCCACGCCGCAAATGATCGCCGAAGCGGGGCTCACCGAGTTGTACGAGTCCGCACTGGCCGGCGCGCGGGAGAGCGCCGCATCGCTGCCGGAAATGGCCGGGCACTACCTGCTGCCGTTCGCGATGCGCGGGCGGTTCCTGTTCCAGATGGACTTCGCCGAAGCAGAATACATCGCCAAGCTGCGCAGCGGCGTGAAGGGCCATTTCAGCTACCGCGACGTCGCGTGGCGGATGAAGACCGAGATGGACCGGGTGGAACCGGAACTCGGCCGGCTGATCGAGGCGACGCCGCCTTGGATGGAAGATCCGCTGGTGCGTTAATGGTTACATGGTCCGAATCTGTGTCCTGGCGCTGATCGCCACGCTGGCGGCGGCGCAAGACTTCTCGCAAATTAAGATCGAGCGGGTTGGGGCGGGTTACCGCTTCACCGAAGGCCCGGTGTGGTCGCACGAAGGATTCCTGCTGTTCAGCGACATCCCCAACAACCGGCTGCATAAGCTCGTCCCCGGCAAAGGAATCGAACTGGCTCGCGAGGGTACGGGCGGGGCGAACGGCAACGCGATCGACGACAAGGGCCGCATCGTGAGCTGCGAGGGCGGCAACCGGCGCGTGACGCGGCGCAATGCGAAGGGCGAGGTGGAAGTGCTGGCGGAGCGATTCGAGGGCAAGCGGCTGAACGCGCCCAACGACGTGGTGATCCGCAAGGATGGCAACATCTACTTCACTGACCCTGCGTTCGGCAAACAGGACGATACCAAGGAACTGCCATTTTACGGGGTGTACCGAATCACGTCGAAAGGCGAGTTGAGCGTGATCGCGCGCAGCGATAAACGCCCCAACGGGATCGCGCTCTCGCCGAACGGGCGGCTGCTGTACGTTGCTGGGTCCGACGAGCGGGTGATCCGCGTCTACGATCTGGACCGCGGCGGCGCGGCGGCCAATGAGCGGGTGCTGATCACGGGCATCGACGGCGTGCCGGATGGTATCGAGACCGACGAGAAGGGCAACATTTACGTGGCCTGCCGCGGGGTCGCGGTGTACACACCAGCGGGGCAGTTCGTGCACCTGATCGAAATGCCGGAGCGGCCTTCGAATCTGACGTTCGGCGATGGGGATTTGCAGGGACTGTACATCACGGCTCGGGGTCTGCTGCTGCGCATCCGGCTCGACGTAAAGGGCTGGAGTTCCACCCAGTGAGCGGTCAGGGCAAGGAGAGCCGGCGGTATCCGGTGCGGCCTATGCTCGGTGTGGGCGCCGTGGTGTTTCGCGGCAACGAGGTTCTGCTGATCGAGCGCGGCCAGGAGCCGCTGAAAGGCTGGTGGACTCTGCCGGGCGGCATGGTGGAGACCGGCGAGCGATTGGAGTGCGCCGTGCGGCGCGAGATTCTGGAAGAGACAGGGCTGACGATCCGGCCTGTGGAAGTGGCAGCGCTGTTTGAAAGGATCATGCCGGACTCCGAGGGGCGGACCGAGTACCACTACGTGATTGTGGATTACCTGTGTGAGTACGAGGGCGGCGAATTGGCGGCGGCCAGCGACGTGGCAGGAGCGGCTTGGGTGCCGCTGGACCGGCTGCATGAATTGAAAATGGCGCCGGGCACTCCGCCGGTGATCGAGAAGGGTTTGCGGTTGAGGCGATGAATCAAGAGAGCCTGGAGTTACTGGAATACGAGCGCCTGCGCGCGCTGGTGGGCCGTTATGTGGCGAGCGTCGCGGGGCGAAAACTGCTGGACGCGGTGCATCCGCGTGAGGATCGGGTGCGGTTGGAATCGGAACTGGCGGAGGCAGCCGAGGCGATGGCGTATCTGAACGATGCGTCGCGGCCGCCAACGCGTGGGGGCGAGACGCCGGTGCGGCTGCGGTTCGAGGGGCTGCCCGATGTGAGCGAATCGGCGGCGAAATTGCGGATCGAAGGCACGGTGTTGGAAGGTCTGGAGATCAGCGCGCTGGCGACCGTCCTGGAGCGCGCCACCGAGGTGCGGCAGGCGCTTGGTGGACGCGGTGCGCAGTTTCCAAAGCTGGCGGGGCTGGCGGGGGAGATCGGCGATTTCCGGCAGGCACTGCGGGAGATTTCTGGCAAAATCCTGCCGGATGGCTCGCTTTCCGATGACGCCAGCGTGGCGCTGCGGCGCATCCGGCGCGACATGGAGCGGCAACGGCGCGATATCACCGATTCGCTGGAACGCTTCCTGAAGGCGCACCGCGAAGACGGCATGCTGCAGGAGGAGTTCGTCACCATCCGCAACGATCGCTTCGTGGTGCCGGTGATCCCGGGCGCGAAGCGCAAGCTGCCGGGTGTGGTCCATGCGGCGAGCGGCAGCGGGCAGACTCTGTTTCTGGAACCGCTGGAGACCATCGACCTCAACAACGATCTGGTGCGGCTGCAAGAGGAAGAGATCCGCGAGACGTACCGGATTCTCCGTGACATGACGGACCGGCTGCGCGAACATGCTCACGAGATCCGGGCGGCGGCGCGGGCGTTGGCGCTGCTGGATCTGATCTTTGCCAAGGCGCGCTTCGCGGAAGATTTCCGGTGCGTGATTCCGCGGTTCTCGGCTGAGGCGAGTCCACGGTTGATGCTGAATGGCGCGCGGCACCCGCTACTGGAAGACGTGCTGCGGCGGCAGCGGAAGCGCGTAGTGCCGGTCTCGTTCGAACTGGACGAATCGAAGCGGACTCTGCTGATCAGCGGTCCGAACACGGGCGGCAAGACGGTTGCCATGAAGACCGTTGGCTTGCTGGCGCTAATGGCGCAGAGCGGGTTGCCGGTGCCGGCGGAGGAGGCGGAGTTCCCGCTGTTCGACGACGTGCTGGCGGACATCGGAGACAACCAGAGCATCGAGCAGAGCCTTTCGAGCTTCGGCGCGCACGTGGCGCGGATCAAGGAAATGGTGGAGTCCGCGACGTCGGGCGCGTTGGTGTTGCTGGACGAACTGGGCCGCGCGACGGATCCGGAAGAGGGCGGCGCGCTGGGCGTGGCGATCCTCGATGAGTTCCGGCAACACGGTGCGTTCACGTTGGCGTCCACGCATTTGCTGGCTCTGAAGGTCTACGGAGCGAATACGGCGGGCGTGCTGAACGCGTCGATGGGCTTCAACGAAGAGACGCTGGAGCCGACGTACGTGCTGCGGACGGGCGCTCCGGGCAAGTCCGCGGGACTTGATATTGCCACCCGGCTCGGATTGCCGCAGCGATTGATCGAGCGGGCACGGTCGGCGATGTCCTCCACCGAGCGGGACATCGCGCAGTTCCTGAATCAACTGGAGACCAAGATCGGCGAGGTGTCGGCCGAGGCAATGGAGTTGCGGCGCCATAAGGCGGAGTTGGAGGAGCGCGAGCGCCAACTCGTGAAGGAGATGGAGAAGCGCGAGCAGCGCCGGCAGCGCGAGTTTGAAGAAGGCGCGGCCGCGGCGCAGAAGCGATTCGAGCAGCAGGCACGCGAGGCTATTGAGAGCGCGCTTTCGGCCCCGGAACAGCGTAAGGTGGCGGAGAAGGTACTGCGGCAGGTGGCGCGGACGAAGCGCGAGTTTCAGGAGTCCGTGGAGACGCTGGCACAGCGGGACACGCCGAAGAAGCAGGCTCCGAAAGACCAGATCAAAGAAGGGGGGCGCGTGCGGCTGCGGGACGTCAGCGGTCCGGCGCGGGTGAGGAAGATTCTGGCGAACGGGATGCTCGACGTGGAGGTGGGCTTCCTGAAGATGCAGGTTCCGGTGAGCGAGGTGACGGAAGTGCTGCCGGACGCGGGGCCGCAGAACACTATGCTGCCGAAGGGCGTGACCTTTACGGCGTCGGGGCCGAGGTGGGACACGCTGACGCGGGAGCTGAACCTGATCGGGAAGCATGCAGAGGAGGCGATGGAGGAGGTGGACCGGTTCCTGGATTCGGCGGTAATGGCGGGGGTGATGCGAGTGCGCGTGGTGCACGGCCATGGCATGGGCATCCTGCGCAGGATGGTGCATGACTTGTGCAAAGCGCACCCGCATGTGGAGAAGTACTATGCGGGGGGACCGTCTGAGGGCGGGACCGGTGCGACGATTATCGAGTTGAAGGAGAATTAGCCGCCGTAGGCAGAGTGCAGATCTCCAGGGCGGTCTCGAATGCCTCCAGGTGCTGGAAGGAGGCGTTCAGCAGGTTGGTATAGACGCGCTGGATGTCGAGCTTGGTGGTGCTTGTGAGCGAGGTCTTGAGGTCCTTGATGTCGGTTTGCTCGATGAGCACACCAACTTCGACAGCGTCCTTGAGGGAGAGTTCGCCCTTGGCCATCAGTTCGGTATAGAGCGCGGTGAGGGTGGGATCGACGAAGATGCCGGGCTGTGTGTCGCGGGCGGGGTCGGCGACGGAATAGCGGGTGAGCAGATTGCCGATGGCTTTGAAGTGCTGGTCTTCACTGGCGGCGATGCTCCTGAACGTCGTCAGGTTCCACTTTTCGAAGAGCTGCTGATAGACGTCACGCGCGAGTTTCTCTTCCTCACGCATGAAGGCGAGCGATTGGGCCTCGGCGGCGGTGGCGGGTTGGACGGGGGCGACTGTGCCCTGGCCGGGGCCATTGCCATTGCCGCGGAATCCGTTCTGGGCAAAGGCAGGCGCGAGCAGTACAACGGCAAGCAGGACAGCAAAGGCGATCCGTGCGCGGTGAGCCTTCTCAAGTTTCATGTTGGTCTCCTGGGTTTTTCTGTCGAATTGGCCTCGACTTCGTAGACAGGGTGTGCACGGATGGGGCCACTCGAACAGAAACCGCTGGAATTGGGTCTAAGCTGTGTGATCTCAGGGATATGGAGGTGCGGCGAGCAATCCGGCTGGTTTGCCGAGGGGCGCAAAGTCCGCAGGACGCGGCTCGCGAGCGTGCAGATTCTGCGGGGAAGAGTGCCGAAGTTGAGGCTAAAGAGCGTCCGCGCTTTTTGGTTTTGCCTTTTCTAGCCCGCCGACGGAAGTCCCCGCGCGTCGCGGCAAGTGCCAGCGGCCATCATCGATGAATACCTAGATCTGCGCAGCGAACCGGGATCTCCAGCTTGATCGGCGAGTGCCCGCCGCCCAGCCTAAGCAGCCTTCGGTACATCTCCATCGCTTCTGCTTCCGCGAAGTTCCGCGAGCGAGGCATGGCAACCCTATTGCAGATCCGGCATCCCCGAAGGCCGTCAAGGACGCGCAACTTCCTGCCATGATGATCCCGGCGCCAATTCAATCGGGAATGACGGGTCCCAATTATCCGCGGACCGCCGCCTGCCGCATCCACTCCAGGGTTGCCTCTAACCCGCGCAGTCCGGTGACCGCGCCGACCTTGCCGACGATCAGCGCTCCGACGGCGTTGCCCATCCGTCCGGCCTCCTCCAAGGTCCCTCCCCGTATCAGGACGGACAGGAACCCGGCCACAAAGCAATCCCCGGCGCCGGTGGTGTCGATGCACTCCACGTCGTACGCCGGCACGAGAATCTCCGTCGAGCCGTTGTAGATGGCGCAGCCCCGGTTGCTGAGCTTCATGACGGCGGTGCCCACGCCGCGGTGCAGGACCTCGCGCGCGGCCTCGGCCGGATCCTCGCTGCCTGTGACCATGCGGGCCTCATCCTCGTTCATGAAGAGGAAGTCGAGGTGTTCGAGGCAGGGCGCGAGCACATCCATCCACTGCCCTTTAGGGTCCCAGGTGGTGTCGAGCGAGGTGCTGAGCCCGGCGGCGCGGGCACGGCGTAGCGTCTCCGGAGCGGTGCTTCGCAGACGCGGCAGGATGAAGAGGCTGGCCATGTGGAAGTGGCGCATGCCCGCGGTGAGACTTTCGTCAAATTCGACGGGCGCGGCGAAGGCGATGCCGCTGGAGCCGGGACGGTTGAGGAACTTGCGGTTGCCCTCGCCATTAATCATCACGATCGTGGCGGAAGTGGGCTCGGCGCACTGTGCGACGCCGCTGGCATCGACTCCCGCGCGCCTGAGCTGATCCAGCAGGTAGCGGCCCGGTTCATCGGAGCCGATCACGCCGGCCAGTCTGGCCGGAATGCCGAGGGTGGCAAGGGCTACGGAGGTGTTTGCGCCGTTGCCGCCCACCAGGAATTCAAGGTCCTCCACGAAGGTGGTGGTGCCCCACTGCGGCGCCTCCACCGGTCTCACGACGATGTCGTAGTTGATGCTTCCAGAGCAGAGCACGCCACCGAGCATTTTCACCTCAGATGCCCTCCCATTCGATCTCTTTCACTTGCCTCACCGTGATCCACCACAGGGCTGCTCCGAACAGCGCGATTGCGGAGGCAGTAACGAATCCCAGGTAGAAGCGGCCGGTGGTCTGGACGACGAAGCCCGTGAACCAGGCGGCGGCGATGCCGGCGAGATTGCCGACGCCGTTCTGCAGGCTGGTCCAACGGCCTGCGGCGCGGGGTCCGGCCAGAGTCTGAATCATCGCCCAATGGTTGGAGGTGTAGACGCCGAAGCAGGCACACGAGAGCAGCAGCAGCGCGATGGCGGCCGTCCGCTCCTCCACGACCGCGACCGGCAGGATGACCGAGGAACAGGCAAGCCCGCCGACGGCAAATGATCTGCGCACCCGGGTGAGATCTGTGCCACGCGCGATGAGACGGTCAGAGAACCAGCCGGCCGTCACGGTAGCGGCGGCGATGGTGAGATAGGCCACGGAACCGACTGCGGCCATGCCCTCGATGGAGTAGCCGCGCTCTTTCACGAGATAGGAAGGGAGCCAGGTGAGCAGGAAGAACCAGAAGTAGTTCCCGCAGAAGTGCCCGAAAAACGTGCCCCACGCCGTGCCGCAGCGCAGGATCCGGCCGATGCCTGGTCCGCCTGTGTCCCGCGTGTGCGAGGAATATCTTCGCGGCATCCACTTGAACCACGGGATGAGCCACAGCAGGCTGGCGGCGCCGAGCACGATGAAGAAGATCCTCCAGCCCGTCCTGGCCAGCAGGATGCCGCCGAGAACCGTGCCCAGCGCGGGGCCCAGCTTCGATCCCGCATCCAGCAGGGCATTGGCCAGCCCCCGGCTCTCCTGTGGATAGTCCGTCGCCAGGATCCGCGAGTAACACGGATAGGCGATGGATTCGCCGGCGCCGAGCAGGAGCCGGGCTGTGAACAGCGCCGTGAAGCCTGTGACCAACCCGGTGGCGACGGTGGCCGCCGACCACACGAGGAGGCCGCCGGCCAGCACGAGGCCCACGGGGTAGCGATCCGCCAGCCAGCCCGCCAAGCCGAAGAGCTGGCAAAGGGCGTAGGTCCAGAAGAACGCCGCCAGCAGTTGGCCCAGTTGGATGGGCGACAGCGACAGCTCCTTTTCGAGCAGAGGCGCGGCGATGGACAGGCTGCCACGATCGACGTAGTTGATAAAGATCGACGTGACCAGCAGAGCCAGGATCCAACGTTCCGCGCGGTTCACCTTTGCTGCCACCCCACGGCGGCGCGCAGGCAGTCGTTCACAGCCGCCATGTTCCTGACTCCTTCCGTCGTGAGCCATTCGGAGAGGGCTTCCACACCTCCGCGCACGAAGGCGGGCGCGCCGCCCTGCCAGTTGGCGCGTCCGCACAGCACGCCGCTGAAGCGCGCGCCGGATTCGGCGGCCAACTGCAGTGTAGAGGTGAACTCATCGCTGCTGACTCCGGCGCTCAGGTAAATGTAGGGCACGGTGGAGCAGGCATCGGCCTTGCGGTACCACTCGAGCGCCTCGGCCCTCGAAAACACGCCGCTCTGCATAGCCGCCGCGCCCACCGGGAACTCCACCTTGAGCACGTCCACCAGGTAACAGTCAGCGGAGAACTCCTGCATGGTGCGCGCCACCCAGTCCGGCTTCTGTTTCAGGAATGCGGGATCGTGCGGGCTGAGGCCCGCCGGATCGTAGACGACGGGTTCGAGGAAGAACGGCACATCGAGGGCACCGCACTCGGCGCCGATCCGCTCAATGAGGACACGCTTGTGGTTGTTGGCGGCCGCGTCGCCGCCCGGGGCCCACGAGAGCAGGATCTTGATACCTTGCGCGCCCAGGTCGCGAAGCCGGCGGACGGAATACTCGGGCATGAGCTGGAGCATGCGGTGCGGACGCGGATTCTCGAAACCGTCGGCTTCGTAGGTCAGCAGTAGTCCGCAACCCTCCGCCCTGGACGCGAGGGCGTCCTGTCCATACTCAGGGTCGATCAGGATGGCGCTGGCAAACGGCGAGAGATGACGGGTGACCGCTTCTTTGAATTCGGAGAGCTGGCGGTCTGTGATCGCCAACACGTCGGCGCCCGCGGCCGCTGCCAGCATTTTGCGCAGGCTGCTGCGCTGGTCCATCGCCAATGCGGCGATCACGCCGCGCTCATCTGCCAGCGCGCTGAGCCGCGCCGCCTTCTCATTGCTCATTCGTTTGTCAGGCACAGTTTCGAGTATCTCTCACAGCTCCGGGTGGCGGGAGGCTGTGTCAGAATCGTCGTATCCATGAGAATCCACTGCTATCTCGCCGTCCTGGCCGGACTCGTTTCCCTTGGCGCTCCGGTGGCTGCTCAGGTCGTGCGGGAGAGCATCGAGTGGCTGGACGTCTGGATTCCGAACACGAACGATCGCGGCCTGCCGCGCGTGCTGCTGATCGGCGATTCCATCACGCGCGGCTACGGCAAGCAGGTGGAGACCAGCCTGAAATACAAGGCCTACGTGGCACGGCTGACGACATCCAAGAGTCTCGGTGATCCCGCATTGCTCGACCAGGTGTCACTGGTGCTGAAGGAACACTCCTTCGACATCATCCATTTCAACAACGGCATGCACGGCACTGGTTACACGGAGGATGCCTATGCCGCGGCGCTGCCGCAGGTACTTGCCGTGATCCGCCGCGAGGCGCCCCGCGCCCGCATCATCTGGTGCACGACGACCGATGTCCGCCAGCGCGACAATCTGGAACGAGTGCTGCCGAAGACAGAACGGATGATCCGCCGCAATCAGCTCTTGAGCGAATTCGCCAGGCGCGAGGGCGGTCCCGTGAATGATTTGTTTGCGGTGGTGCGCGACCATCCGGAATACCACGCCGCGGACGGAGTGCATTTCAACGAGAAGGGCAGCGCCGCACTGGCCGCGCAGGTGGTTGCGGAAGTTCTCAAACTGCTGCGCTGAACGTTGCTGCATTGGATGCGTCTAGAGGGATCCTGTCATGAGTCAACCCGTCAGTCACCGGCCGTGGCCAATCCCCCGGAGACCGTGGATCATGCGCATGCAGTGGTGCGATTTGCTGTTCGCGCATTGGACGGCAGAGCCGGACACTATTCGCCGCTTCATGCCTGAAGGCCTGGAGGTGGATCTGTTCGACGGCCGCGCCTACGTCGCCGCCGTTCCGTTCACCATGACAGGCGTCTCGCCGCGCCTGGTTCCTGACGTGCCTTGGCTGCATACCTTCCCGGAACTGAACTTACGGACATATGTGAAGAACGGAGGCAAACCCGGAGTATGGTTTTTCAGCCTCGATGCCGGACAGAAACTGGCCGTCAGACTGGCGCGGCAGTTCTTTCATTTGCCCTATTTCGATGCCCGCTTCCGTATCTCCGGCTCGGGTGAGGGCATAGACTATTCCGCGACGCGCACACATCGCGGCGCGCCAGGCGCGGCCTTCGAGGCACGCTATCGCCCCACTGGACCTGTGTACCACTCCACGCCGGGCACCCTCGAATCCTGGCTCACCGAACGTTACTGTCTGTATGCGGCCGACAGTGCAGGCCGCCTGTACCGCGGCGAAATCGATCACGATCCCTGGCTCCTGCAGCCGGCAGAGTCAGAAGTCCGAGTCAATACCTTGGGGGACTGGCTGGGCGTCAAGATGGACGGCCCGCCTTCGACACTGCACTTCGCGAAGACGCTGAGCGTGCGCGCTTGGTCGCTGGATCGGGTGTAAGCCCCGAGTAGAATCCGACCCGGCCCGCCTATTCGTACCGCAGCGCCGTCACCGGATCCAGCCTCGCCGCCCGGCTGGCCGGCCACAAACCGAAAAACAGCCCCACTCCCACCGAAACTGCGACGCCCATCACGGCCGCCCACAACGGCACCGAGGTCGGCAGGCTGGGAAACGCGAACCGCGCCGCCGTG
The DNA here is from genome assembly GCA_964450255.1 of uncultured Candidatus Solibacter sp. GTDB lineage: Bacteria > Acidobacteriota > Terriglobia > Bryobacterales > Bryobacteraceae > Paludibaculum. The sequence goes on along the minus strand of CAYVDY010000011.1, from coordinate 14,118 downwards.
GAGATCCCCCAACCCACCGCCATGCCAAGCATGCCGCCGAGTCCGGTGAGCACCACGGCTTCCGTCAGGAACTGGAACATGATGTCGCTGCGCTTGGCGCCCAGCGCCTTGCGGATTCCGATCTCGCGTGTGCGCTCCGTCACAGAGACCAGCATGATGTTCATCACGCCCACGCCGCCCACCAGCAGGCCGATGGAGCTGAGCACGATCATCACCAGCGCGACCATCGACGTGATGCGCTGGAAGTCCTCCAGCATCTGCGTGCCGGAGGAGATCCAGAAGTCATCGGGTTTGCCCGGCGGCACACGGCGCTCTATGCGCAGCGTTGCGGCCACTTCGTCCTGCGCCTGCGGCAACATTCCGGGCTTGGCGATGAAGACGAGCATCATCTCCTTGGCATTGGGAAACATCTTCTTCATCGTGAAGAAGGGCAGCAAGACTCGCTTGTCCTCCTGGCCTGGGAACGACGCCGTGGGCTTCGCCATCACGCCCACTACTTCGAACTCCTGGCCGTTTACGATCACCCACTTGCCGATGGGATCCATTTCCGGCATCAAGCCCTTGTAGATGGCCTCGCCGATGACAACCACCGGCTGGCGGCGCCGGCTTTCATCGTCGGTGAAGTAGCGGCCGAACAGCATCTTCTGGTCGTTGCCGGCGGAGTACGACTCCGTGGTGCCCGCCAGCTCCACCTGGAACACTTCCTTGCCCTTGAACTTGATGCGCTCGAAGAAGTTGTTGAACATGTTCGGGCTGAACAGGTACGGGGAGACGTGGATCACCGAAGGACAGCGTTCCTGAAGCGCCTGTGCGTTGTCCCACGTGAGCGGTTTGCGCCGGAACTCATCGCCGCTGATGTTTCCGCGAAAGCCGATGTTGAACTTGTAGGTGAAGCCTGTATCGGGGCCGAAGCTATTGGTAATGTTCGTGATGGCACCGTTGACTCCGGTGATGACCGAGCCGACCGCAATCACGCAGCCGGTGCCGATGATGACGCCCAGCACGGTGAGCAGACTGCGCATCTTGTGCTCCCGGATGGTGGAAAAGGCCATCCCGGCGGCGGATTTCATCTCGATCATTCTCATTTTTCGGCCCTCAACGCTTCGATTGGATCGAGTTTGGACGCCTGGTGAGCAGGGAACACTCCAAAGAAAAGCCCCACTGCGGCAGAGATGCCAACGCCCAGAAAGATGGACGAGACCGGCAGTTCCATCGGCACCGGAGTCGTCATGCGGACGATCACCGCCGCGGTCCAGGCCATGATTACGCCCAGTAATCCGCCCGTCGCCGACAGCACGGAGGACTCCACCAGGAACTGGCTCATGATGTCGGCATTGCGCGCGCCCACAGACTTCCGGATTCCGATTTCATGCGTCCGCTCGGTGACGACGGCCAGCATAATGTTCATGATCACCACACCGCCTACCACCATAAAGATGGAGACGATGGCGATTGCCGTCGCCGCGATGACGCCGGTGAGTTGATCCCAGATGGCAACCAGCGAGTCCGAGCCGAAAATTCCGAAGTTGTCCTCCTCGCCCGGCCGCAGGTGGCGGTGCGCGCGCAGCAACATGCGCAGTTCATCCTGGGCGCTGTTCATGAAGGTGGGATCGAGAGCCGTGGCGTTCAGTCCAATGCCCGTGCGCGAGCTGTAGATCTTGAAATAGGTCTCGATGGGGATGGAGACGAAGTTATCGCGCGACTGCCCGAATACGCTGCCCAGCTTCTTCGAGGCGCCAACCACCACAAACGGCAGACCGCTGATCTGAATGGTCTTGCCGATCGGATCGACTCCCGTGAAAAACTTCTCCCGGATGTCGTTGCCGATCACCACGACGGCCGCGCGGCGGTTGTTCTCGCCGTCCAGGAAGAACCGGCCGGCGTCCGTCTGAATGTTGGAGATGGCCGCCATGTTGGGCGTGTAGCCCTGCATCCGGACGTCTTTCAAGTTCTCATCGCCGTAGCGAATCGGCACGCTGCGGCCCGTCTCCATGCCGATCTCAGCGGTGAAACGGGCATTGACGCGCAGGAACTCGTACTCCTCGCGGGTGATCTCCGGGTTCTTCTTCAGCAGTTCCAGCAGGCGTTTCGGCTCCACCTGGCCCAGAACGCCGATGCGCCGGATGCGGAAACCGCTGGCGCCCATATCGGAGACCTGCTGGGCGATATAGACATCCATGCCGTGGATGACGCCCATCACGGCGATCAGCGTCGCTGTCGCCAGGATAATGCCCAACAGCGTCAGGAAGCTCCGCAGCTTGCTGGAGTAAAGGGAGAACAACGCGACCTTTACCGCTTCGCCGAACGCAGCTTGGCCGTACTTTGGAACAGACATCTGACTCCTGAATATCACAACGCAGGAATCGGATGTGAAGTTCCGGATTATTTCGCCGGCCAGCGATAGACGGCGGCCGCGTTTTTCCAGAAGAACCGCTCGCTGACGGCCCTTTCTTTCGTGGCGAAGAAATCGCGGACTACGCCAAAGACCTGCGCGTAAGTGCCCACCTGATCGCTGTTGGGCCAATCGCTGCCGTAGAGCAGGCGGTCGGGTCCGAAGAGCTCGAACAGCGCGTCGAGTCTCGCCTCCCGGCCCAGGAGGGCGGAGCCCTTCACGTACACCTGCGGATGCCGGGCCAGTTCGCGGACAGCAGCATTGGGCTCCATCGACGCCAGGTGATCGACGACGATTCGCAAGTCCGGCACGCGCGCGGCCAGTTCCAGCACGCCGTCAACGAGCTTGGGATTCGGATTCGCGGTGTCCAGCACCAGTCCGGCCTGGGCGAGCGCCTTCATGTCCGCGATGAACTCAGGCCGGCCGACGGCGGCAGCCAGGTCCCGCCCCCAGAGATTGCCATACCGGATGCCCAGGAACAGCGGATTGCGCCGGAATCGTTCCAGGTGGCTGCGGAAGGCTGGAGTGCCCGGTTCCAGATTGCCCACGACGCCGAGGACGAAACCATCCCTGGCGGCGGTATCCAGCAGCCATTGATTGTCGTCGAACCAGGGGCTGCACTCGATGGCGATGGCGCCGGTGACGCCATGCGGGGTAGCGACTTGGCGCAGGCGCGGAGGAAGCGCCGGCAGGAAGAGCTTGGCGTTGCTCTTCGCGGGCCACGGGACGCCCTGCGGACGCGTGGTGTCGAACAGGTGGATGTGCGTATCCACAATCGGCTGGGCCGCCGTGAAGGCGGCGCCCAGACCGGCGTTCAGAAACGCCCTGCGTTTCATGGCCTACTTCTTTGCGTCGGGTTTCCAGCCATAAGCGTTCATCATAATCTCGAACAGCCGCGTGTTGGGCATGAAGCCGTGCACCTGTTCCGCGCCGGGGCCCTGTGCTGCCACCACCACCTCTTCGCCGGTGTGGCTGCGGCCGATCTTCAGCGCCGGAATCTGAATCATGTCTTTGGCTGTGTGCGTCTTCTGAAACTCTTCCAGACCGGTCAGAATCGGCACTCCGCGCTTCCCGCCGACCGTCTGCAACTCGAACGAGTGGTCGGCTGCGAACAGCAGCAACGTGTCGTTCAAATCGACCTTGGCTGCGATCTCACGGATCAGCTTATCGAGGCCCACTACGTTATCCAGACCGCGCCTGGGGTCGTTGGTGTGCGCGTCCCATTCGATCATCAGGAAGTAGCCCTTCTTGTTGCGTGAGAGCGCGTTCAGCGCGATGTTGGATGCCTCCGGCACGTTCATGTTGCTGTCGAGCAGGGCGATGGGGCGCAGGTTATCGGCCGGCACCGCGCTGAGCGACGAATAGATGGGGCGCTTGTGCGCGGCGGCGACCTCGTCGAGGTTCTTGCCGAGTTTCGTCACTTGATCGTAGATCGGCTTGCGGCCGATGCCCAGTACCACATCCACGCCGTCACCGAAACGGGGCGAGAAAACCTGCAGAAAGATGTCGCCATGCTTGGCCCGGTCATTGGCATGGGCATAGCAGGCGGCCGGGGTGGCGTCGGCGATGGAGACATTTGAGACGACGCCGGTAGAGAGGCCGCGCGCCTCGGCGTACTCCAGAATGGTCTTCATCGGAGTGCCGTCCTGCTTGCCCTTGACGGCGTCAGGACCCTGGCTGATGACGCCGCTGTGGGTCTTGACACCGGTGACGATGGCGGACATGCCGGCGGCGGAATCGGTGACCCAGTTGGAGGCGGTGGAGGTGTCGGAGAGCCCGATGTTGGGCCAGCTTTGCAGATAGAGCTTCTGCGCGTCGTCGTAGCCGTGAATGCTGGCCGCGTTGAGCGTAGAGAGCCCGCCGGCGTCGGCAATGAAGACGATGACATTCTTGGCCCGCTTGCCGGGCTTGGTGGCGGCGCTGGCGGCGGTCAGGCAGAGAAGGAGAGCAATCAGTGTGCGGGCGATGAGTCTGGGCAAAGCGATCAATCCTGTTCGAGTGGTTTGGTCGGATCAATGAAAGGCCAGCAGAAGGCGCCTAGAAAGTACGCGCCGGCCATGGTGTAGAGAAACATGTTGTAGTCGCCGTTGGGATAGGCGGTGCCGCGGGTGGCGTCGAGAATGACTCCGCCGACCTGCGGCGCGACGAACCCGGCGAAGTTGCCCATCATGTTCATGGAACCGGAAAGCGTGCCGGCGTACTTGCCGCCGATATCCATGCAGGAGCCCCAGGCGCAGGGCATTACAAGGTCGTTGCAGAAACTGGCCATGCCCATGGCGAACATCCCGTAGAGCGGATTGTTCTGCTGAATGCACAGCAGAATGAAACAGCCGGCGCCGATGAAGCCGAAAGTGGCAACCACGCGGCGCGCCTTGATGGTGCCGCCCACCCACGTGGCGACTCGCGGCAGCATCATGCCGCTCAGCAGGCATCCGATGCCGCCGAACAGCAGCGGGAAGATCGCGTACCAGGCGCTGGTCATTTCGTTGGTGACCTTGTAGTGCTCCCGCAGATAGGTAGAAAGCCAGGTGATGTAAAAATACCAGGGGTAGGTGATGAGGAAGTATTGCAGCCACAGCAGGCGGACGCTGCGGTTGGAGAGGAGCTTGCGCCACGGAACATTTCCGTGGCTGCCCGCCAGCTTGCGGTTCTCGCTCAGCAGCTCGAGCTCGGCGGCGTTGACGCCGGGGTGATCCTTGGGGTCGTCGCGGAACCAGCGGTAGAAGAAGAACGCCCAGACGAGCCCCAGTGAGGCGAAGATCAGGAAGGCCGCGCGCCACGGCAGGACGCTGAAGATCAGCGCGCACACCAGCGGCGTAAACGCCCCGCCCCAGCGGGCGGACATCCACATGATGCCCTGCGCGCGAACGCGCTCATTGGAGGGTAGCCACGTCGTGAAGCTCTTGGTGAGGTTCGGGAAGCACCCCGCTTCGCCGGCGCCGAAGAGAAATTGGTTGATCCACAGCGAAGTCGCGCTCCACATCAGCGTGACCGATGCTGTGAAGGCGCTCCACCACAGCACGATGCGCATCAGCACGCCGCGCGCGCCATACTTGTCGCCCATCCAGCCGCTGGGAATCTCCGCCAGCGCGTAGCTGAGCGCAAAGGCCGAGAATACGCGGCCCATCTCCGTCTTCGTGAGCCCCAGATCGTTCATGATGTAGGGCGCGGCCTTGGAGATGGAGACGCGGTCGATGTAGGAGAGAATCGCCAGCGTCACGGCGAAGACCACTACCCAGTGACGGGTGCGCGTAGGAACCTGGGGCGTTGGCATGAGCACCTATCGAATCACAGGTTTCGTGGCGGCTGCAACTCTTTATCCATCCACTCCAGGTATGTTTCTGCGCCGTCGACTACCGGCAGCGCGAGAATCTCGGGCACTTCGTAGCTGTGCACCTTGCGAAGTTCCGCGCAGAGTGCCGCAAAAAGATCGCGGCGGCTCTTGATGGTGAGCTGAAACTCGGCGTCGTCCGCGATCTCGCCTTTCCAGTGGTAAAAGCTGCGCACGCCGGGTGTGATCTGCACGCAGGCCGCCAGGCGGAGTTCCACCAGATGGCGCGCGACCCGCTCGGCTTCCTCGGCGGAACCGCATGTGCTCAGCACCACGATCTTGTCCGTCATTCCGCCCTCCCGGGCAGCCTTGCTGCCACATCTCAATCTATCGTGCGGGCATGCTAAAATCCCCTAACCGCTAGTCACCTCACCCCAGGGATGCCGGTGTGGGTGGAACGTCAGAGGGAGCGATATGAGAAGTAGAGCCTACATGGCAGCTTACGCGATGGCTGCCTTCGCCGCGCTGGGCAACGCACAGTCCTTTCGTCCGGAGATTCCCAAGGTCTGGGACGACGAGCAGGTGGAGCGATTCGAAGTGCCGCTCGCGCAGCGCGACCGGTCTCCGCGCTACATGACCTCCAAGGAATACTACGCGCTGAAGGTCCGGCCGATCTACCGGACCTACCCGGTGTACGCGCCGGGCCGCGAGCCGGCGGGCTATATCGAGTCGCTCAAGCAGAAGGAGCCCGAGATCATCTTCGACCCCTCCAAGCTCCAGACCAAAGAGGACTGGATCGCGGCCGGCAAGCTCGTGTTCGAGTCGGAGCCACTGATGTTCCCCGTGCCTGAGAAGGGACCCTTCTTTCCCACACCACTGCCTCCGTCCGCTGAAGGCATTCTGCCCGGCTTCATCCCGGGCAATCGATACATCATCCGGAAGAAGGGCGTGCTGGAGGTGGGGATCAACGCCTGCGCCGGTTGCCATACGCGTGTGATGCCTGACGGGACGTTTCTGCAGGGCGCTCAGGGCGTCGTGGACTTTCCCCCCGACGCCGAAACGCTGCGGAGAGCCAACGAGATGAAGCCGGAGGCAGTGAAGCGCAGGCAGGAATCGGCGTGGATTCTGTTTGGCGCGCCGTGGATCCTGAGCAAAGAGAAATTTGTGGAGTCGCTCACGAAGGAAGAAATGGTACGGCACCTGGCGGCCGATCGTCCCGGCGTGATCGCCCGGCAAGGCACCAGTCCTTCGCACCCGCCGCACATCCCGTCGCTGATTGGAATCAAGGACCACAAGTACCTGGATGGCACGGGGCTCGTCCGTCATCGATCGATCGGCGATCTGGCGCGCTATGCCGTGACGAACCAGGGGCTCGACACCATGGCTCACTACGGCGACTTCCAGCCGAGCGTGCCTCGAACGCCCTTCAGTTCGGAGGAGGGAACACGCTACAGCGACGAACAACTCTACGCCCTGGCGCTCTACCTGTATTCGCTCAAGCCGCCGCCCAATCCGAATCCGATGGACGATCGCGCCCGCCGCGGGCAGAAGATCTTCACGCAGCAAGGTTGCGCGGGGTGCCACACTCCGCCGCTGTACACGAACAACAAGCTTACGCCCGCGCTGGGATTCAAGGTTCCTGATGACCTTCGCAAGACCGACGACATCCTCGATGTGTCGGTGGGCACGGATCCGACTGCCGCGCTGAAGACACGCCGCGGCACCGGATTCTACAAGGTGCCTTCCCTTCGCGGGGTCTGGTATCGCAACGCTTTCGGCCACGGCGGCTGGGTCGACACGCTCGAAGAGTGGTTTGACCCTGCCCGTCTGCAAAAGGACTACGTGCCCAAAGGCGGCCATGTGCAGCCGGGACCGATCCAGGGCCACGAATTTGGCCTCAAGCTTTCGCCGGACGACCGGCAGGCTCTGGTGGCTTTCCTGAAGACGCTGTAGGAGGGCATCATCCGGCTGAGCGTGTGCGGGCCCGCCTGGTCGCACCTGAATACGGGGCGGGTGAACCTGTTCATGGAAAGTATAGGGTCACACCGCCCCGGAAACACATTCGTCAGGCATTCTGTGACCCCGACCTCCGGCCAGTCGAAGAACGTTTATATGGGCTCGTCGTCTGATTCCGCTGCCAGAATGCCGGCGATCTGGTCACGCAGGATGGGGCACCGTTTGGTCGCCGCCAGCCAGACTTCATCCCAGTCAATGCCGAAGTATGCGTGGTTCAGGATGTCGGTTTCTTAGCCCTTCGGAAATGCGAGACGCCGCCGCGCCGATGATCGCGAGTTTTTGAACAACGGCGCTCCTCAGCACCTCCGATTCCTGAAACACCTCAAAATCGGCTACGGCGATGAAGGCGGCGATGAAGTCCGAGGCCTCGACGATGTCGTTTAGAAAGAGCTCGTCACGCCGCATAAAGAAGCCGGGCCTCTTCGAGTACGGAAGCTCGGATCCGCGGCTTGAGCCCCTTCTTCGAGACGAGGTCGACCTTCCGCCCGAGAAGCCGGGCGAGATCCAACATCAATCCCGCGTGGTCCACCAGGTCAACCTGCGCCTCCGTGAAGAACTCAACCAGCAGGTCGATGTCGCTGTCGGGGCGCATCTCGCCCCGCGCGGCAGACCCAAACACCGCGAGTTCCCGCACGTGGTACCGCCCGCAGAGCGAGGCAAGGGCGGACTCTTCCACTTGCAAGCTGCCCAGTTGGATTGTGTGAGCCATGTGTTCAGCTTCATTATGCCTGCCTTCATCCACAGCCCGATGCGGAACTCGCCGCGTACTGCGAGGATTTACTCAAGAAGACGAACCTCGCCGCGGACCGGTTCGTCCAGCACTACCTCGTGGAGTTCGAGGTCGTCGAGACAGACTAATATTTTCCATAGTCTGTGCGGGGTGGGTTCCGCTGTGCGCCCGTCTGGAAACAGCGGCCACCCCCGGGAAGGGGCGTACTGGCCACCCATCCACCCATAACGCACCTGCCACGGCCAACGTTCTTAAAAGAGTGGCATACTGCCATTTTGAGCAGTACTATATAGGTCTATGGCCTCGCTGCCAACAAAGCGCCAGCAGCAAATCGCGTCATTCATCCATTCCGAGTCGCGGAAGCAGGGAATCGCGCCGACGCAACGTGAGATCGCTGAACGGTTTGGGTTTGCAAGCCTGAATTCAGTGCGGTCCCACCTGCGGTTGATGGAGAAGAAGGGTATGCTCAATCGGCTTCCTCGCAAGGCCAGAGGCTTGGAGATGAAAGGGGCCCCGACCGGGATCCCATTGATGGGGCGCATCGCCGCTGGTCGTTTCCAGGTTGCGCTTGACGAACGCGGCGAGACGGTTCCGGTTTCGCCCGACTTTTTTCACGGTTCTGATTTGTTCGCCCTTCGCGTTCGTGGGGACAGCATGAAGGATGACGGGATTCTCCCTGGCGACATCGCGGTCTTGAATCGGCAGAGCGACGTTTCGGACGGCGAAATCGCGGCCGTGCTTCTCGACGACGAAGCGACTCTTAAGCATGTCTTTCGGACGGGTGGGGCAGTTGTACTGCGCGGAGCGAACGCCGCTTTCTCTGATATGGTCATCCAGTCCAATTCAAGCGACGCGATCCAGATTCTAGGCAAGTTTGTTGGCCTGATAAGGAACCATGGGGGACACCGCTGATGGCCATCCCTCCCAGTCCCGGCCCATCCCTGGGTGAGCGCCTAGCTCCGTACGGCTGTTCCTCATTCATTCGACTCGACGAGAAGTTGACTTCGGTGGAGCAGCTTGACTACCTCGATCTGCTGCCGAAGCAAACCAACCATGCGCCGCTGCTGACCGCAGTGGCTGAGCACCAAGGGGCTGCGTTGTTGTATCTGGTCGATTCGGGGGGCGACGTCAAGAGCGACGCCGAGTCGCTAGCGGCGTTGCGTAGACAACTCGCGAATCGCAGCGATCCCGCCTGGCTCGGTGTTCTACGACCAGGCTCGCTCGAGATCTTCCCCATTGGCTTTCATGAGGCATCGGGTTCCAAGCCGGTAAAGGTGATTGAAGAGCGCAACCCAGCCGCTCCGCTGTTCTTCCAGAATCTAGTCCACGGCACATTCGAAGAAAACCGGCGGCTGAGCGGCTCCGACTACGTATTTAGCAAGATCTTCGACCTGCTCACCCGCATGACCACGGAATTCGTGCCCGTGAATGGCGAGGCGAAATTGGATGCGCTCGAGGTGCTGTCGATGGCGGGTCGAGCGCTATTCTTCCGTTTCCTCATCGATCGCCGCATTGTTCTGGAAACCGAGCGTAGCCAGATTTGCCCGGACGCTAGCGAACTGAAAGATGCGTTCTCCTCCGCAGACAAGGCAGCGCAAACCTCTGCCTGGCTCGATGCAACATTCAACGGCGACTTCTTACCGCTCGTTGACGAATCCATTCCCGCCAACAACCGGGAGGCTCGTGAGGCCGAGTATCTGCGGTACTTTCGGCGCACGGAACGCCTAGCCGGAAAGCGGGTCTTTGAGCATCTCCACGCAATTCTGCGTGGTTGGCGAGCGACTGGCGACGCTGTGCAAGCTGAACTTGACTGGGGTGACTTGGACTTCGCGCACATCCCGGTCGGCGTACTCAGCCAGGTGTATGAGAGCTTTAGCCACCGCGCGGACCCACGGACCGCACGTGATACGAGCGTTCACTACACACCACGCATGATTGCAGGGTTGATGGTTGAACAAGCGTTCGACGCAGCCAAAAACAGAGCAAGCACGCGAGTTCTGGATAGCTCTTGTGGCGCCGGCATCTTCCTCGTACTCGCGTTCCGTCGACTCGTTCGTGAACATTGGGTTGCCCACAACGAGCGGCCGAAGACCGCGGTCATCCAGAGCATTCTCTACAACCAACTCCGCGGCTTTGACATCAGCGAATCCGCGCTGCGGTTGGCGGCCTTGGCGCTCTACATCACCACGATTGAGCTCAACGGCAGTCCGCGCCCGCCGCAGGCACTGAGATTTCCTCGCAATTTGCGGGGTGAAGTGCTCTATCGCTTCGGAGCGGACGAGAGCGAGGCGACAACGTTCCCTCTCGGCAGTCTGGGCCCGGAGGTTCCCCAGCACTTCGACAACGCGTTCGACATTGTTATCGGCAATCCTCCCTGGACGCGACTACGCGATAGCAAGGATGATCTCGACAACGACGATGACGACAAGAGCAAGTCACCCACCGACGAACTGAATAGGGTCTTCAGTGCGATCGGGCAACGTGTGCTTGCGAGTCGCGGATTGAAGGATATTGCGGCTGGATACCAGAACCCAGACAAGAATCCGGACTTGCCATTCTTGTGGCGTGCAATGGAATGGGCGAAGAAAGGGGCGGTCATTGCGCTGGCCATGCCGGCGAGGCTCTTCGGGCGGACCTCAGGCAGAGGTTTTGAAGCGTGGCGGGCCGTACTGAATAGCGTCGAGGTCACCGGACTCATCAATGGCGCGGATCTGCGATGGTCGGCGGTCTGGCAGGACGTAAAAATTCCATTCTGCCTCGTCTTCGCCCGTAACACGCGCCCCGGCGCCGACCACCGCTTTTACTATGCAGCGCCGATCAACGAGCCCGAGTTGAACGGCAGCGGACGCTTCCGCATCGACTATGAGGCTGCTCAGCCGCTTAGTGTCGAGCGAGTCGAGAAACAGCCGTGGATTCTCAAGACTCTCGCGTTCGGCACGTGGCTAGATGTGGAGATCATGGAGGCTCTTTCGAGCGCCCGCATTCAGACCTTGAAGGGCTTCTGGGCCGCCTGGGATCGTCGTGGCGTCAAAACTGGTAAAGGATATGATCACTCACCGCAACTGAAACAGAAATTTGTAGATTTTCTGGCGGACCTTCCGGTGTTTGCCCCGCACTCGCAAACACTACTCGGGGTGGCGCAACCGGAGACCTATGGTGAGAAGTTCGGCAAGAACTCCAATGGGCAAAGCAGCGCCTATTGGCCGAAGACAAGGGATCTTTTCCAGCCACCGCTTGTCGTCCTTCCTCAGTCACCGGGCGGCAAGAATAGTCGGCCGCGCGCCTACATTCTAGATCATCCTGTGGCCTTTTCTCAAAGCTATTACGGTTATTCGTGCACGGGACATCCAGAGGCGGCGACGGTTGCGGGGCTCATCTACTTGCTGGCCCACTCTACTCTGTTCGACTATTTCTGCCTGATGACTAGCCGCAGGAGCGGCTTCGACCGGCAGACATTCAACAAGGAGGAGTTCGACGCCCTTCCGTTTCCGGACATCGCGAGTCTCTCTGAAAGAGAGAAGGCCCACATCCGAAGTCTGACCCAGCGGCTTCAGGTTGACACTGTCGAACCAAGGGCCGACCTCGACAGATTCATCTTCAAGCTATACGGCCTCAGTCCTGCTGCGGTCCAGGTCGCCGAGGATACACTCTTCTCCGCGGCATCCTATAGAAAAGCGGGAAAAGCGGCACTGGAGCGGACGACTATCCAGACACGCAAGCCTTTCTTAGAAGCCCTGCAAAGCGAGCTAGAGCCGTATTTCGACGTCTGTGCGGAACATGCGGCAGTAAGTGAAGCGCCCTTTCAGCCTATAGACTGGCGGGAACCCTGGTTCTTCTTTTCCGTCTCCCGCCAGGGGCACTCGGTACCGGTCAATCCCGCCCTGATGCGGAAGGCCACGGAGGCAGCGAACCAACGCGGCTGCAGCCGAATCATGATCCACGCCCCTGGTAAGCGTGGCCTCCTTGTCGGCCTCCTGAACCAGCGCCGCTGGTGGACCATAACCCGCGCTCGGCTCTGCGCCCAGCACATCATCCGCGAACGCTTGGGTTCATGCGGACTGCCGGAGCATCCATGAGGGCGAGAGGCACATCTGGCTTTTTCACACTTGGCGTGCGATCGGATCAATACCACCTCCCACATCCGCGTCTAGGTCTGCCAGTTATCTTATTGCTTCGCCGGGTTCTCTTGAGGGCATTCGAGAAGCTGAGGGATCGAGGTTTCCCGCTGGCCGCAGAGCGGGAAGATTGCGTCACGGAACAGCTTTTCAATGTACTCGAGAACGATCTCCGCCAGACCGGCGAAGTCAGTGGCTTCAACTCCACCCTTTATGACCGTGTTGTCCGCCATGCTGAAGTCACGAACTACAACGGACAAAAGCTCGCAAAGACGCCGGACCTCTCCTTCAAGCTTCGCCATGCGGAAACGGAGCCGCGCCCCGTTGTTTCCTCACATGACGCCCTTTTTGTCGAGTGCAAGCCTGTCGACGCCAACCATGCTGCCGGGAGCGCGTATTGCGATGACGGCCTGATCCGATTCGTGAATGGCGACTATGCGTGGGCAATGGAGGACGCAATGATGCTTGGCTACGTCCGCAACGGCCGGACAATCGCCGGGCACCTCCTTCCCGCAATGGCAGAATCCACCCGAAAAGTCTCACTCGCGACTGCCCACCAACTCGAACCCTGCGCGGAGCCCGGCGCCGCTGCTTGTCCCGAGGCAGAAGCAGTTTATCTGTCAAAACACCACCGGAGGTTTCCTTGGCCAGACGGCAAGGGCGCCGCTACTGACATAACGGTTTACCACCTATGGCATCGCTGCTCGTAAGCTAGTCAACCTGTTCACGGGACGCAGTCAGTTACGCCCTCAGATTGAGGCTCAAGCACACACTACCCGCGAGCCGAGAGAAACCTGCTTGCCAGGCAGGTGCGCATCGAACTTGGCGGATAGGGAACGACAAATCGTCTTCTGTCCGCCGATTCCGGTCGGATCATGCGCGATCCGGAAGTTGGGCGGCGTTGCAGATCCACCGTCCTGAGTTGCCATTCGGGCCTTGGAGTGCCGACCGCGTTCCCCTGGACATTCACGATGGGTCGCTGGTTCGCCGGTGCGACAGCAATCTTGTCCCTTGTGCTGCCTCCGGCAAACGTCGCCGCGAATCTGTCGAGCGGCTCCTTCGATCCTGGGCCGGATACGCCATCGCACTCTCATCGGAATCGAATCGCCGCCTGCCACTGCGATGTTCTGGGCACGTGGTCCTACCCGGCATGAGTCATGCTTTGCCGAGATCGATCAGGGCCACCAGGTAACACCCGATGCATGAATGACCAAGGGCGAAGCGCCTGAAGTCCTGAATCTCGCTGGCCCGGCAAAGCGTTCACTCACGCCGCGCACTTATATTCCCCGCCGTCTCAACCATTTACCCGCTGAACACCGTTCACCGCCCAAACTCAGCGTGTACACTTGGCGCGGTATAGAACCATGGCACTCATCCGCATGACCGAAAAGAGAATCGCCGCCAGCCGCGCCAACGCCCGCCTCTCGAAAGGGCCCACCTCCGCCGCCGGCAAGGAAAAGGTCTCTCAAAACGCCTGCAAGCACCATCTCTATGCCCGCAAGTTCCTCCTGCCGCCAGCCTGGGCAGCCCGCATCCGCGATATCGTCCAACCCTGCGCCGACACCGTCGAAGATCCCGTCGAACGCGCCTGCCT
>CAYVDY010000010.1:0-32739 GCA_964450255.1 uncultured Candidatus Solibacter sp. | reverse complement strand
GATTCTTCAGGACTTAGGAGACTCGCACGCCTCGAACTGCGAAAGTCGGGCTAGTCAGCCGCACTTTCCACCTCCCGTGGGAAGACAAACGACAGGAAGGAGCGCCGCCAAAAGAGGCAGGAACCCCTGAGGGAGCCTCTGTGTGACGTAATTGTGCCCACTGTGGCCCACAGTGGGGCTCGATTGCAGGCCTCTATAGCTCGTAATCCGTTGGAAACGGGTGGGACGGTGAATTTCGAATAGCTTGAGGTGCTAGCGGGAGCAATCTCGTGGAGGTTCAAGTCCTCTCGACCGCACCAGTTTTTGAGGGAATTACGGCGATCATTCGGAAACGGATGGTCGCCGCCGCCGTTTAGGAACCGTGTTCTAATTAGATCCCATGCATCGTCGCGCGTTTCTCTGCTCCCTCCCGTTGCTCGCTGAAGACTGGCCCCAATTCCGCGGTCCATCCGGCCAGGGTAACTCCAGCGAAACGGACCTTCCTCTCAACTGGAGCGGTACCCAAAACGTCCGCTGGAAAACGCCGCTTCCCGGTGCCGGTTGGTCCAGCCCCGCCATTGCCGGAAACGCCATCTGGCTCACTGCCGCCACCGACAACGGTGCCAGCCTGCGCCTCCTCTCCCTCGACAAAGACACCGGCAAGCTCACGTCCAATGTAGAGGTCTTCCGCATCAGCGACCTCGGTCCAGGCATCCACAAGAAGAACTCCTTCGCCTCTCCCACGGCCGTCGTTCAGGGACAAAGGATCTACGTCCACTTCGGTTTTTATGGCACCGCCTGCCTCAACACCAAAGGCGAAATCCTCTGGAAGCAGACCCTGAAGTACGAGCCCCAGCACGGCCCCGGCGGCTCCCCTGTCCTCTTCGACGATCTACTCATCTTCAGTTGCGATGGCTTCGACGCTCAGTTCGTTGTCGCCCTCGACGCGGCCACCGGCAAAGTCCGCTGGAAAACGGCCCGTGGCAAGGGCAACCAGGCCTACACTACGCCGCTGATCATTGACGTTGCCGGCAAATCCCAACTCATCAGTGTTGGCGCCCACCATGCCTACGCCTACGATCCAAGGACCGGCCAAGCGCTGTGGTTCATCGAATACGGCAGCGGCTTCTCCAACGTGCCCCGGCCCGTCTATGCTCACGGTCTCGTCTATATCTGCTCCGGCTTCATGCAAGCCACACTGTTCGCCGTGAAACCCGACGGCCGCGGCAACGTCACGAAGTCTCACGTCGCATGGAGCCATCCCCGCGCCGTCCCGCTCACGCCCTCACCCATCGTCGTCGGCGATGAGTTCTACTTCGTCTCCGACAACGGCATCGCTACGTGCCTTGACGCCAGGTCGGGCCGACAGCACTGGCAACATCGAATCGGCGGCAATCACTCCGCTTCTCCCATCGCCGCAGGCGGCCGTATCTACTTCCTCAGCGAAGAAGGCGAATGCACCGTCATCGCCGCCGGCACGGAGTACAAAGAGCTCGCCAGAAACACGATCGACGAACCAACGCTCGCCTCACTCGCGGTCTCCGGCAAAGCGATCTTTCTCCGCGGTGGCCGGCACCTCTTCCGCCTCGAATCCTGACCCGTCAACCTATCGACTCCCCGCACTGTGTGGCAAGACGATGACCCTCACCCAGGGTGGCACCGGCGCAGACGGCAAACCGCTGAGCCTCACCGTCGTTCACGCCACACAGCAATCACAGCCGTGGGGCAATCCAAATCCTGGGGTGCCCCGCCCTTCACCTGAGTGCCGCAGCGTGTTACACTCAGAGTGTTGTCCGAAGTGAACGCGGGGACGTAGCTCAGTTGGTTAGAGCGCCGGCCTGTCACGTCGGAGGTCGCGGGTTCGAGCCCCGTCGTCCCCGCCATTTGCTCCTCTCCACCCCCCACAATCTGATACGCTGGCTTCTTATGCTTCCTCCGCAGAACCAGCCTGCCCTTCACCTGGAAAACTCCTCCGACTACCGTGAAAACTACGCAAATAGCGTCCAGCTGCGGGCCAGCCTGTGGGACTTCCTGCTGCTGTTCGGAACGCTCCGCCAGCAGTCTCCCGAAGCCGTGACCATTCAGAATTTCCAGGGTGTCTATCTCAGCCCGCAACAGGCCAAAGCGCTTCTGAACGTCCTGCAAACCAACGTTCAGCAGTATGAATCCGCCTTCGGTGAGATCCGCCTGGAGCCCCAGGGCGACGCCAGCCTCATCCAGTAAGCGCGCTCACTACTTCAATACCCGGAAGATGTTCGAATAGTCGTCTGTCCAGAGCGGCAGCCAGGTGGCCGGCTTCGGAACCTCGGCGCCCTTCTGGAATGCAGGCTGATCAAACATAGCCGCGTTGGACGAGATTAATACCCAAGTTGTGCCGTAGCAGCGGCCGTTCGTGTCGTCATCGGTATCCACTACCAGCACGCGTTTACCCAGTGCGGCCGCCTGCCGCTCTAACACCGGCTTCAGGTCGATGAACCGGTTGGAGATGTGCACGGCCAGCACCCCGTCCGGACGCAGATGGTGGAAATACAATAGCATCGCCTCGCGCGTTAGCAGATGCACCGGGATCGAATCCGAAGAGAATGCGTCCACTGCAATGGTGTCGTAGTTCTGCACAGGCTCGCGCTCCATGGAGAGCCGCGCGTCGCCCAGCACCACGTCGATCGCCCCCTCCGCATTCTGCAGATACCAGAAGAGCGTGTTGGCGATGTCCTGCACCTGCGGATTGATCTCGTAGAAGCGATACAAATCGCCCATGCGCGAATAGGCGGCGATATTGCCCGTGCCGAGCCCGATGACGCCCACGCGCTGAATGTCGCCGATCTTGCGCGCGCCCATCACCAGACCTAGCCCCGAGTTCTCGCAGTAGTACGTGGCAACCTCCCGCCGACGGGCCGGGTGCGTGTATTGCTCGCCATGATTGATCGCGCCATGCACCAGCGAGCGGTAGGCGTCCCATTCATAGACATTCTCGTATTGGCGAACGCGCAGTTCCCCGTAGAAGTTACGCTTCACCAGCAGGTTGCCGCGCGTCTCCTCGCGCATCTCCCTGCCCAGCATGCCCACGATGAACGCGCCCACCGTGAGCGCCCCGATGGAGGACCAGCCGAGCAGCTCACGCCGGAACGGCCACTCCCGCTCGCGGTAGATGATCACCAACCCAAGCAGCGTGCACAGGCCCAAAGTGATCGGAAATTCGTAGTAGGCGTTCATCACGTACGGCGCGACCAGGGCGACAAAAACGCCGCCCAGCGCACCGCCAATGGAGATCATCAGGTAGTAACCGGTGAGGAACTTCGGATTCGGCTTCAGCCGGGCGAGTTCGCCGTGGCAGACCATGCAGACCACGAAGAAGGCCACCGAATAGAGCGTGATGACGATCCGCATATCCGGCCGGTCCGAGGGCCCCAGGTGCATCAAATAGCCGAGTCCCGCGATGGCCACCGGCAGAGCGCCCAAAAACCACTCCCGCCGGTACCAGCCTTCGGCGTCGAAGCAGAGGATGAACGTCAGAAGATACAGCGCCAATGGCAGAATCCAGAGGAATGGGATCGGCGCCAGATCCATGCTCATGTGCGTGGTGAGTGCGAGCAGCAGCATGGAGGGACAAGCCGCCAGCGCCACCCAAAGCAGATAGTGGCTGCGGGCCGGGGGCGCAGGCTGAAGATCCTCCGGAAGTTCCTCCTGTGGCGCCACGGCCGCCCCGCGCCAACTGTTCCACCCCGTGAAAATGCATAGTGCCGCGAATAGCGCGAAGGCCCCGCTCCAGGTGACAGCCTGTTGGTGCAAGGTCAAGTTCGGCTCCACTAGCGGCGGATAGCTCAGCAGCGCCAGCATCGAGCCCAGATTGGAGAGGGCGAAGAGACGGTATGGCACGGCCCCCGGGTTCGACTGCACGTACCATGCCTGGATCAACGGCCCCGTCGTCGAGAGCAGGAAGTAGGGCAGCCCGATCGTAGCGGCCAGCAGGCCCAGAATCCGCAAAGTGGGCGCGTCGGGCGTCAGTGGCTTCCAGGAGGCGCTGGGCGTAATCGGGAGCAGCGCCAGGCAGATGATCATCAGTGATGCGTGTAGCATCCACTGCTGTTTCGGCTTGAGCCGTTTCACGATCCCGTGGGAGTAAAAGTAGCCGAGCAGCAGCGTGCCCTGAAAGAAAAGCAGGCACGTGGCCCACACGGCCGCCGTTCCGCCAAACCATGGCAGGATCATCTTGGCGATCATCGGTTGGACCTGAAACAGCAGGAAAGCGCTCAGGAAGATGGTGAGGGCGTAGAACAGCATCGGGAATCCACGATTTTACGGCATTATGGTCTTGACGAGGTACTATCCCGATGGAATGCCGCCCCACCTGCGGCGCATGCTGCATCGCGCCGTCGATCTCGAGCCCCATCCCCGGCATGCCGCATGGCAAACCGGCGGGCATCCGCTGTGTGCAATTGACCACCGATCTGCGCTGCACCATCTTCGGTCTGCCGGAGCGTCCGGCCTGTTGTTCCGGCCTGGAACCCTCCCCGGAGATGTGCGGCGCGGACGCAGAAGAGGCGATGGACGGGCTCACGCTGCTGGAGGCCGCCACCCGCCCCGGTCACTCGTAGCGCAACGCCGTGATGGGGTCCACGCGCGTGGCCCGCAGTGCCGGTGCGGCGCAGGCCAGCAGCAGAACGATCACCAACACCGCGCTCATCAGCAGAAAAGGCGCTGGATCCAGCGCGCCGATGCCATACAACGAGCCTCGCAGAAAACGGTTCAATGCGATGGCGCCTGCCGCCCCCGCCACGACGCCGCCCAAGCCCATTAACAATCCCTGCCGCAACACCAGCCGCATCACATCGCCGGGCTGCGCGCCCATCGCCATGCGAATGCCGAACTCTCCGGTGCGCTGAGCCACCGAATACGCCATCACGCTGTAGATCCCCAGGCCGGCCAGCCCGAGTGCGACGGCGGAGAACAGGCCAATTAACAGTGTCAGGAAGCGCGGCCGCGCCTGCGCCTCCGCCATCACCTCGTCCATGGTGCGCACGGAGGCCACCGGCAGCGCCGGGTCCAACTCCCGCACCGCCGCGCGCGCAGCAGAGGCAAGCTGCGTCGGATTGGAGGAGCCGCGGATCGCCAGATAGAACGCCCGGTAATTCCCCTGCGTCTGCGCCAGCGGGAAGTACAGTTCCGTGCCCGCCGGTTTGTCCAGGCCGCTGTTCTTCACATCGGCCACTACGCCGATAATCGTCCGCCACGGCCCGTCGAAACCCGGTTTCATGCGTTTGCCGATGGCGCTTTGGCCCGGCCAGTAGACGCGTGCCAGCGTCTCGTTCACCAACAGCACCGGCGGCGCCGAGGCGCCATCGCTAGCGCTGAACAGCCGGCCCTCGATCAGCGGTATGCCCAGCGTCTCGAAGTAGCGGGCGCCCACCCCGTTCCAGTAATCGATGTTCTGAATCGGGCCACCGTCCCTCTGCACCCAACCCTCAATCTGGGTGTCGTTGGCGTTGACGGGGCGGGCCGGCGGCAGCCCGGCCACCAGCGAAGTACTGACCGCGCCGGGAATCGTCTCCAGCCGCTGCTCCAGGCGTGTCCAGAACGCCAGAATGTCGGCCGGTTGGCTGTAGAGTTGGCGTGGCAGAGCCACGCGCATTGTTAGGATGTTGTCAGGCCTGAAGCCGGTATGGATCGCCTGCAGCTTCCAGAACGCGCTGAGCATCAACCCCGCTCCGATCAGAAGCACCAGCGCCAAGGAGATCTCAGCCGTGATCATCAGCCGACGCAACAGGTGCGCCTGCTTGGTCGCCGTGGTTCGTCCGCCCGCGGCCTTTAACGTTTCGGCCAGGGCGCGCGGCATGGATTGCACCAGCGGCGCCAGGCCGAAGAAGACCCCGGTGGCAACCGAGATCGCCACCGTAAACGCCAACACGCGCCAGTCCAGGCCGATCTCGGTAGCCCGCGGCAGGCTGCCGGCCGCTGCGCTGAGGATCAGGCGCAATGCGCCCCACGCGAACGCCAGGCCCAAAGCTGCGCCGCTCAGGGAGAGGAGCGTTCCCTCGATCATGAACTGCCGGATCAGCCCAACGGCAGACGCGCCCATCGCTCGCCGCACTGCGATCTCCCGCTGCCGCACCTCGGCCCGCGCCAGCAAGAGATTCGCCACGTTTCCGCAGGCAATCAGCAAGACAAAACCAACCGCTGCGAACAGAGCCCACAGAGCCGGCCGGATTGCGCCGGTCACCTCTTCCTGCAGCGAGAACATCACCAGCGGGTGGTTCTCCGGATGGAAACTGTGGCTGCCATTCGGCGTCGCCTTCTCCCCGAGCGCGTTCACGTACTGCGCGGCTTCGGACCGCGCCTGCTGCAGTGTCACGCCTTCCTTGAGCCGCCCCAGCAGATACCAGCGGTGTCCGCCGCGCCCGCCCGGGCTGGCCGGATTGATCTGCGTGGGCGTCCAGAGTTCCGGCGGTTCCGCCTCGCCGGGAGGGAACTGGAAGCCATCCGGCATCACGCCGACGATATTGGTCTTCTGGCCATCCAGCCATACATCCCGCCGCAGGACATTCGGATCGTTGCCGAAAACCCGACTCCACAGGCCCGCGCTAATCACGGCCGTCCGGGGGGCGCCAGGCTGGTCGTCCTCCGGGGTCAGCAGGCGGCCCAGACGCGGCTGTACGCCCAGCGTCCCCAAGAGCGTGCCGCTCACGAAACTGCCCGTGGCCCGGACCGGTTCGCTGCCGCCGGCAATGTTCACTCCGCCGATCTGCCAAACGTCCAGCGTGCGCCAACTCTTCAGGTCGCGCCGCATTTCGATAAACTCAGGCCCTGAGGTCCAGAAACGGCGCAGGCCGCCATTGGGGAACTTCGGAAACTCCGTGTAGACGCGCGTGAGGCGTTCGGGTTGGTGATAGGCGAGAGGCCGCAGCAACACTGAATTGACGACGCTGAAGATGGCTGTGATGGCTCCGATACCCAGCGCCAGACACGCGATGGCCGCCGCTGCGAATCCGGGACTGCGCCGCAGCGATCTGGCCGCGAGACGGGTTTCCTGAATGAGTGAAGGCATGGTTGCCCCCATCATACGACCAGGTACGCGACATAAGAGTAAAAGCCAGGCCGCCCGACGGCTCTCCCAGTGTTCCTCGAAGCGATCATTCCCCAGTGTTCCTCGAAGCGATCATTCAAGTGGGAGCAGCGGACACAGTGGCAGCGCGGCTTGCCGCAGCGGGATTCCGCGCCGACGACAGAACCGGGCGGCGGGGGGCTAGGCCATGGGCCTCGTTCTGGAAGTAGTCCGTACCTCGGGAGGTGTCGGCGCAGTGCGGTCCTTCCGCGCCCCTCCATTTCCAGGTCGCGCAGCCGATCCGAGGGGGGGCTGCTTGACTTCCATGCGCCCGGTGGCATACCTTTACCTTTTCCAAGGTCCACGCACGAGCCATGAGCAACGCCGAGAACCAAACTGTCGTCATCGTGGACCAACACCTCGAATCCACGCTCGATAGCGTCGATGCCAGCGAGGAGCGAGTCAAGAACCTCGCCTCCGAGTCAGGCCTGCACGAGGACGACGCCTATCAGCTCGGCTACGCCGTGCGGGAAGCGATGGTCAACGCCGTCGTGCATGGCAATGGCTACAGTGCGAACAAACTGGTCCACTTTGTGATTTCGAAGTCTAACTCCAGCATCCACATCCTGATCGAGGATGAGGGACAGGGTTTCGTGCCTGAGCGGCAGGCCGACCCCCTCGCCGAAGAGAATCTTCTGAACCAGTCCGGCCGGGGCATCATGATTATCCGGGCATTCGTGGATGAGTTCTTCATCGAACGGGCGGCGACGGGCGGAACGCGTGTTTTCATGAGGAAAACGCTTCCGGCAGGAACTTAACGGCTCGAGACGGGCTCCAAGATTTAGTTAGGAGGCAATGAACGATGAGCGTGAAACTGACGACCCGCCAGATTGGCGACGTAACCGTGATTGACGCCGCAGGACGTATTACCCTCGGCGAGGGATCTTCCACCTTCCGTGACTCCATCAAGGAGTTGACCGCCAAGGGTCACAAGAAGGTGCTGTTGAACCTCGGCGAGGTGAGCTACATCGATTCGTCCGGGATCGGCGAACTGGTGAGCGGCTTTACAACCGTGTCCAACGCCGGTGGACAGCTGAAGCTCCTGAAGCTGACCAAGCGCATCCAGGACCTGCTGCAAATCACCAAGCTGTACACCATCTTCGAAGTCTTTGACGACGAAGCCGCCGGCCTCGCCAGCTTCAATTAGTTCGGGGACGGCTACCCGCCTGCCCGAGCTAAGGATCCATGCAGGATTCACGGCTTCCCACGGTTGTAATTGCCGATGAGCTCGCACTGTTCCGCGACGGTCTCGCCGCGCTTTGCGAGCTCCAAGGGCGTGCCAGGGTACTCTCTACCGTCGCCGACGGCGATGAAGCCCTCCAACAGATCCAGTCCTTTTCTCCGGATATCGCCCTCCTCGATTATTCCCTTTCGCGACTCCACTGCCTGGAACTCGCCAACCGCGTCACGGAATCCTCCTCCGTTCGCTGCGTGATCATGGGGTTGCGGGACGACCGCAAGACCGTCATCGAAGTGCTGCGCTCCGGCGCGCCGGGCTACTTCCTCAAGACCGGGACAGTGGCGCAGTTATTCGACTGCATGGAGCAGGTGCTGGAGGGTGGGATCTACGTCTCCCCAACTATCAGCCTGCAGAGCATCTTCACGCCTTCGCGCTGCGGCGCGGTGCACGATCCCATTTCCCTGCTGAGCGCGCGGGAATTTCAGGTTTTCTCGCTTCTGGTAGAGGGTGTACGAGCCAAAGAGATCGCCGCACGGCTCGGCCTGAGCCCCAAGACCGTCGATACATACCGCTCCAATCTAATGAAAAAACTGGACTTGTATGATGTGCCGGCGCTGGTGCGCTTCGCTCTGCACCACCGTCTGATTCCCGGCTGATTCGCACCTCGTGGTAGAATAAGATCTTTGCTTACCGGAGTTTCCACGTGGACCGCATCACCCGTCACGATCTGAAGACTGACAAATTTGTCGAAGAGGTTGCCCACAGCGTCGAGTACCTGGAAGGCCACCGCAGCCAGGTAGTTCGCTATGGGGCCATTGTCGTCGCCGTATTGGTCGCCGCTGGCGGCCTCTGGTGGTTCATGCAGAACCGCAAGGCCGAGCGGCAGACTGCACTCTACGAAGCCATCGAGACTTACAACACTCGCGTCACTGCGACCCCCGGCCCCGAAGGCATGAAGAGCTTCCGGACGGAAGCCGAGCGGACCGCCGCGATCAACAAGGACCTTGGAGCTCTTGTTCAGAAGTACAACGGCAGCGATGAGGCGGCCGTGGCCACCTATCTGCTGGGCGTCAATGCCGCTGACCAGGGCAATGTGGCCGACGCTTCACGCTACCTCAAGCAGGCCGCGGACAGCGGCAACGCCGAGTACGGCTCACTAGCCAAGCTTTCGCTGGCTGACATCTATTTCGCCGAAGGTAAGATCGCTGAGGCAGAGAAGCTGGTGCGCGAAATCGTCGCCAGCCCCACCACGCTGGTCAGCAAGGATCAGGCCAGCCTGAACCTCGCTCGCATTATCGCCAGAACCAAGCCCGACGAGGCTCGTAAGCTCCTCGAACCGATGCGGACGGCGAATAACGCGTCCAGCCGCGTCGCCATCCAGGCGATGGCCGATCTCGGCCTCGTGAAGTAGGCCCGCACAGCACACCCGTGCCACTCTCGCGGCTTCGGTATCCGGTAAACGCCCTTCGGGGCCGGCGCTACCCCGAACCGCCCCACCCCTATCGCAACGAGTTTCAACGCGACAGGGATCGCGTTGTGCACGCACGCGCTTTCCGCCGGCTGGAGGACAAGACCCAAGTCTTCGGCGAACGCCTCTCCGATCACTTTCGCAACCGGTTGACCCACACCATTGAGGTCTCTCAGATCGCGCGCACTCTCGCCGCTGCCCTGGCGCTGGATGAGGACTTCACCGAAGCTCTGGCGCTGGCCCACGATATCGGCCATCCACCCTTTGCACACGCCGGCGAAGAAGAACTGGACCGCCAGATGCGGGCCTTCGGAGACCGCTTCGACCACAATCTGCACGCCCTTCACATCGTGGAGGAATTCGAACAGCGCTACGCCCGATTCCCGGGCTTGAACCTGACGTTCGAAGTGCGGGAAGGGATGGTGAAGCACTCACGCGATTTCCTGCCCGGCGAGCGTGCCGAATTCGAGGAGTATCTGCCCGGGCTGCGGCCGCCGCTGGAAGCGCAGTTGATCGACCTTGCCGACGAGGTCGCCTACAACACTGCCGACCTCGATGACGGCTTCTCGGCCGGCCTGTTCGACATGGCCGACATCGCTGCCGCCGTGCCGCACTACGGGGAACTTGCTGAGGAGATCGCATTCCAGTTCCCTGCCTCCCCACAGCGGGTCCAGTTCCAGGAAGTACTGCGCCGCCTGATCGACCTGCTGGCGTCCGGCCTGATCGAGGGTACGCGGGACGCCGTGGAAGCCGGCGGCGTGTATTCCGTCGACGACGTGCGGCGCTACCCGCGGCGCCTGGTGCGGATGACAGACGTTCCGGCTGAAACCAACCGCGCCTTGAAGCTGTTCCTGATGGAACGTGTTTACTCCACACCACCACTCGTGGCCGAACGGCGGATTGCCTGCGACGGGATCGCACGGCTCTTTGCATTCTTCCTGCGCCAGCCGGACGAACTACCCGAAGCGCACAGGGAAAGGCTGGAGACTCTGCCGCTCCATCGCGTCGTCTGTGACTACATCGCCGGCATGACCGACGGGTTTTTCCGGCGCACGGCTAGGCGGCTGTTGGCCTGACAGCAGCGCAGGCCGCCTCAAACGCCGCCAGATTCTCCTTCAGATGTTCCAGCGACCGCGTGCCGAACAGCACCGCGCCGTCAAACTCCTCACTCACTACCGCTTCAATGCACAACTTCACGCCCCCGCCTTCGTGCAACAGCCTGCCTTCGCCGAACGGCCGGTTGACGTACACCTGGCGGCCCGTGGCGCGCGCCTCTTCCATCGCCGGGAGCATCGAGCGGTTCTCCGCATTAAACGGGAACTGCATCTGCGCGAACGGGTGCTCCGTGCACGCGATCACTGCCGATTCCAGGTCCTTCAAACTCGCGCCAAGCACGCTCACGCCCATCACCCGCGCGTCGTCGAGCGCACAACGGACCTCGCCGCTGCGCAGCACTGCCGGGGTGCTCTTGTGGACCTGCAAAACGTCGATCCGTCCCAGCAGCCGGAAGCTGTTTTCCAGGCTCACCATCAGCGAATCGTAGTCGTGCGCCGTGACCGGCTTTTCGTGCGTGAAGTCCCACGTCTCGCCGAACTTCGTGGCCACCGTCACCGTGGCCCGTTGCTCCGGCGTCAGTTCCTTGAGGAAAAGCCCGAGCCTCTGCTCGCTGTAGGCGTAGGATGGCGCCGTATCGAACACGCGCACGCCCAGCTCAAACGCGCCACGCAGAAACTCGAGTGCAGCCTCCTCATCCGGCACTTCCGCTGGACGGAAACCCCACTTCCGCCCGATCTCCAGCAGGCCCAGGCCAAACCGCGGCCCGCTCATTGCTCGTTCACATCCTGAATATTGTTGATCTCGGCCTTTCTCACACCGTAGACCTTCTTGAGAATGCGGCACAGTTCCTCGGCGAACTGCTTGGGGTGCTCGGTTTCATTCAAGTCCACCTCCACCTTGATGTACACGTCGATACTCTTCACACTTCGAATGGTACGATAACAGGTTTGGAACGTACCACCTGCACCCTCTGCGAATCCCGCCCGCCGCGACGCTTTTGCCCGGCGCTGAATCAACAGATTTGCGCGCCTTGCTGCGGCGAAGAGCGCGAGCAAACCATCGATTGCCCCTTTGATTGCGAGCACCTGCGCACTGCCCGCGATCACGACAGGATGCCGGAGGTCGATCCCAAGTCGATGCCCCATCCCGACGTGGAGCTCACCGATAGGTTCATGGAGGAGCAGCAGCCATTGGCGATCGTCGCCGGCCGCCTGCTACTGGTCGCCGCGATGGAGACGCCGGGCACGGTCGATTTTGATCTGCGCGATGCCCTGGGCTCGCTGACGCAAACCTACCGCACAGCCGAAAGCGGGCTAATCTACCAATCGCGCCCCGCCAACGCCATCGCCGCCGCCGTGGCGGATCGCTTCCAGCAGGAGATCGGCCAGTTCCGCGAGAACATTGCCCAGCAAAGTGGCTCGCACTCCGTCCGCGACAAGGATCTGCTGGGCGTACTGATCTTCTGGCAGCGCATGGAATGGCAGCACAGCAACGGCCGCAGAAAGGGCCGCTCCTTCATCGAATCGTTGTTCGCGCTGATGCCCTCGCCGGACCAGGACGGCAACCAGCCTCTCAACTGAAGCATCCAATGCTTATCTGCCGATGAACGCCCAACTTCTTGGATCCCAGGAAATCGCGCCGGACGTGCGCCACTTCGTTTTTGCCGTGCCGAATGTCGAGCGGTTCGATTTCACCGCCGGCCAGTTCGTCTCCTTCACCGAAGACATGCAGGGCCGCAAAGTGACGCGCGCCTACTCGCTGGCCGCGGCCCCGAATGGCAATCGCTTTGAGCTCTGCCTGAATCGCGTGCAGGAAGGTTCGTTCTCGCCGTGGCTCTTTCAGATGCAGCCCGGCGACACCGTGCAGATGCGCGGACCGCTCGGCTATTTTGTGCCCAGGCAGCCATTCAGAGACTCCATCTTGGTCGCGACCGGCACGGGCGTTGCGCCTTTCCGCGCGTTTCTAGGGTCAGAGCCGGTCAGATCGTTCGAAGGAAGTATAAGCCTTCTGTTCGGCGCCCGGTACGCGGATGGATTGCTCTATAGCGCGGAATTCGAACGCCTGACCGCATCGCGTCCCGGCTTCCGCTTCCTGCCTACCATCACGAGACCTTCGTCGGAATGGTCCGGCCGCACGGGCAGAGTGCAGCAGCCTCTGGATGAGGCGCTCGGCGGCAGGACGGACATTGACGTGTATATCTGCGGGCTGAAGGCCATGGTCGATGAGGTCCGCGATATACTCAAGTCCCGCGGCTTTGACCGCAAGCAGATCATTAGCGAGAAATACGACTAGAATTATCCTATGGGTTCTACCATGGCAAAGTGGGGCATGTTGCTAGGCGCCGCGGCCATCGCGTTTGTCATCACTGTCGCGATCGGGTTAAGGCTTCTGCCCGGCCCGCACACCGAAACGGACTACCTGGTAGTTGGTTCCGTGGCGACGTTTCTCTGCCTCGGAGTGCTGTTCTCGGTGCTGATCACCACCTGGATCCGTTCTTCCGAGATCTTCTTCAAGAAACGCACCAAGCCGGAGACCGGCGGTACGCCCGGTGCAGAACCACCGTCCAAAGCCCAATCATCACAAGATTGATAGGGATTGGGGGATTCTGGTATCCTTCAGCTATTCATGTCCACTGCGAAGCTGTCCCCAGCCGAGGCGTTGAAAGCGCACAGCCTTCATCTGCGCGGACCGATCAGCGAGGACCTTCAGACCGATAGCTCGTCATTCTCGAAACCGTCCACCGGCCTGCTGAAGTTCCACGGTATCTATCAACAGGACGATCGCGATCTCCGCAAGCAGTCGCCCGGACGCGTCTACTCCTGCATGATTCGGGTGGGCGTTCCCGGCGGTGTGCTCAGCGCGGCGCAGTACCGCCAACTCGATGATCTGGCCGATTCCTGCGGCGACGGCTCATTGCGCATCACGTCGCGCCAGGACATCCAGTACCACTATGTGGGCAAGCGAGATCTGAGGTCCCTGATCCAGTCGCTGGACACAGCCGGTCTGTCTACTTTGGCCGCCTGCGGCGACGTGGTCCGGAACATCAACTGCGACACGACACCGATCAGAACTCCGCAGCGGATCGAACTGATGCCGCTGGTCCGCCGTCTGCGCGACGCCGTGAAACCGCGAACAGGCGCCTACGCCGAGATTTGGCTGGACGGTGAGAAGGCCGCCTCCCTGCACACGGAGGAGGAGCCTTTGTACGGCGACACGTACCTGCCGAGGAAGTTCAAAATCGCTTTCACCTATGAAGGCGAGAATCTCATCGACATCTACTCCAACGATCTCGGCTTCGTGCCTCATGTGGAGGGCGGCGCTCTGGTGGGCTTTACCGTGCTTGCCGGCGGAGGCATGGGGCAATCGAACGGCGTGAAGGGGAGCCACCCTCGGATGGCCGATCCGGTCTGTTCTATCGGTCCGGGTGAGGAAGAAGTGATCGCGATGACCCGCGCAGTGGTCGGGATCCACCGGGACTTTGGCAACCGTGAGAATCGCAAGCTGGCGCGGCTGAAGTACGTGCTGGATGAACGCGGTCTGGCCTGGTTCAAGGCGGAACTCTCGGCGCGCCTGGATGCGCCTCTGACGCCGCCGCGCGAGCTGCGCTGGCACCGGCAGGCAGACTACCTCGGCTGGCACCCTCAGAGTGCAGGCCAGGGGTTTTTCGGGCTGCGCGTGGTGTCAGGCCGGTTACGCGGGGCGGAGCGGGCGGCGGTGCGCGAAGTGGTTGACCGGCTGGACTGCGAAGTCCGCCTGACCGTGCAGCAGAACCTGCTGTTCGTCGGGCTCGACGATTCGGATCGCGCCGTCGTGGAGCAGATCCTGCGGACGCACTGCGTGGCGCTGCCGATGGAGTTGCCGCCGGTACTGCGCCACTCGATGGCGTGTGTCTCGCTGCCCACCTGCGGGCTGGCACTAACGGAGAGCGAACGCGTGCTGCCGGATGTGGCCGCGGCGCTGCAGGCGGAACTAGACAGTGTCGGGCTGCCGCGGCAGAGTCTGCACATGCGCATGACCGGCTGTCCGAACGGCTGCGTCCGGCCCTACACGGCGGAAATCGGGATCGTCGGGGAGAGCGTTGGGCTGTACACCATCTATCTGGGCGGGTCCCCGCGGGCCGACCGGCTCTGCCATGCCTGGAAGCGGCTGGTGCCCATAGCGAGTTTGGCGGCGGAGCTTCGTCCCCTGTTCGTCCGCTATGCGGCCGAGCGCATCGAGAGCGAGGCGTTCGGTGACTGGTTTGTCCGAGCGGGAGAAGCGGCGTGATTCACATTGTCGGAGCTGGACCGGGGCGGGCCGATCTACTCACCGTGCGGGCGGCCCGGCTGCTGGCACAGGCAGATGCGGTGCTGTACGACCGGTTGGTGTCTCCCGAAGTGCTGGAACTGGTACGGCCCGGCGCGGAACTCATTGACGTTGGCAAGAATGAGGGCCAGCAGGAGCGCATCCAGGCAGGCATCTACGCACAACTGGAGGAATGCGCCAGCCGCCACAAGACTGTGGTGCGGCTCAAGGGCGGCGACCCGATGGTGTTTGGGCGCGGTGCGGAAGAGTGGGCCTGGCTGGTGGAGCATGGCTACGAAGTGGAAGTGGTGCCGGGCATCAGCTCCGCCGTGGCGGTACCGGAACTGGCTGGGATTCCACTGACCTATCGCGGGATGTCCAGCGGCTTCGCGGTGCTCACCGGCCATCGCCAGGACGGACCGTGCACGCAGTGGGCCGCCTACGCGCACGTGGATACGCTGGTGGTGCTGATGGGCGTGGGCCATCGGGCCGAAATCGCCTCCTGCCTGCTGGAGCATGGACGCGCGGCGGATACTCCGGTGGCGTTCATTGAAAACGGCACCACTCCGCGCGAGCGTGTGATTCTTTCCACGCTCGGCCGCGTAGCGCTAGGCGAAGCCATCGTAAGCGCGCCGGCCGTGATGGTGATAGGTCAGTGCGTCGGCCTGCGCTACACACTAACGCAACAGACCATTGACGCCGACTTGCGCAGTTGTTAACATTTTTTTACACAACTTCATGCGGTAGGGTTCAATCCCCCGAATGAGCTGGGTTTTGAATCCTGTGGAGGGTCCATGCTTAGATTCCTCAAGGCCCACGTGGGCGCGATTTGCTTGCTGGCAGTCATTCTCAGTGCCGCTTCTCCATTGGTGGCACAAGTAACAACGGGTACCGTCTTTGGGACAGTCACCGACCCGCAGGGGGCAATCATGGTGGGTGCCACGGTGACAGTGACCAACCAGAACCAGGGCACAACCCAAAACAAGAAAACGGATGAGAACGGATCCTTCCAGTTCCCCTTCCTGATCCCCGGCTCTTACCGCGTCAGTGTGGAACAGGCCGGCTTCAAAAAGGCTGAGCAGAAGGACATCGTCGTTGCGGTCAGCGCACAGGTTCGCGTCGACATGACCATGACCGTCGGCAATGTATCCGAAACCGTCGAAGTAACGGCATCTGCGCCCCTGGTTCAAAGCTCCACCGCCGAAACCGGCCAG
This sequence comes from uncultured Candidatus Solibacter sp., assembly GCA_964450255.1. GTDB lineage: Bacteria > Acidobacteriota > Terriglobia > Bryobacterales > Bryobacteraceae > Paludibaculum. The sequence continues at coordinate 16,459 of CAYVDY010000010.1, read as the reverse complement.
GTGATTGAACAGAAAGCAGTGCAGGAACTGCCCCTCAACGGAAGAAACTTCGCGCAGCTTGTGTACTTGTCCCCCGGCGTCACACCCGGCCAGGCTGGTGAGAACCTCTCGGGCGCCTCTACCTTCAACCCCCGAGCGGCCTCCAACTTCAACCCGCTCGGACAGCGTGCCAACGCCAACGGCTGGGTTCTGGACGGCATCGACAACAACGAGTACACGTTCAACACCGTGATCGTTCAGCCCTCCCTCGAATCCGTGCGCGAGTTCAAGGTGCTCACCGGATCTTTCTCGGCTGAGTTCGGGCGCGGCGCTGGTGTGGTTTCTGTCTCCACACGGTCGGGCGCCAATGAGTTTCACGGCAGCGCGTTCTGGTTCCACCGCAACATCGAACTGGATGCCCGCGGCTACTTCCAGACGCCCCAGGCCCTACCTAAGAAACTGCCCTTCCGCCGCCACCAGATGGGCGGCGTAGCCAGCGGTCCCATCGTGAAGAACAAAGTGTTCTTCTTCGCCGATTACGCCGGACAGCGCGAGGTGCGCGGTTTGGACTATTTGAACACCGTGCCCACCGACAGGGTGCGCGCCGGGGACTTCGGCGACTTCCGCAGCACAGCCGGCGCCCTCATTCAGGTTTGGAATCCCTTCACCACGCGCGTCAATCCGGCGAACCCGGCGGGCTTCATCCGCGATCCGTTCCCGAACAACACCATTCCCGGTTCGCTGATCAGCACCACCTCGCGAAACGTCGCAAGCATCTACCCGAAGCCGAATCTTGCCACCAACTTCAACAACTACCAATCGGCCCCGGTGCGGACCATCGACGACAACCAGTACACTGCCCGCGTCGATTACCAGGTCACCAGCAAGGACAGCATCTTCTTCCGCGCGCAACAGCAGTGGTTCAATCTCGACGCTCCTCAGGGACAAGCCAATTGCTGCCTGCCCACGCCGGCTGACGCCGCCTCCAAGTTCACGCTGGGTCCGTGGGTTGCCGGTATTCAGAACACCCGCCTCCGGACACATGGCGGAGCGTTCAATTGGAGTCGCGTCTGGACTCCGGCCATCGTCGGCGAGTTCCGAACCGGCTGGGCACGCACCAACCCGTCCACGTTCCACTCGGACTACGGCATCAATGCCGCTAACTCACTCGGAATCAGAAACATCAACCTGACCGACAACTCCACAGGCATCCCGACGATGAACGTCAACGACTTCACGGGCCTCAGCGGCGGACCCGGCTTCCTGCCGGCCCGCCCGCGGCAGGTGAACTACCAGGTGGACTACAACGTCTACTGGACTCGCGGCAAGCACAATCTCAAGTTCGGGTATCATGTGGTGCGCCGTGACGTCAGCCCGTTCACCAACGCAGACACCCGTGGCGTCCTGAACTTCAACCGGGCCTTTGTCTCCGACCCAGTCACCCGCACTGGCGGGACCGGTTGGGGATCCATGCTGCTGGGCCTGGTGCAGGCCGGCAGCCGCGGCTTCCTCACCGACGTGCCGGGCCTCCGTGTCTGGGAAAACGCCTTCTTCATACAGGACGACTGGAAGGCTACCTCCCGGCTGACCTTCAACCTCGGCGTGCGGTATGAGGTCTACTCTCCGGAAACCGAGAAATATGACCGCATGACCAGCTTCGACCTCACCAAGCTGAACTTCGCCTACGCCAACGAAGGCGGCTACAGCCGTGCGCTCCGCAACACGGACCGCAACAACTTCGCCCCGCGCTTCGGTTTCGCCTACGATGTCTTGGGTGACCAACGGACCATCCTGCGCGGCGGCTATGGCCTCAGCTACTTTCCCGAGCCCGTCTCCGCATCCAGCATGCTGACCCAGGGGCCGCCATGGCTGTTCAGCGAAAGTTACAGCTACAGCGACTTCCTGACGGACTACAGCGCCGTGCCGCGGATCGAGCAGCCCTTCGGCCCCCTGGTCCCGCTGAAGCCGATGTCCACTGCCGAAATCAATACGCGCCGGCCCACCGTGCGCGGTTACTCCTTCGACAACCCCACCCAGTACGCGCAAACCTGGAGCCTGACATTGCAGCGCCAGATGGGCCAGTCCTGGATGGGTGAAGTGGGCTATGTCGGCAGCCGTGGCATCAACCTGCTGTATAGCTACAATCACAACGAGGTGCGCCTGGGCTCCGGCAGCGTGGAAGACCGCCGCCCCATCCAGGCCCTGCGCAACATTCCCAGCATCACCATCTTCGAGCCGATGAACTCCAGCGTCTTTCACGCCATGACTGCCAAGGTGGAGCGCCGCTTCTCCAGCGGCTTCCAAATGCTGGGTGCCTACACCTACGGCAAGAGTCTGGACTACGGCGGCTCCGTCGCTTCGGGCGGCGGTTCCTCTGGCGGCCCGAACACCGTCACCTGCATCGCCTGCGGGCGCGGACCCTCGGGTTTCGACGTCAAGCATCGGCTGGTCGTCAACTCCCTCTATGACATTCCCGTAGGGAAGGGCCGCAAGGTGGACATCGAGAACCGCTTCGCAGACGCCATCATCGGCGGCTGGCAGTTGGGCGGCATCGTCACCGGCACCACCGGCCGGCCCTTCAACGTCGGCCTCCAGAATGGCGTCAACAACGGCGCGCCGAGCTGGCCCGATCGCATAGCCGATGGCCGGCTGGACAGCCCCGACCCCTATTACTGGTTCGACGCGGCCGCGTTTCGCGCTCCGGCGCCAAACAACTACGGCAACGTGTCCCGCGGCGTGCTCTACTCGCCCGGCGTGGTCAACATCGACATGAGCGTCGTCAAGACCTTCCGCATTACGGAGAGGGTCGGCTTCAACTTCCGTTTCGAAGCCTTCAATCTCTTCAATACTCCCTACTTCGGCTTCCCGAACGCCAACATCGGATCGCCGACAGTCGGCCGCATCACATCCACTGTGGGCGACAATCGCAGCTTGCAGATCTCCGGCCGCGTCAACTTCTAACGCCCGCCTCGATCATTGTTGGGAAGGGCCGCCCCACCGGGCGGCCTTTTCCTTTACCGCCTTCCACGTCTCCGCGTTGTAGAACGCCTGCTGCTTCCACGCAACCTGTCCCTTCGCATCGATCAGCACCACCAACGGCGCCTCGTCCTTCACAATCCCCAACGCCGCGCGCCACGCCTTCTCATCCTTGTACAGGCACATCGAGCGGTCCAGCATCGCGGCCGGGGTGGCCTTCTTCATCCCGCTGCGGATCATTGGCCTGATAAATCGAGGCGCGGCTTCCAACATCGCCGCGGACCATACAGGCGCACCTTCCTTGCCCAGCGCCGAGAGCCACTAGGCCGACTTCTCTCCCGCCCCCTTACTGAAGCTGAACACCACCACGGCCGGCTTCCCGCCAAACACATCGGGCATTGTCACTTTCCGGCCTGACAGCGTCTCCGCTTCAGTCCGAGGCAGGGACTGGCCCCACAGTGAGGCGCAACACAGGAAAACCGGGAGTAATCGCATTGTCCGCAGGGTATCACTGACGGGTGGTGAAGTACCCGGCGCGGGCGCGCACTACCGCCTTAGGGTACCGCCGCTGGGCCTCCGCGCTCAACTGCACGTCCAGCCTCCGGAACGTCCCTGCCGGCGCCGTAGCGGCCTTCAAACCCAGCGTGTAGCGCAGACGCACACGCTCCACCAGCTCGGCGAAGCGAGCGCCCGCGTTGTCTGTGCGAAGGACCTCACCGCCCGTCTCCTCCGCCAACCGGAAGACATTGGCGGGTGTGAAATCCGGGTTTCGGTCCGGGGACGTCTTCTCGTCCGGCAGCGGCTTCACACCGGATGGCACAATCGCATTGACCACGGCGTCCACGCCTGCCAGCGCCTCCAGTACTTTCTCATCCGGGGTCTGATAGTGCATGCCGCCGTTATCGGTAAGCAGCACCAGCGCCCGCCGCCCCGCCCAGCCTGCCTGAAGCCGTAGGTACTCTGCCACGGCCAACAGGGCGTCGTTGATCGACGTACCCGCCCCCATGTCGCGCTCCATCGGCGCTTCCTGCAACGCGCGCACGGCCAAGTCCTTCTCCTCGGTCAGCTCCACCAGGATCTTCGACCGACGCGCGAACACGCCGACAGCCACCTGATCCTCTCCCTTTAGCGTGCTCAACGCCTTCCGGCCCACGGCCGCCATCTCGCGCAGCACCCGCCCCATGCTGCCGGAGACGTCCAGCAGCAGCACCAGCTGTACAGGCTCCGTCTCCTGCCCGAAGTACTCGATGGGCCGCACAGCGCCTTCGTCGCGAAGAATGAAGTCGCCGGACTTGAGGCCGGTGACGGAGCGCCCCTTCTCCACCACCTGCACGTCCACCCGCACCAGCGCCGTGCCAGAACGGAATGTCGGGGTCTCTTGCGCCAGGCAAGCCGCCGCGGCGACCATGAATATCAGCAGCGGTCTCATGATAAACATTATCGTCGGCACGGCAGGACATATCGATCACGGGAAGACGACACTAGTCCGCGCCCTCACCGGAATCGATACGGACCGGCTAGAGGAAGAGAAGCGCCGCGGCATCTCTATCGATCTCGGCTTTGCCCACCTCACGCACGGCGGCGTGCGTTTCGGCTTCGTTGACGTGCCGGGCCATGAGCGTTTCATCAAGAACATGCTGGCCGGCGCGGGCGGCATCGACATGGTGATGCTCGTCATCGGCGCCGACGAATCCATCAAGCCGCAGACGCGCGAACACTTCGAGATCTGCCGCCTGCTGGGCGTGCGCCACGGCCTGATCGCGCTGACAAAGGCCGACATGGTAGATCCGGATTTCGTGGAACTGGTGAAGCTGGAGGCGGCCGAGTTCGTCGCTGGTTCCTTTCTCGAAGGAGCGCCGATTATTCCCGTCAGCGGCGTGACGGGCCTGGGGCTGCCCGAACTGCGGGACGCCCTCGCCAAACTCGCAGCCAGGGTGGAGAGCCGCCAGTCCAGCGGTCCGTGCCGCCTCCCCATCGACCGCTCCTTCACGCTGCACGGCTTCGGCACCGTCGTGACGGGCACACTGGTCGCGGGCACGCTGAGGCCCGAGGACGAGGTGGAACTCCATTCCACCGGCCGCCGCCTGCGAGTCCGTGGCGTGCAGGTCCACGGCGGCCTGGTTCCTCAGGCTGTCGCCGGTCAACGCACCGCCATCAACCTGGCGGCCATCGAGGCGGCGGAGATCACGCGCGGCATGACACTGACGCCACCGGGTCTTTTCACGCCCACGCACGTCATTGACTGCGCTTTCGATCTGCTCCATTCGGCCATCCCGCTGAAGCACCGCGCGCCGGTCCACTTTCATTCCGGCACCGCCGAGGTGGAGGCACAGGTTCGCATGTTGCGCGGCACGGATCCGCTCCAGCCCGGCACGCGCGGTTATCTGCGCCTTTACCTGAAAGAGCCGCTCCTGCTGCTGCCGGGTGATCGCTTCATCGCCCGCATGTTCTCGCCGGTCGTCACAATTGGCGGCGGCGTGGTGCTCGACAACGCTCCGAATCTGCGGCTGCGCAAGCCAGCCGTCTTGGAGCGGCTGCCTCAATTGGAGAATGCGCCCCTGGCACGCCGGCTGGCCTTGTTCGCGGCGGAAGACCCGACGGGCGCAACTGTGGAGAGCCTCGCCGCCCGCGCCGGTGCCGCACCCGATGCCCTACTCGACGCAGCGCATGAAGCCGGGTTGGTTCTGCTGAAGGATCGCCTGGTTCCGCGGGCGTCCATCGAATCGGCCACTCGCCAGTTCCGCGAGACGCTGGCGGCCTTCCACAAGCAGAACCCTCTGCTGCCGGGAATGCCGCGCGCCGCGTCGTCGCTGCCTGTGTTTCTGCTCGAAGCGGCACTTGCCGCCGGTAAGGATCTGATAGCCGAAGGCGAGTTGCTGCGCCTTGCCTCGCATCGCCTCCAGCTCAAAGCCGAGGAAGACGAAGCCACGTCTCGGATGGAGTCCCTTTTCCGCGACGGAGGTCTGGCGGTGCCGGCGCTCAATGATGTCCTCGCAAAGTCCGGCTTGGACGCGAACCGCACTCGCAACCTGCTTCAGCTTCTGCTGCGCGACGGCCGCCTGGTGCGCGTCTCACCGGAATTGATCTTCCACCGCGACGCCATTCACAGTCTGCGCGAGCTTCTGGCCACGCACAAGGGAGAAAGATTCGGGGTACCGGAATTCAAGGAATGGACAGGTATATCCAGAAAATATGCCATTCCCCTCCTCGAATTTCTCGATCGCGAGCGGGTCACTCGCCGGGAAAATGAGCGCCGCCTCGTATTGTGATGTATCATTGCCCTAATGCAGGTGTGGGGCAACACCGATTCTGGGCGTGTCCGCGTGAACAACGAGGACGCATGGCTCGCCGAAACCTCGCTTCGCGTCGCGGCTGTCGCTGACGGCATGGGTGGTGAGGCCTGCGGAGAGATTGCGTCGGCGCTGACCCTCCAGGCGCTCCGCGAGGCAGTGGTCTCGGCCGAGACCGATCTCCGCGATGCCGCCCGCCGCGCCAACGCTCTGGTGCGCCAGCAGGCACGAGAGAGCAATCTCTGTTCCGGCATGGGATCCACACTGGTGGCCGCGTCCTGGAGGGATGCTCACGTCGATATCGTCAATGTTGGCGATTCCCGCGCCTACCTTTTCCGCGAGGGACGGCTCATCCAACTCACCTACGATCAGACGGTCGGTAACGAACTGCGCCACGCCATGGGCTGGAGCGAAGAGGAATTCGAGAAGTTCCCGCAACGCCATGTCCTGACCGCCGCCATCGGCGCCGCGTCGGATGTCGTCGTCCGCTCCACGCAGATCGATCTCGAGCCCGGCGACATGCTCCTGCTCTGCTCGGACGGCCTCTATAACCCCATCGGTGATACCGGCATCGCCGAAGTGCTAAACAGCGCGCCAACCGCTGCCGACTCCATCAACTCCCTCATTGAGGCAGCCAACGCCGCGGGCGGCCCCGACAATATCACCGTCGTCCTGATGCAATTTTCAGGCACTTCAGTCTGATATTGTATTGGCCGTGACCACCGCACTCGCCTTCCTCTTTCTCTTTGCCGCCCCGGATCAGTCTCTATTTGACGGGAAAACCCTGGCCGGCTGGCATGTCTCCGCCAAACCCGAGGACCGCGCTAAGACATTCTGGACGGTTCGCGACGGCGCCATCACCTGCGACTCGCTCGGCCGCAAGGATCACAGCTACGTCTGGCTCGTCTCCGACCAGGAGTTCGATGACTTCGAGCTGTCCCTGCAGGTCAAGGGCTTCGCCAACTCACCGGGCAATACGGGCGTGCAATTCCGCTCGCGCTACGATGAAGCCCTCGGCTGGCTGCACGGCCCGCAGGTTGATATTCACCCGCCCGCGCCCTTCCGCTCCGGGCTCATCTACGACGAGACCCGCGAGACCCGCCGCTGGATCTTCCCGTCGCTGCCGGATTGGAATATCAAGCCGGAGCAGGGGCCCAAGAACTGGAAGTGGAACAGCGATGGTTGGAACGATATCGTGATTCGTGCGAACGGACTGCACGTCACCACCATCGTCAACGGCGTGACCATCACGGATCAGGACTTCACCGGAATCCTCGATGATGCCGCCCACCGCAATCACAACGTGGGGCGCCGCGGGCACTTCGCACTGCAGTTGCACGACCGCGACGAGCTGCTGATTCAGTACCGCAATCTGCGCCTCCGTCCGCTGAAGTAGAGCACGGCTCTGCATTCTGGGATAAGCTGATTCCAATGCAGAGAGGCTTGCTGATTGCCCTGTTGCTATCGCTGGGCGTGGCAAAAGGGGACGAAAAGAGCGATTTTGTGCGCGATATCGCGCCGATTCTGGCACGTTCGTGCCAGGGTTGTCATGGCGCGAAGATGCAGATGGGCGGTCTGCGCCTGGATGCGAAAGCCGCCGCGCTCAAGACGATCCGGCCCGGCGATGCCGAGGCCAGCGAGCTATACCGGCGTGTGGCCGGCATCGGCAGCCAGGCGCGGATGCCCATGGGCGGCAAGCCGCTGAGCGCGGCTGAGATCGCATTGATCCGCGACTGGATTGCCGCTGGCGCTGTGTGGCCTGACGGCGTCGGTGCGAACGTGGCTGAGGTGAAGCCGCACTGGGCGTATGTGCCTCCCAAGCGGCCGGCGCTCCCGGCTCTGAAGACGACGAATCCGATCGATGCGTTCGTGCAGGCGCGGCTCGCTAAAGAAGGCCTGCGGCCATCCCCCGCAGCGGAGAAGGCCACACTGCTGCGGCGCCTGAGCCTTGACCTGACAGGACTGCCTCCTTCCGTGGCGGAGGTGGATGCGTTCCTGGCCGATGTGAGCCCAAAGGCCTATTCCAGACAGGTGGAGCGTCTGCTGGCCTCGCCGCACTACGGCGAAAAATGGGGGCGTTGGTGGCTGGACGCCGCGCGCTATGCGGATTCCGACGGCTATGAAAAGGACAAGCAGCGGCAGGTGTGGTTCTATCGCGATTGGGTGATGCAGAGCCTGAATCGCGACCTGCCTTACGACCGGTTCCTCATTGAGCAGATCGCCGGCGATCTGCTGCCCAATGCCACGCAGGACCAGCGAGTTGCCACCGGGTTCCTGCGCAATTCGATGATCAACGAAGAGGGGGGCATCGATCCCGAGCAGTTTCGCATGGAGGCGATGTTCGACCGCATGGACGCGCTCGGCAAGGCTGTGCTCGGCGTCACCGTTCAATGCGCGCAGTGCCACACGCATAAGTACGACCCCGTCAAGCACGACGACTACTACCGGCTTTTCGCGTTCATCAACAACACGTACGAATCCAGCGTCACTGTCTACACGCCCGCCGAACAGGCGAAGCGCGCGCAGATCCTGAGCCGGACTGCGGCGATCGAGAACGACCTGCGCAGGCGCACACCGGACTGGGCCGAGCAGATGGCGCGCTGGGCGGATCGGGCGAGCGCGGAGAAGACGCGCTGGACCGTAGTGCGGCCGGAGGTGGACGACATCTCCACCGGCGGCCAACGGTACCTGCCGCAGGAGGACGGTTCGCTGCTGGCGGCGGGCTACGCGCCCACCAAACACACCGTGAAGCTCACGATTAAGAATCCTCCCGCCCGCATCACTGCGTTCCGCCTGGAACTGCTGAATCACCCTGACCTTCCGATGGGCGGTCCGGGGCGCTCCATCGACGGGACAGGCGCCCTGACGGAATTTGAAGTGCAAGTGGGCACGGTGAAGCTCAAGATGGCCAGCGCCACGGCGGACATCCGATTGCCCGAGAAGGAACTGGCCGCAATTTACTTCGACAAGAGCAAGAAGCGCCGCGTCACCGGCCCCATCGAGTATGCCATCGACGGCAAGGACGAGACGGCCTGGGGCATTGATGCCGGGCCGGGCTTGCAGAACGTGCCGCGGCAGGCCGTGTTCGTGCCGGAATCGCCGGTCGATGTCCCGTCCGGCGCGGCAGTTACTGTGTTGGTGAAGCAGAATCACGGCGGCTGGAATAGCGACGACAATCAGAACAACAACCTCGGCCGGATCCGGCTCTCCGTCACAACTGACGCCGCGGCAGAGGCGGATCAGGTTCCGGCCGTGGTGCGCGCGGTCCTGCGTAAGCCGCGTGGCAAGCGCACGCTGGAAGATCAGCAGAGAATGTTCTCGTACTGGCGCACGACGGTGGCAGCATGGGCGCCGGACAATGCGCGCATCGATGAGTTCTGGAAGCAGCATCCAGCGGGTACGTCGCAACTGGTGATGGCAGAGCGTGAAGATCGGCGGCCCACGTTCGTGCTGGAGCGCGGTGATTTTCTGCAGCACAAGAATCTGGTGACGCCCGGCGTGCCGTCTTTCCTAAACCCACTGAGGGCAGGCGTGACAGAGCCCACACGGCTCGACTTCGCCCGCTGGCTGGTAGACCGGCAGGCGCCCACCACGGCGAGAGCGGCTGTGAACCGGGTATGGCAATCGTACTTCGGCACTGGCCTCACGGCGACCAGCGAGGATCTTGGCAGGCAGGGCGAGCCGCCGTCGCATCCGGAGTTGCTGGACTGGCTTGCGGTGGAGTTCATGGAGCGGGGCTGGAGCCTGAAGCAACTACATCGTCAGATCGTCACCTCCGAGACTTACCGGCAGAGCTCCAATGTTTCGCCGGAATTGCTTGACCGCGACCCGGCCAACCGCCTGCTGGCGCGCGGACCGAGGTTCCGCGTGGAGGCAGAGAGCGTTCGCGACATCGCGCTCGCCGCTAGCGGCCTGCTGAACCCGCAGGTGGGCGGGCCCAGCGTCTATCCGCCCGCGCCGGATTTTCTCTTCCAGCCGCCCGTCAGCTACGGCCCGAAGAACTGGCATGAAAACAAGGACGACCAGCGTTACCGCAGGGCGCTCTACACGTTCCGATATCGCAGCGTGCCCTATCCGATGCTGCAGACCTTCGACGCGCCAAACGGCGACGCCTCGTGTGTCCGCCGCTCGCGCTCCAATACGCCTCTGCAGGCGCTGACCACGCTGAACGAGCCGCTTTTCCTGGAGGCGGCCCAAGCGCTGGCGGAGCGCACTCTGCGTGAAGGCGGCGACAACGACGACGCGCGGATCCTCTATGCGTTCCGCCGCTGCGTGGCCCGCGCGCCCACTGCCGCCGAGGTGGCAGAACTAGTGTCACTGCTCAGGCAGCAGCAATCACGCATGGAACGCGCGCAGGCCTGGACCATGCTGGCGCGGGTTCTGCTGAACCTCGACGAGACCATCACGAAGGAGTAATGCCATGGACACCCGATCGAACGTCACCCGGCGATGGTTCTTCGAGCAGTGTGGAGTGGGCCTGGGCGCCATCGCACTGAGCGATCTGCTCGGCGCCGCCGCTCCACCCGCCGCGCCGGTGGACGCGCTGGCCCCCAAGAAACCGCACTTTGCGCCCAAGGCCAAGCGTGTCGTTTTCCTGTTCATGGCCGGCGCGCCCAGTCATCTGGAACTGTTCGACTACAAGCCACAGCTCCAGAAGTTCGACGGCACGCTGCCACCGGCAGACCTGCTGAAGGGCTACCGCGCGGCGTTCATCAATCCCAGTTCCAAGCTGCTGGGCCCAAAGTTCCAGTTCGCGCAGCACGGGCAAAACGGCGCGTGGGTCTCTGAATTGCTGCCGCACACGGCAGGTATCGTGGACGATATCGCCATCGTGAAGTCGATGACGACCGACGCGTTCAATCATGCGCCCGGCCAGCTCCTGATGAATACCGGCACGATGCAGTTCGGCCGCCCGAGCTTCGGCGCCTGGGTCACTTATGGGCTGGGCTGCGAATCGCGCGACCTGCCTGCCTTCGTGGTCTTCTCCAGCGGATCCAAAGGCCCGAGCGGCGGAAATTCGTGCTGGGGCAGTGGCTTCCTGCCGACTGTTTATCAGGGCGTGCAACTGCGCGGCAGCGGCGACCCTGTACTGTATCTCTCCAACCCTGCTGGCGTGGACAAGCAGACACAACGCGAATCGCTCGACTCCCTGCGCCGCCTCAACGAAATGCGCCTGGCAGCGACGGGCGATCCGGAGATCGCCACACGCATCAACTCGTTCGAGATGGCGTTCCGCATGCAGGACAGCGCGCCGGAGCTGATGGATCTGAACCGCGAATCGAAGGCCACGCTGGAGTTGTACGGCGCCGAGCCCGGCAAGCCGTCGTTCGCCAACAACTGCCTCTATGCGCGCCGGTTGCTGGAGCGCGGCGTGCGCTTCGTACAGCTCTATCACGAGGCCTGGGACCAGCACGGCAATCTGGTGAAGGACCTCAAGAAGAACTGCCTGGATACGGACCGCGCCTGCGCCGCTTTGGTGAAGGACCTGAAACAGCGCGGCATGCTCGACGACACCCTGGTGATCTGGGGCGGCGAGTTCGGCCGTACCCCCATGGTGCAGGGCGGCGCCGACGGCCGCGACCATCACCCCAACGCGTTCACCATGTGGATGGCGGGAGGCGGCATCAAGCCGGGGCTGGTGCTCGGCGAGAGCGACGAGCTGGGCTTCAACGTGGTAAAAGATCGCGTGCACGTCCACGACCTGAACGCGACGCTGCTACACCTGCTTGGCTTCAACCACACACAGCTGACCTACAAGTTCCAGGGCCGGCCGTTCCGGCTCACGGACGTACACGGGGATTTGGTGCGCCCGCTGCTGGCTTAGCCCGCTCGTACACTGTGCGGCCCTCCACCATCGTGATGGCGGGCGCGATGGTCCGCAGCTGGTCCTCGGGACAGTTCAGGAAGTCCTCGTCGATCACGACAAGATCGGCCAGCTTGCCCACTTCCAGCGTGCCGCGCTGTTTCTCGCTGGTTTGGATCCAGGCCGCGCCGCTGGTCCACATGCGTAGCGCGTCGCGCCGGTCCACGCGCTCCTCGGAATAGAAGGCGTTTCCTTCCCGCGTCTGCCGGGCCACGCACATCCACATGTTGAAGAACGGATCGAACGGGTTCACCGCCGCATCCTTATCGAAGCCGAGCATGTGATCGCTGCCGCCTGCCACTGGAATGCCGTTGTTCAGAAACGACTTCAGCGGGAAGAAGTAGCGCATGTTCTGCAGCCCGAACACGCGGCCCAATGCGGGCACGTCGTAGTACATCCAGCCTGGTTGTGCATCCACGGCGACTCCCATGCGTTTCATGCGGGCCAGTGCGTCCTCGCTCATGAAGCTGCCGTGCATCACGTGGTGGCGGCGGGCGGAGATGGGCTTTTCCTTATCGAGCCGCTCAAAGGCGTCCAGCAGATTATCGATGGCCGAACCGCCCTGCACGTGCGCCGTGAGCTGCCAGCCCTGATCGCTGGCCGCGCGGAAGATGCGGTAGAGCTTATCGGGTTCGACGAACAGAGTGCCGCGCGCGTCGGGATTGGTCTGGCCGTAAAGCTGCCGGCCGAACGGTCCGTAGGGCATGCGCTGATATGCGGTGCCGACCGACTGACCGCCATCCACCGTGACCTTGAATGTGGCGAACTTCAGCCACTCGTCTCCCGCCTGAGGCCGCCACGGTGAATTGCGGATCTCCGCCTCAACCTGCTCCACGGGTCTCGACGCATCAATGCGCCAAGTCAGTACAACGCGGATCGGGAGCCTTCCCTGCTTCTTGAGCTTCTCGTACAGCGCGACGTCTTCCTTCGTAACGGCACGATCACCCACGGCCGTGAGCCCTGCCGCCGCGTAAATACGGAGCATCTGCTCCATCGCCTTCAATTTCTCTTCCTCGGAGAAGACCTCGCTGCGCTGAACGCCCTTCAGCAGTTGTGAGGCATTGCGCAGAATCCCATTGGGTTCGCCGTCAGCACCCTTCACCACCTCACCGCCGGGCGGATTGGGCGTGTCGCGCGTGATGCCGCTGATCTGGAGCGCCATTGTGTTGGCCGCCCAGACGTAGCTGCCATCGAACGCCACTGGATGGCCGGGCGCCACGTCGAGATCCTGCCGCGTGGGCATGCGCATCTCTTTCAACCGCGGGGGCAGCGTGCGCGGGACCACGATCCACTCCCCTTTCGGCGTGCGAGCGGCGCGCTCGCGGACATACGCCTGGATCGCCACGATGCTGTCCAGCGGCGGCAGTTTTTGACGGTACTCGCTCAGTGCCGAGCCCAGCACATGCACGTGTGCGTCATTTAGTCCCGGGAGAACGGTCTTACCCCGCAAGTCCATCAGCTTCGTCTTGGGGCCGCGTTCGGTGCGCAGCAGGTCCGCACTGGCGCCCACGGCCGTAATCCGTCCATCGCGAATCGCCAGGGCCTCGGCCACGGAGAAACGGCTGTCTACGGTCACGATCTTTCCGCCGTGCAGGATCAGGTCCGCGTCTGCGCCCGCGAGGAGGGAGGCAACGAAGAAGGGAAGAAGTGTTTTTATCATTTGGAGCTCATCATGTTTCGTATCGCCGATGCTAAGTCGGGTGGCCCGTAGACGTTGAAAGTCTTGCCGCGCACCTGCTTTACCAGGCTCGACACAGTATCCTCATCATTCACGGCTGGGTGCCGGAATGCAAGGAACCATGTCCTGGCCATCGACTCGCGGAGATCCGCGGGCAAGGGTTGCAGCTTCGGTCCCGCCCGCCAGGTGGTGCCCAGGAAAACAAAGGAGTCGCTGCGCCTGGGTTCCTTCAACTCCGTGCGCAGCATCTCCTGGATGAAGGCATCCGGCGACGGCCCAGCCTGGATGGTATCCATCGAGATGGTGCTGAGATCGACGCCGGCAAGCTGGCGGCCGAGGCGCCGCATGCTCGGCCGGCCGAAATTGGTGTCGCGGAAGATCACCCTGCGCCGCTCCAGGTCGAACACCACTACACAGGCGGACTGATACCGGGTGTTCCGCAGCAGGGAGTTCAGGCTGCTCATCAGGATCTGGCGATCCCAGGACGAGAGTTTCGAGACGTAGCGCCTGGGCCGCACCGGGGCAGCGTGAATGAAAACCGTTGCGCGCCCTGTGCCGTCTGGCGCAAAACCCGGCCATGTCTCGGCATCGAGCGGTTCCACCGTGTTCGGCGGCGTCAGGATGGTCGCATCCTTGATCCGGTGCCCGACACTCCAGGACTTCCGGCATCGCCGGCCGCGGCTGTCCAGTATGATCAGATCCACCTTGTATTCGCCCCGTCCGATGAGGAAACCGCCACCAAGCGTGAGCTCCAGCTTGGAGGGCAGTGGTTGGCCGGCCTTTTGCGGTGGAACGTCGAATCGTTGCCAGAAGTATTTTCTGGACTGTGGCGCGTCCTTTGGCGTCACGCGAAATGCGACGATGCCTTTGTCGCCCTTGTCCAACAGCAGTTGCCGGCCGGGCACGTTGGCGTTGAACCCGCTCCAGACCCGCAGTCCGTAGTCAATGGCCGGAGGATACTGGCGCAGCTCGCATCCGAGCTTGGGAGTTGCGCGATCCTGATATATGTGGTCGAAGCTCGTAACCAGCGCTTTCCCGCCCGCAGTGGATTCGTCAACGAGGAACTGCGCGGCGGCCGGTATCGCCAGGGCGGCCGTCCACAGGAGGATTTGTCGCAGCGCCATCGGTTCCTATCATACTGATGACAGGCCCACGGGAATCGGTTCTGGAGCTGCTCGAAGAGCGCGAAAAGGGGCGAAACCGCCGTTTTTTGGCCTGCGCAGGCCAGAGAATCGAAAAAACGCCCAAAAAACACGGTTCTGGGGTCAGAAGGCCCTTTACATCGGCTTCCGGCATCCCTTATCATTGAGCTGCGAACGGGACCATCGAACATTCTCGAAGGTTTTTGTTTTACCCCAAATCCGCTCGCCCGGAGCCATCTGGAACTGGGCGTGTTGATCGAGATGCCACAAGGAGGCGTTATGGCCGAAGTGAAAAAGATTACCCAGACCCAGTTGGTCAAAGAGATCGCCACTGCTTCGGAGCTTTCCAGCAAGCAGGCCAAGGCTGTTCTCGACAAGTTTGTTGAGATCGCAATCCGCGAGACGAAGAAGGCAGGCGTTTGCGTGCTGCCCGGAATCGGCCGCCTGAAGAAGGTGGAGCGCAAGGCTCGCAGCGGCCGCAACCCCGCGACCGGCGCGACGATCAAGATCCCCGCCAAGAAGGTGGTCAAGCTGACGCTTTCGAAGGCCCTGAAGGACGCGATCGTTCCGCCGAAGGCCGCCAAGAAGTAGTCTGGTTCTATGAAACGCAGCGAGACCCCGCCGCTATCTGGCGCGCGGGGTTTCGGCGCATCTGAGCATCGTGATGAACGAAAAAGCCCCGCTGGCCGTTAGGCGCGGGGCTTCAACTGTTATGGAGACTGTGGAATCGCCGCTCAAAGTGCGGGCGGCATAAGAGGTGGCGTCCGCCGGGAATCAGGCGCTAGGCCTGCTTCTTCTCTTCGGGCTTCGCTTCTTCGTCCTTCAAGGCATGCTTGAAGTTCTTGATACCCTCTCCGAGGCCTTTTGCCAATTCCGGGATCTTCTTGCCGCCAAACAGCAGCACAGCGACACCAAGAATAATGAGCAGTTCAGGAATGCCAATAGACCGCACAGGGCCTCCTTCTATCCACTAACATTGTAGGTACCAGCGAAAACACGCGTCAAGCGCGGTTTTTGGCGGCAGTCCTCCAGTTTGGGCCATCATGAAGAAACCTAAGCCATTGGAGATCAAGGAAGATCCGGCCTTAAAGGCCCGCAGGCGGGCACGCCAGGCCATCGGTCCCGTGAAACCGACCCGCCTGATCACCCCCAAGGCGATGAAGGATCCTAAGCACAAAAAAGACATCCGGGGGGACGACTCGCTCTGAACCGAGTGCCGAAGTGCGTTCTGGCGCTGATCTTCAGTCTCCCCGTTGTGGCGGCGGACAGCGAGGTTTGGAATGGCGTCGAGTTGGAACTGGTGAACACCAGCCGCTGGCAGGTGCGCACCCGCGGCGAGGTCCGGTCCACCGATGCGTTTCGAGATTTACTCAACGTGCGCGGAATCGGAGATGTCCGGTTCTCGGTGGCGCCGAAGTTCTCGCTGCTCGGCCAATTCCAAATTGTGGAGGGCAAGACGCGGATCGGCTGGGAAGAAGCATCCCGCGCCACTGGCGGCTTCGAGGTGCCGTTCCGGGGCGAAAGCCGGACC
>CAYVDY010000009.1:0-33437 GCA_964450255.1 uncultured Candidatus Solibacter sp. | reverse complement strand
CAAACGTCCGCGAATGGCCGCCGATCCGGTCACCACGCCATCGGCCGCCGTCTCCTTGCCGGCCATGCCGAACATGTTCGCCCGGTGCTGCGCAAAGCATCCCGTTTCCATGAAGCTGCCCGCGTCCACCAGCGTGTCGATCCGCTCACGCGCCGTCAGCTTGCCCTGCGCACGATGCTTTTCCAGCTTATCCGCTCCGCCGCCATTCATCACATGCTGGCGCTTTTTCCTGAGCTCTTCCAGCTTCTGATCCATCGATTTGATTGCCATGAATCCTACCTATTACTCTTGAATTCGATGTGTTTTATGGCCAGACACAAGCAGCCCGGCTCGCGTCCGGACTCGCGATTCATACCCGAGCCTCAGGCCGCCGGCGCCACCGTCACCTTGTGTGTCCTGCCGTTCAGCTTGACGTCATAGGCGATGGCGGTCATCACCGGGCCCTTGCCCGCACCGGGTTCCGCGGGCGCCGCCGCCGTCGGCTTCGCCGATGGATCCTTGCCCAGATTCTTCGGCCCCTCGCTCCGCGTGGTGAAAAACTTCTGCGCCACCTGCGGGAACATCGCGTAGGTCAGCACATCTTCGTCCGAGCCATTGCAGCCCTTCAGGCCCAAACCGGCCGTCCGTAGTTCGTCCCACTCCGGCTTTAACAGATCCGCCGGACGGCCCGTGATCGGGTCCTTCCTCGCATGCTTCTGCGCTAGTTGCAGCACTTCCGGATCCCGCTGGCCCAGCGTCGAGCCATAGTAGCCCAACATCAGGTCGGCAAACTCGCCCGTCAGCACCTTGTACCGGCCCATCATCACGTTGAACACGGCCTGCGTGCCCACAATCTGGCTCGACGGAGTCACCAGCGGCGGATATCCGGCGTCCCTGCGCACGTTCGGCACCTCCAGCAACACTTCTTTCAGCTTGTCGCCGGCGCCCTGCTGCTTGAGCTGCGATTCCATGTTCGAGATCATGCCCCCAGGAATCTGCGAGTCGAAGATCTCCGTCTCCACACCAATGATGTTGGAGAGAAACTCCTGGTACCGCGGACGGATTCCGGCGAAGTACTCCTTCACCTTCAGCAGCCGCGATTTGTCGAGCTTGCACACGTAAGGCGTGCCTTCCAGCATCTCTACCAGGCTCTCGGTTGGATTGTGGCCCGGCCCGAGCGACAGCGAGCTGATGGCCGTGTCCACGCAGTCGGCCCCCGCCTCAATCGCCTTCATCAGGCTCACCAGCGTTACGCCTGTCGTGGCATGCACGTGAACGTGTATCCGGGTTTCTTCGCCGCAGGCGTTCTTGATCGCCTTCACGATGTCGTAAGCCGGCTGCGGCTTCAAGAGCGCGGCCATGTCTTTAATGCAGATCGACTCGCATCCCAGATCCACCAGTTGCTCCGCCATTTCAACGTAACCGGTCACCGTATGCAGCGGGCTTACCGTGTAACAGATGGTTCCCTGCGCATGCTTGCCGGCCTTTCGAACGGCTTTGATCGAGCGCCGCACGTTGCGGATGTCATTCAACGCGTCGAATACGCGGAATACATCCATCCCGTTCTCGGCAGCCTTCTCCACAAACCGGTCCACCACGCCGTCCTCATAGTGGCGATAGCCCAGCAGGTTCTGGCCCCTCAGCAGCATCTGCAAGCGAGAGTTCGGCAGCAGCTTGCGGAACATCCGTAGCCGCTCCCACGGGTCTTCATTGAGGAAGCGGATGCAGGAGTCGAATGTCGCTCCTCCCCAGCACTCCACAGACCAATATCCGGCCTTGTCGATGTCCTCGCAAGCCGGGACCATGTCCTCCATCGCCATGCGTGTCGCCATCAAACTCTGATGGGCGTCGCGTAGCACAAGTTCGGTCACATCAATCGTCTTAGGCATGAATGATTACCTTCTATGACAGTATCACCCCCCCAAAGTATGTATGCGGAGAGGCGGCTGACATAACTAGAATATCAGACCTTCATGTCCTGTGGGAAATCACCACAATTACGACTACATGACAGCCCTCAGTAGAGGCTCAGCTTATGTAAACGCTTCCCGCAGCACCTGCAGCGACTTCGGCACCGCCACTTTCGGGTCTTCCTTGCCCTCCATCTCCAAACTGATCCAACCGTTGTAGTTCGCCCGGCGCAAAATCTGCGCAATGCGCTTGTAATCCAGGTTCAGCGTGTACCACTCGCCGCCGCCATAATAGGTCTTGGCCTGCACGATAGTCGCATGTGGCGCCAGTTGCTCGATCCCCGCATACGCATCGCCAGGATAGTTGCCCGTGTCCATGTTGATCCCAAGCCACGGAGAATTCACCGCCTTGTGGATCTTCAGCAGCACGTCGATCTTGGTGGTCAGCCCCCAGTGATTCTCCAGCGCCATCACGATGCCCAACTTCTCCGCCGTTGGCAGGCACGCCTCAATCGACGACACACACCATTGAATGGCGTCGTCCTCTTTGAACCCCGGCAGCGGCGGTTCGTCGCCCTTCACTTTCATCAGATCATCGAAGCTCGGAATCGTCTTCCAACGCCCCGAATTCAGCCGCATGCAGGGAATCCCCAGCCGAGCCGCAAGTTCCAGACAGCGCTTCGTGTGGTCGATGTGCTTCTGCCGCTCGTCGGCCGCCGGATAAACAAAGTCCTGGTGAATGGAGAGCAGCGGGAACGCCAACCCACGCTCCATCGCCCGCTTCTTCAGCCCGTTCACATACGAGGGCGATTCGTCCGTCATCTGGCGGTGCAGAATCTCCACGCCATCGAAGCCCAGCTTTGCGGCATCGTCGATGATGTCCTCGATCGGGTATTTCGGCGCCTTAAAATGCCAATAAGAGTAGGTGGAAACCGCCAGTGGGAGGCGGCGGCGGGCCGGCGTCTGCGCCGGAACTGGTTGCGGCAGCGCCATCGCGGCGCCGGCAGCGCCTGTGGCGAGCATCGCTCTTCGGGTGAGAGTCATATATGGAGATTATGACCCCGATCCAGCCCCACAAGTTACACCATCCGCAGAATGATGCCCTCGTCCGTGCAGATCCAAATACTCTGATCGTCGAAGCGCGCCAGCGTGGCCCGCCGCCCCACGGCGCGATAGTCCACTTTCATCTCCGACCATTCAGAACCAGGGGTGTGCGCAAATACCCGGATCCTGCCCGGAATCGGCGAATTGTTCAGTCTCCCGGGCGGCTCCACCGCCACGATCATCGCCCCCCCATCACTCAACGGAACAGCATCCTGCACAATAATCTCCTTGCGCCGGAAGTATGCGGCATTCTTGCCGGTCGTCATGTCCAACGCGTAAACCTCGGAGGGAAAGGCCAGCCCGTCTCCATAGTGAAAGAGCGATAGCGCCCGGCTGCCGAGCGAGCGCATCCGCAGCACCTGCCCGAACGTAGAAGCCACTGAGATCTTCCACTTCCCGCCCCGGTCATAGGTCTCGGCCACCATCGTGGTCGCGGGCGCCAGCCTGCGCCGTACCGCGCGCTCCGGCACCATCCAGTCCGGAAACCTCGACCCATCCTTTGGCGCCGAAGTGGAATGTCCCACCATCATCGCCGTCTTCGGCGTAACCCACGTCATCCACGTCCAGATGGTGTTCTCTGACTTCAATCCCAGAGCTTCTGACTCCGCCACCGGCGCCCACGTCAATCCACCGTCCTTCGTGATATGGAATGTCTTGCCGCCGCCAAACGCCCAGCCCAGCTTCTCATCGGCGAAACTCACCCGGTTGACGAACAGCCCTTTGTCGCGCGCCGCCTTGTCCAGCTTCGGCAGCTTGCGCTTTTCCCACGTCAGCCCGCCTTCATTCGAGAACCACAGGTTGTCCCGGCCCACGATAAAGACGCGCGACTCGTCCAGCATGTTCACGCTGACCGGAAAATCCTTCAGCTTCACCGTCGTCCACTTCGCTCCGCCATCCCGCGTGAGCCATGCCTGATTCTCCTCCTTGCCCTTCCGGTTCAGGCTCGCTACCGCAACACCCCGTTCCGCCGAGGCGAACTGAATGTCGTTCATCACAACCGCGGTTTCGTCTTCGTCTACCATCTGCTGAATCCGCCAGCTTTTGCCCGCGAATCGTCCCCCGGGCGGGGCCTTCGGAATCTGGCCCGCAGGCACCTCCAGCAGGTTGGATGGTGGTTGCGCCACCGCCTCCACTTCCGCCAGCGGCAGCGCCGCCGCCGCGGCCAGCCAGGTCCGGCGGCTCAAGTAGCTCATGCCTTTTCCTCGCCGCGCAGCGCGATGTGGCCATGGGAAAGTACCAGTTCCACGTGGTTCGCCTCTTCGATCGCCGTGGGCGATAGGCGCGCCAGCACCAGCAGGCAGCCCACCTGCTCTCCAACTGTATTCAATAACTCCATCTCCGCTCCGCTGTGCCTGTGCGGCAGCCTGTGCTGGACGTTGATCACCCCCACCACCCGGTTGCGCGCAATCACCGGCGCGGAGAGAAACGCCTCAAACGAGTCTTCCGGTAACTCAGAAAATGCTTTGAACCGGCTGTCCTTATACGCTTCCACCGAGAGAGCCAGCAGCTTGCGCTCCCGCGCCACCCATCCGGTCAAGCCCTCCTCCAACTTCAACCGCACCTTGCCGATCTGCGACGGGTGCGGATTGTTGCTGGCGCACAGAACCAGTTCGTTGTTGTCGATCAGGTAAACCAGGCAGGAGTCACAGAGTGTAAAATCCTGCACAAGCTTCACAATCGCCTGCAGCGTCTCGGAGAGGCTCAACTCGCGTACCATCAACCGGCTTACGCGCTGATACACACCGAGTTGCTGTTCCAGCCGCTCAAACCGCGTTTCCAGATCTTTGACACGTGCCACGCAGCCATTATGCCAATTTGAACCCCTCCACGGAGACCCTCGTTGATTTCAGGGCTCGGCGGCCTCTACCATAGGAAGAACCGCAGGGCCGATTCAGCACCACGCCCGTGCCCGCGGCTCCAGGAGGCCAGTATGTGGAATCGCAGCAAGAAAGATGAAGAAGCTTCTTCCCGTCAGGCGCCACCCGCCCCTTCGCAAAGCGACTACGGGCGCGAGGCCATACCGACCTCGTCCTATGCGGCCCGCCAAGGCGACTTCGCCGCCACCCGCGCCGGAGCCACCATCGGCAAGAGCCTGGTCGTTAAAGGCACCATCCGCGGCCAGGAGGATCTCCTCATCGACGGTCGCCTGGAAGGCGATGTCGATCTGCCCGAGAACCGCCTCACCGTCGGCGTCACCGGCCACGTGCAGGGCAGCATCAAAGCGCGGGAGATCGTCATCCTCGGCACCGTCCAAGGCAACCTGGAAGCCAGCGAGCGCGTGGAAATCAAAAAGAACGCCAAGGTAATCGGCGATCTCAAGGCCCAGCGCCCCGTCATCGAGGACGAAGCCTACTTCAAGGGCAACGTCGAGACCATCCGCGTCGACAAGCCTGCCCCCAAGCCTGCCGCGCAGCCCGCCCCGCCGATCGTTGATTCGCAAGCCAGCCTGCTGCCCGAGAGCAAGCCGGAGATCCGCAAAGGATGACATCCAGGGCCCTCCCGACCGGCACGAATCTGGCCTCCTCGGAACTGCCGCCGGGGGGGCGCCGTTCCCACGCCCTCGAGAACATCAGCAGCTATCTGCGCTCGATGCACGACCTCCAGATTCTGGATTTTGGCGGCATCAATCAGCAGAATCTCGATTTCATCACTTCCTTCGGCCACCGCATCTACGGCGAGAACCTCATGCTCGCCTTCGACTACTTCTTCAGCCAGCAGGAAGTGGCCTCCCGCCAGATCGCGCCCGAGCGCATCGAGCAGTTCCTCGATCAGACCTTCGACTTCGAGGATCAATCCTGCGATGCCGCCTTCATCTGGGATGCTCTGCAGTTCGTGCCGCCCGGGGTGTCCCAAGGCATTCTCAACCGGCTTCACCGCGCCCTCGCGCCCGATGCTCTGCTGATGGCGTTCTTCCATCCCGAGAACTCCGGACCCGCCGCCCCGCATATTTGCCGCATACTCGATGCCCGGCACTTGCAGCTCACGCCCCGCCCTTTCGTCCGGCCCATCGTGCCCTTCAGCACCCGCTCCATCGAAAAGTTCTTCCACCAGTTCCAGTCCGTTAAGTTCTTCCTCACTCGCGAAAACCTTCAGGAAGTGATCGCCAGGCGCTGACAGCCGCAATGTCCCCAACCCAACAGGAGCTCAGTCCGATGACCCTCGCCGGGGTGCTTGCCTCCCTGTTGCTGATCGTCGTCCTCCTCTACCTCGGCCGCGTCTTCTTCATCACGCTGATCTCCGCCATTCTCCTCGCCTTCATCCTCGAACCCCTCGTCAATCTCCTGATCCGCTTTCGAGTGCCCCGCTCCGGCGCCAGCTTCCTGGCCTGCACGTTCATGTTGGGCGTCATCTACCTCCTCGGCCTTGGCCTCTGGACCCAGGTTGTCGGCCTGTGGGAGGACCTGCCCACTTACAGCCGCCGGGTCACCGACATCATCGACACAGCCACGCAACAGGTCGAGAGCTTCGAGAAAACCACGCAGGACCTCCTCGTCCCCAAACGCCTCCGCGAAGCACAGCCGCAGATCGCCGAACCAAAGGCAACCGGCAAGCGCCAGAAGCGCACGCCCGCGCCCCCACCGGAGCCCCCAGCCGTCCAGGAGGTTCGCATCAAGCAGGAGGAAGGACAACTGGTCAACGCCATCTATGCCCACCTCAGCGGATTCTATGACGCCGCTCTGATGGCCTCCTTCGTGCCGTTCCTCGTCTATTTCCTTCTCAGTTGGCGCGACCATTTCCGCAAGAGCTTTCTCCTGCTCGTGAGCACCGACAGCAGCAAGGAGAGTCTGCAACGCGCCTGGGACGGCGTCGCCAACGTCGCCCGCGCCTACCTGGTCGGTAATTTCCTGCTCGGCATCGTTCTCTCCATCGCCAGCGCGGCATTCTTCTGGTTCGTGAAACTGCCCTACTGGCAGGTGGTCGGCCCCATGAGCGGCTTCCTCAGCCTCGTGCCCTATCTCGGCCTGCCGCTGGCCATCATCCCGCCCTTCGTGGCCGCCCTGCCGGTCTATCCCGGACTGCCGGCCTACATCCTGGTCGGCGCCACCACGGCGCTGTTTCACCTCATCGCCCTCAACCTGCTCTATCCGAAACTGGTGGGCGCCCGCGTCCATCTGAATCCGCTCGTCGTCACCGTCGCCCTCATGCTCTTGTATCTCCTCTGGGGCGGCGCCAGCCTCGTCCTCGCCATCCCGATCACCGCAGGCCTGAAGGCCGCATTTGATAACATTCCATCGATGCGCGCCTACGGCCGCGTCCTCGGTGACTAATGCTGACACGTCGTACCCTGCTCTCCTCTGCGCTCGCCGCGCCTGCCATTTTGCGTGGCCAGGCGGCCCGCCGGCCCAACATCCTCTTCGCCATCTCTGACGATCAGTCGTTCGCCCACACCGCCGTCCCAGGCTTCGAACGCGTCGCCCAATCCGGAGTCCGCTTCACCCAGGCCATCTGCGCCTCGCCCGGCTGCGCCCCCTCCCGCGCCGCCATCCTCACCGGCAACTATCCCTGGCAACTGGAAGAGGCAGGCACCCACGCCAGCCTGTTCCCCAGGAAGCTCGCCGTCTATCCGGAGCTGCTCGAAAAGGCAGGCTACGCCGTCGGGCTCACCGGCAAGGGCGCCGGACCGTGCAACTTCAAGGACGCCGGCTGGCCGCACAACCCCGCCGGAGCCCCCGCGCCCGATTTCGAGACGTTCCTCAAAGCTCGCTCCGCCAAGCCCGGCGGAAGCGCCCAGCCCTTCTGTTTCTGGTACGGCGGCAAAGAACCCCACCGCCCCTACGACCCCGGCTCCGGTTTCCGCGCCGGCAAGAAACTGGCCGACATCCAGGTTCCGCCCTTCCTGCCCGACACCCCGGAGGTCCGCTCGGACCTGGCCGATTACCTCGCCGAAATCGACGTCTACGACCGCAACCTGTCCCGCATGTTGGACACTCTTGAGCGCGCCGGTGAGCTGGAAAACACGCTCGTCGTGACAACCTCCGACAACGGCATGTCGTTCCCCGGTGCCAAGGCGCAGATGCGCGAATACGGCATCCACATCCCGCTGGCAATCATGTGGCCCGCGCGCGTGAAAGCCGGCCGCACCTGCGATGAGCTCGTCAGCCTCACCGACATGGCCGCGACGTTTCTGGAAGCCGCCGGCGTGGCCGCGCCCGGCACACTCCAGGGCCAGAGCCTCCTGCCCTGCCTGACCACCGCCAAGCCCCTGAACCGGCCCTTCGTCCTCAGCGGCCGCGAGCGTCACAGCCACGCCCGCGCCGATCTGCTCGGCTACCCGGCCCGCGCCCTGCGCACCCGCCAGTATCTCTACGTGCGCAACTTCGCCCCCACCCGCTGGCCCGCCGGAGACCCGCCCGGCTACTTCGACATCGACGCCGGCATCACTAAAACCTGGATGCTGGAGCATCGCGCCGAACCCGCCGTGCAGCCGCTCTTCGACGCCGCCTTCGGCAAGCACCCCGCCGAGGATCTCTTCGATATTCGGAAAGACCCCGGCTGCCTCACCAACCTCAACACCAGCCCGGCTCATCGCGGCCTGTTGCGCGAATTCCGACGCACTCTCGACGCCCAGTTGCGCGCCCAGAGCGACCCGCGCCTCGGCCCGAATCCCAACATCTGGGAGTCCTACCCGCGCTACTCCCCCACACGCCCCGAGCTCGGCGGCTTCAGCACATCAGGCGCCTACAATCCGCAGTATCAGAAGAAATAGCGGCACCCGCCGGCGGCTTTTCCGGGTCTTTGTGGTCCGATGGAAAAGTAAGGGTGTTTTCCGGAAATGCTGCTTATTGACCGTGATGACTCATCGAAACTCTCCCGCGACAATTACGCAGGATCATTTCCTTGCTGAATGCCGGATTTCCCTGAACGTCTTCACTACGAGCAATGCGGGGAAGGCACCACCAACACCGTAGCCGTTGCCCGTCATGTCTCCGCCACCGGCGGGCGCCGGGACTATCACCAAATCTCTTTTCGTCCTGATTTCCCCCACCAATGTAACGGTAAGAGTCGCGAGCGATTCGTCATTCCGTTGCTCCAGTAGCATACTGATCAGATCGCCGTAGCTAGGAGATTCGGTCGTGAGGGACGTGGGACCACTCTCCGGGGCAGGCGACTGCGGCGATTCTAGCCTGATACCAGACGACCATTCTCGTGCACTCCTCGGCATCGTTCTACAGGGCTTTGCGTTCAGGTTCGGTTCTAGAAGATAACCGCCGTGCCGATGGGTATAGCGAAACTCGCCACGAACAGCCACAGTCGTGCCGGCGAGCTTCTTCAAACTGCGAAGCGCTTCACATACTGTGAGCGGAGTCGCTGGGAGCGGCGTATCGCCCCTATCTTGCGCGGTCAGGGATGGAACGGCCGCAACAGTGAGTACGACACCTAATATCAGGCGGAGCATCTGAAGTGAGGCTAGCACGCGACGACCGCCGAGCTCCAGATTAGGTGGGGACTGAGCTGAACCATTCTGCGGCGCCGCCATTCTACCCACGGCGCCGCGCGGGGGATTCAGTGCTTAATCGCGAGGGCGGTGCGATGCCTCCTCCTCAACCTGACTGACTATGGCCCGCACAAGCCCTGTCGAATCGCCAGAAAGCCGCACCGACAGGAGTAGCAGATCAGGCGTCTCACCAACCAGGATCGCGACCCCGTCAATTGGATTGCCGTTCTTCCGTAGCCATGAACGCGTCCCCAACCCTTCGCTATTGGCGCGGGTCGTGTACTCAACCACGTTGTTGCCTTTGTAAGTCAATATATCCGCGGGATATGGACCGGCAGGGAAGGACGCCATTGGCTCGAAGAATAGACTCGCAACTTTCTGAACAAATGCCCGGTAGGCCGGAAACACTCTCGCAATAACCTCGGCAACATCAAAGCGTCCGGATGTATCTCCATTTCGGCGCGACACGACAATCGCAGGTCCGGTAAAACCGTGCCAGCCGCCCAAAGAGAGACTCCTTTCGATTGGGTCGGGGCTTACCAGAATGGCCTCGCCCCCTGAGCCGTAGACTCCCAGACAGTGCCAACCGCGCGGGGCGAGCACACCGACTCGTTCTGAGGAACGGTAATAGGCCAGTACCTCGGCAGCTTCCCCGCTGATCAGGACTGGTGCAATCTCGCCCTTCGGCGCTTCCCGAGGCCCAGCCTGTCCATCCGACTTGCACCCTATCCAGGGAACGGCGACCACAGTGCGCGGGGCGGCAGTGGATTTTTCCAGTACGAGCGGCGCCAATTGCATGGACGTAGCCTGGTGGATCGCGCCGATGCCGCATAGAACGACCGTTACGAAACTGCGTCGCATACCCAGCCGGCCACCGTCACGCCGCGTCCTCAAAGCTCACCACGATTCTCTTCCCCAGTGCGTTCAGAGCTGCCTGAATTTTGGCCGGTTTGGTGTCGTGCCTGGGATCGAGCATTCTTCGGACAACGGTCTCACTGACGCCCAATCGCTTGGCGAGTTCGGTATTGCGCATCCCGTGTTCCCGCACTGCGAGATACAGGGCAAGTTTCGGCGCCAGATAGAGCGGCACCCCGATCGGGCGCTGGCCTCGCAGAACCCTGGATGGAACGGGAATCGAATCGCCCCTTCGAATTCGGCCGGCAAGCGCTTCGGCCAGGCAGTCCGCGGCTTGCGTCAGGGAGTCTTCCATATCGTCACCCCCCGTAAGCGCCTCAGGTAGGTCCGGGAACTGAACGAAGAAGCCTTTGCCATTCTCCTCGCGAAGGATCCTGGCCGGATACGTAGCAATGAACATCAGAGGTCCTCCTTTCGGATACCGAGTTGCCGGCACATGGCAACCAACAGACCGAGTCCAATCTCCTTCTTCAAGTCCTTCAAGATTGTGAACCGCTCACCCAGACAAAAGGTTCCGTGGCTGCCGGCGCCGGGTTCTGCTACCCACAACCGAACAGCTGGCCCGTCCCGGTCTCAGTAGAGCCAACAACTCAGAGTGCTCGAGGTGAGGTGAAATTAAGCGGCATGCACCGGCCCAGCTGTCCGCCCGGCCGGCGCACCTCGATACAAGTAAGCCTACGGCGCTAAACGATGCGCGTCAGGCAAGCTGATGAATCAGCCCGAACACCGGCTTCAGCGTCGGATACAGCACGCTGAACACCTCGTAGCCGCGCTCGTACGCAGCCGCCTCGTGCACGTTCGGAATCAGACAATCCGCCTCGCGCACCGTTGCATCGCACGTCGCTTCCACGGAGCCGAACTCGCCCGAAAGCGCCAGCAACGCGGCCCCGTAAGCCGACCCTTCCGTGTTCTCCAAAGTCGAAATGCCGCGATGGAAAATATCGGCCAGCATCTGACGCCAGAAAATGCTCTTCGCGCCGCCGCCGGAGGCGCGCACCGTGTGAGCGTCCACGCCCATGCCTTCGATGACGCCCAGGCAATCGCGGAGCGAGTAGCTGACGCCTTCGACAACGGCGCGGAGCATGTCGGCGCGGTTGTGCTTAGCGGTGAGCCCGATCCAGCCGCCACGCGCAATCGCGTCCAGGTGCGGCGTGCGCTCGCCCATCAGGTACGGCAGCCAGAAGAGGCCGTGCGAGAGCGGCGGAGCCGTCTGCGCCTCGGCCATGAACGTGTCGTACTCAGTACCCGGCGAGAGGTTGTTGCGGAACCACTGCAGGCTGAGCCCGGCGCCCTGCGTGACGCCCATGACGTGCCACTTGCCTTTGACGGCGTGGCAGAAGGTGTGGACGCGGCCGGTGGGGTCATACTGCGGGCGATCGAGCGAAGCAAACACCACGCCGGAAGTGCCGATGGTGCACGACGCAACGCCCGGCTTCACGATGCCGTTGCCGACACCCGAGGCCGCCTGGTCGCCGGCTCCGCCCACCACGGGCGTGCCTTCCTTCAATCCCGTCGCCTTCGCGGCGGCCTTCGTGATCACGCCGGTGACGTCGGCCGATTCCTTCACTTCGGGCAGCAGGCCGGAGTCGAGCTTGAGCCGCTCCATCATCGGCCCGGACCAGCGGCGCGTCACCACGTCCAGCAAGCCGGTGCCGGAAGCGTCGCTCACTTCCGTGACGTGCTCGCCGGTGAGCATGTAGCGCACGTAGTCCTTGGGCAGGAGCATCTTGCGCGCCTTCTCGAAGTTGGCCGGCTCATTGTCGCGGACCCACAACAGCTTGGGCAGCGTGAAGCCCGTGAGCATCGGGTTCGCGGTGTGCGCAACGACGTTGGCCTTGCCGACGGTCTGATTGATGAAATCGACCTGCGGCTGGCTGCGCTGGTCGCACCAGATGAGCGAGGGGCGGATCACCTGATTGGCGGAGTCCAGCAGGACCAGGCCGTGCATCTGGCCGGTTAGGCCCACTGCCTTCACCTCGTCACCCTTGACGCCCGCGGCCTTGAGCACGCCCTGGACCGCCTTCTGCGCGGCGTCCCACCAGTTCTCGGGGCGTTGCTCCGCCCACATGGGGCGCTCCATTTTCATGTCTTCATGAGGGGCCGTGAAGCCGGCCACGACTTTGCCCTGCGCGTCGATCAGCAGGGCCCGGCTGCCGCCGGTTCCGATGTCAATTCCAAGCCAGTACATAAAATTTGATTCTCCGGGTTTGGGAGGCGGTCATTGGTTGCCCGCTTCAAAGAATGGCAGATACGCTGCGCCGTAGAGGCCGGCCTCGTTGCCGAGGGTGGCCTTTTCGATGCGTGTTTTGGTGTTGCGATAGGTGAAGCTGCGCTTCTCCACCGCGCGGAAGAGGGCCGGTGCGAATAAGTCCCAGGCGGGAAGCGGGCCGCCGCTCAATAGGTACAGCGGCGCGTTGAACACATTGACGAGATTGGCGATGGCGATACCGAGCGCCGTCCCCATCGCTTCGAAGATCTGGCGCGCCTTCCGCGCTTTCTCGCACTCGCCGAGGGCCAGTTCGTAGACCTGCTTGGACGTGAGGTGATCGCCCAGTTGCAGCATCCGGGCCATGGCCGTAATCGCCGTGGCGGAGGCGTGCTTCTCGAGGCACCCCTGGCTGCCGCAGCCGCAGGGATTGCCGTTCGGGATGACCGTCATGTGGCCGATCTCGCCGGCCATGCCAACGAAGCCGTGCAGGATGCGGCCGTGGACGATGATGCCGCCGCCGATGCCCGTGCCCAGCGTGAGCAGCACCAGGTCATCGACGTCGCGGCCCGCGCCCAACCATTTCTCGCCCATCGCCGCGGCATTGGCGTCGTTTTCCAAAATGACGGGAGTGCCCAGCTTGTGGCTGATGACGTCGCGCACGGGGAAGCAGTCGAACTGCGGCAGATTGTTCGAGCCGACGATGAAGCCCTTCTCCATGTCGATGAAGCCGGGGACGGCGACGCCCACTCCGGTGAGATCCGCCGGGCCGAACTGATCGCGCAGCGCGCGGATGGCCGTGACGATATCTTCGATCACCGCATCGCGGCCGTCGTGCAGATCGGTATGGCCGCTGCTCTTGCCCAAAACTTTACCGCTGGAATCAACGGCCGCGGCACGCAGATTCGTGCCACCCAGATCCACGCCGATCGAGTAGGAGTTGGTGGAGGCCATGAAGCCGAATGATAACAAACTGCGGGGTCCGAATTCGATGGAAGGGGGCGCAACCTGGGCCAACAGGCAATCCGGTCCGCTGTTGGACCCGGCGAATCCTACCTGGTAAAACACTGATTGACAGACGTAACAGGAAACACCTATCATGTTTCCACTGCGATCCTCCACATAGACGGTCGACGCAGTGGAGGAGCAGCTTCAATTGAAATTCAAAACACTTGCCGCCATAGGTGTGTTTACCCTGGCCCTACAGGCGGGAGTCATCACTTCCGTGAATACCCGGGCCGGGTTGGGGGCCAACGATCTTGTGCAGTGGGGCACTGCAGCCGACGATGCCGCCACGTTTCCAGCCAGTCCCTATACCCGTACCAGCACGGGCGGAGTGGACGTAACAGCCAACCTGACAGGCGGTTTCGCGATCTACGTACAGAACGGGGCGGCCTTCACCGGTAACTTCGCTCCCGGTGAGATCCTGCTGGATTCGTTCTTCGCCGATGGGCCCATCTCGATCTCGTTCGCGACCCCGGTGCGTGGAGTGGGCTTCAACATCCAGCATCTGGTCACCGACGTCTTCACCGGCCAGATCGATTTCTATGGCGCAGGCAACACGCTGTTCGGCACGGTCAGCCGCAACGGCGTGAGCAGCACCGCCAACGACGGCTCTGCCATCTTTCTCGGCGGCACGAGTTCCCTGCGGGACATCGTGAGAATCGATGTTGGCGTTAATACTGTGCTCGGCTCGGCCGGACTCACCATCAATCAGATGAGCCTGCTGACCACCAATCCGCCAACTGGCGCGGTTCCCGAACCGTCCACCATCGCGCTTGTCGCTGTCGGCCTTGCCGGCTGTCTCTGGACTCGCCGCCGCCGCTAACCTCTTAGCTCTAATTGACCCTGTACCCGGCGGCCTGTGAGGGGCCGCCGGGCGCCCTTTTTCACGTCCAACCGCAAGATCACTGGAGGAGAAACCTGTGCATTGCTATCAGCTCGTCACGTCTCTACTATTGCTGGCACCCATCGGATTGATGGCGGCCGACGAAAAGAAGCCCGGAGCGCCGACGCCCCTGGTCAAAATCACCCCCGCGCAGAAAGCGCGGTTGGAGAAGAAGGCCGCGAAAGGCGCGAAGAGTCCCTTTAACCAGCCGGATCTGGCCGAAGCGTTCTACGTCAACAGCCGCACCGGTCCAATCATCACTCGCGGCGCCAATCCGACTACCGGCGTGCGCACCATCAACCGGGCGGACTACATGGCCGCGATCGAGAAACTGAAGGCGATGCCGCGGATTTCGTCCGACACCAACACAGTGCAACCGCCGGATGGCGGAATCGGCGCCGCGGCTTCGCCGGGCGCCGCCCTGGGTTCCTGGACGCCGCTCGGGCCCACCAATCAGGGTGGCAGAACCCGCGCCCTGCTGATTGATCCCAATACCCCGGCCACCATGTTCGCCGGAGGCGTGGATGGCGGCGTGTGGAAGTCTACCGATGGCGGCGGCAACTGGTCCACCACCTCCGACCTGCAGATGTCCAACCTCGCGGTTGTTTCGCTTGCCTTTCTGCCTGGCAACACGAATACGATCTTCGCGGGCACGGGCGAAGGCTACGGCAATTTCGACGCCATTCGCGGCGCAGGCATTTTCAAATCG
Organism: uncultured Candidatus Solibacter sp.; assembly: GCA_964450255.1. Classification (GTDB taxonomy): domain Bacteria; phylum Acidobacteriota; class Terriglobia; order Bryobacterales; family Bryobacteraceae; genus Paludibaculum. The sequence goes on along the minus strand of CAYVDY010000009.1, from coordinate 18,290 downwards.
ACGGACGGGGGCGCAACCTGGAGCCAACTTGCCTCCACGAACACCGCCGACTTCTACTTTACAAATCAGCTCCTGGTCAGCCCCCGCAAGCCACAGCGAATGTGGGCCGGCACTCGGACTGGCATCTTCCGTTCACTCGATGGCGGCACCTCGTGGACTCAGGTGCTGAATGCCAACTCGGTGGGCGGCTGCACCGACATGGCGATGCAGGTGAGGCGCACCACCGGGTTTGTCCTTGCATCCTGCGGCAGAACCAATTTGCAGGGCACCATCTACAGAGCGCTGGATGCTGATGCCTCGTCGTTCACCAGCATCATGAGTTTGTCCGGCCAGGGCCGCAGTTCGATTGCCATCGCCCCCTCGAACGAGAGCATCGTCTATGTCATGTCTTCCCAACGCAATTCGGGCGGAGGACCTGGGCAATTCGGCCTGCACGGCGTCTACCGCTCCCTGGCGAATGGCAACCCCGGTTCGTTCACCACTCAGCGGCAAGGTAACGTTGCTTTCGCCAGCACGGCTGCCAAGATCAATCAACTGCTGCTGTCTAATCCGGTATTTGCGTTGTTGACGGAGTGCGGTTTTGGTACTTCGCAGTTTCTCAACCAGGGCTGGTACGACAACGTCATCGCGGTGGATCCGGTAGATCCCAACAAGGTCTGGGCGGGCGGCATCGACCTCTGGCGCTCCGACAACGGCGGCGTCGATTGGGGCACCGCAAGCTACTGGTGGTTTGACAAGGGTGTCGACCCCGAGTATGGCCACGCCGACCAGCACGCAATCGTCTTCCACCCGAACTACAACGGCTCCACGAACAAGGTGATGTTTGTAGCAAGCGATGGCGGCATCTCCCGCACGGACAACGCCCTCGCGCCGGTCAACACGACTCTCGCGAATCTATGTGGAAGCCCCGTATCGGGCGGCACCGCGTGGGTCGACCGCAACAACAACTACCAGACCACGCAGTTCTACGACGGCGTGGCCTATCCCAACGGCCTCACCTACTTCGGTGGCCTGCAGGATAACGGGACGATGCGCGGCACCTCGGCCAGTACGAACTGGTCCGTGTTGGCCGGTGGCGACGGCGGATATGTGGCGGTGGACACCAAGGGCGACGCGAACGCTGCGAATGACGTTCTCTTCCTCGAGAACACGGGCAACTCTCTACAGAGGTCGACCGACGGCGGGCTCTCGTTCTTGAACGCCAACACTGGTATCACCGGCACTGGATTCCTGTTCATCGCGCCGTTCACGATGAATCTCGGCAACAAACAGCACATTTGGACCGGTGGCTTCGACACCTGGTTCAGCACGAATCAGGCGACCACCTGGACTCGGGCCACGGGCCAAAATGCTACTTGCGGCCTTGGCTCCATCTCGGCCATTGCTGCTCATCCGTCGGACTCCAATCGAGTACTGATCGGGATGAGCGATGGCTGCTATCACTACAACCACGCGGCGCTAACCCCTCTCGCCGGCGGCTGGCCGGGCGGCGGCACGATCGCTTCCGGGTTCATCTCGTGGGCGGCATGGGATCCGAATAACATTAACACCGGCTACATCACAGTCTCGATATTTGGCGGTAACAGCGTCCTCAAGACTGTGGACGGCGGCGTGACCTGGAATCCGATTATGGGTCTTGGCGCGACGGCACTGCCTCAGATTCCGGCGCTCACCATCGTGGTGAATCCGGCCAACAGCAATCAACTGTTCGTGGGTACGGACCTCGGGGTGTTTACATCGATCGATGGCGGGGCGAACTGGTATCGCGAGAACACCAACTTCGCCAACGTGTCGGTGGAGTCGTTGAAGATCAACGAGACGGCCCCGTACAAGTTGTTCGCCTTCACGCACGGGCGGGGCGCCTGGGTGACCCCGATCACGGACGGCGCAATCGCTCCCTAAACCAGGACCGGTACAACTAGTATTGGCACACGAACCGCCGCGAAAGTGGCGGTTCGTGTCGTCTTGGGCGGGTGAATGGTCAGGGCAGAGATCCGGTGAACGCCCGGATCTCCCGCGCCACGATGTCGGGGTTGGAGAGAAACAGGTAGAAGTTGCCTCCCTGTACGTCCACAACACGCGCCTGCGGGACCCCCTTGATGAAGTCGTCACGATGGCGTTTGCCCACGATACTGTGAATGGCATCCGCCTCCTTGGGATGGGAGAACAAGGCAAGCACGGGCATCTTGATTCTGGAATATTCAGGCTTCGCCCGCCCGGCAAAGATCGCGTCCCGAATCCGCTTCGGAGTACGCACCGCTCCAACGCTGCCATCGGGATTGGCCTCGAAGGTCTGCCGCAACTCCGCCTCTGGGAATAGGGCTCCGTTCGCTTTGAACTCCGACTCGCGATAGGCCGCAAAGGAACTTCTGTCGGCAGACGGCCGCGGACGAGATGGCGGCGGAGGCGGAAGGTCTTTCGGCACCTCGTAATCCGCGATCGTCAGCGTCGGATCCTCGGCGGAGTTGATGTAGACGAGCGCGGCGACGCGTTCCGCGGGCCGCGCCCCAAGCGTCGAGAGGTCCTGCCCGCCCCAGGAGTGGCCGGCGAGGATCGCGCCGCGCAGGTTCAACGCTTCCAGAACCGCTAGCACGTCGTCGGCCGAGCGTGCGGCACTATAGCCGGACTCGGGTCGCGACGACGCGCCGTAGCCGCGCCGGCTGATTCCATAAACATGGTGCGTAGCCGTGAGCCGCCGCGCCAGTTCGTCATAGGCGTGCGCGGAAAGGTAGCCGGCCAACAGCACCAGCGGCCGCCCTGTGCCGCCCCAATCCAGAACCTCCAACTGCACGCCGGCTTCGACGGTTACGAAACGAACCTGGTGCGGCGAAGGGTCGGACCAAGCCCCAATGGCGAGAAAAAGCACCGCTATGCGTGTGACCATGCCTCAATGTACTAATTCACTAGTACATTGTCAATGGAAAAGACGCGCTTGGCCGCGCTGCTAGTCTATGAGGAATGAAACTGCGTCTGGCGATGATCTTCGTGAAAGGCCTGCCGCGGATGGCCTCGTTTTATGGCGGCGCGCTGGGTCTGGTACCCATCGCGGAAACACGGACCGCTTCGTGGGTTGAATTTGATTCGGGCACGGTCAACGTGGCCTTGCACGCCATTCCTGCCCACATCGCCGATCACATCGAAATTCTTTCGCCCCCGCAGGCGCGCGAAGAGAGTCCGATCAAGCTCGTGTTCGTGGTAGACAATGTCGAATCCGAGTACGCCCGCCTAGCCGCGCTGGGCGTTCCCATGGAACTGCGGCCGTGGGGCGTGGCCGAGGGGTTCGACCCGGAAGGCAACGTTTTCCAGATTAGCGGACCGCTGGGCGGCTAACGCGCGTCCACACCGAGCGCCTGGAACAGAAACGCGTAGTCGAACGCCGTCTCCTTATACCGCTCGTACCGGCCCGACGCTCCGAAGTGGCCGGCGCCCATGTTCGTCTTCAGCAGCAGAAGGTGATCGCCCTTCTTCATTGTGCGGAGCTTGGCGACCCACTTGGCCGGCTCCCAATAGCTGACCCTCGGATCGTTCAATCCGGCGGTGACCAGCATATGCGGGAAACCCTGCCTCTCGACATTGTCGTAGGGTGAGTAAGACCGCATGTAGCGGTAAGCCTTCTCATCCGCCGGGTTGCCCCATTCCTCGTACTCCCCAACGGTCAGCGGCAGCGTCGAATCCATCATCGTGCTAAGCACGTCCACAAACGGGACCTTGGCGATGACGGCGCCGAAAAGGTCAGGGCGCATGTTGGTGACGGCACCCATCAGCAGCCCACCCGCGCTGCCGCCCATGATGCCGAGCCGCTTGGGCTGCGTATACTTCTCTTTGCTCAGCAACTCGGCGGCGGCGATGAAATCGGTGAATGTGTTGCGCTTGTTCAGCATCTTGCCGGCGTCGTGCCAGGTCTTGCCCAGGTCGGAGCCGCCGCGAATGTGGGCGATGGCGTACACGAAGCCGCGGTCCAGCAGGGACAGCCGCTCGGAGCTGAAGTTGGGCTCGGACGGGATGCCGTAGCTGCCGTAGCCGTAAAGCATCGCCGGGGCGTTGCCGTCCTTCTTGAATCCCTTCCGATAGACGAGGGAGACGGGGATCTTCGTGCCGTCGGCGGCGGTGGCAAAGATGCGCTCGCTGATGTAGTTCCTGCTGTCGAAGCCGCCGAGGACCGGCTGCTGCTTTACCAGGACGCGGGTCCGCGCGTTCATGTCGTAGTCGTAGGTGGAAGGCGGGGTGACCAGGCTGGTGTAGTTGAAGCGGAGCAGCGTGGTGTCGAACTCGGGGCCGCCTGGGGCGGAGAGGGTGTACACGGGTTCAGGCAGCGTGACGTAGTGCTCTGCTCCGCTGGAAAGGCGGCGGATGCGCAGTTTCCGAAGTCCCTCTTGGCGTTCCGTGATCACCAGGTGGTCGGCAAAGGCGCCGACGTCCTCGATGGTTACCTCGGGCCGTGCCGCGATCAGCTCTTTCTTCTGCTCCGGGTTGGCGAGCGGCGCCTGAATCAGGCGAAACGTCCGGCCGGTGTCGTTGATCCGCACGTACCAGTGGTCCGCGTGGTGGGTGGCTTCGTACTCAACGTCCTGTGTGCGGGGATAGAGTACCGCAAAGGCAGCGGCCGGCTTGGCGGCGGGCAGATAGCGGATTTCGCTGGTGATCGCGCTGTGGATCTGGAGCAGAACGAATGCCTTGCTGCGGGTCTTGGAAACCTCCACCGTGAACCGCTCGTCGGACTCGTGATAGACCTCGGTGTCCGGCGCGGCCTGCCCGAGTGTGTGGCGGAACACCTTGTAGGGGCGCTTGGCGGCGTCTAAGACGTTGTAGAAGAGGGTCTTGTTGTCCTCAGCCCAGACCAGAGAATAGTAGGCGTTGCGGATTTCGTCCGGCAGAAGTTGGCCCGTGGCGAGGTCTTTGACACGGACGGTGAGGATTTCGTCGCCCTCTGTGTCGGTGGCGTACGCCAGCAGTTTCTGATCCGGGCTGACGCTGAACGCTCCGACCTGGAAGTATTTGTGGCCCCTGGCCAGTTCATTACCGTCCAGCAGTACCTGCTCCTGGCCTTTCGCGCCCCGGCGCCGGCACCATGTGGGATACTGCTGGCCCTTTGTCGTACGGGTGTAATACTCGAAATCGCCCTGACGCGTGGGCGCGGAGGTATCGTCCTCCTGGATGCGGGCGACGATCTCCTGATAAAGGGTGGTCTGGAGAGCCTCGGTGGCCTTCATCCGGGATTCTGTGTAGCGATTCTCGGCTTCGAGGTGGGCGACGACCTCCGGGTTGGACTTCTCGCGCAGCCAGAAGTAGTTGTCGGTGCGGCTATCACCATGATTCTCAATCACTTTGGGACGGATGGCGGCAGTGGGCGGCTGGAGTTCGGCGGGTAGCGCGGTGGTCATAATCGTGATGAAGACGGCCGTTCGGGCGGAGAGCTGGCGAAGGGACATATCTTCATTCAGGATGGCAGGCGGGCGGGGTGGCCGCAACGGCAAGGCTCCGGGCGGTGTATTTACCTACGTTGAAACATTTTCATCAGAAGGTGTAGAGAATTGTCTTGCTTCCGGCAGCGAAGTTGGATTTAATATCAATAGGTCTGAATAACATCAAGTGAGCGCAGGCCGCAGGTGGGAAGTCCGGAGCCATGACTCTGACTCCCGTTGAAGCAATACAAACGTGTATCTCAGCCCGGCGGAATCTCCTCCTCTGCCGGGCTGTTTTTCTGTTTACAGGCCTAGCTTGGCGAGTATCTGGCGGTGGCGCGGCAGATTCCGCAACGCGCGGAAGCGTGGGTCGGCTTTGGCCCAGATGACTTGGCTTTCGCGAAGGGCGACTGCGCGTTCCAGCCACGTGAGGGCCATATCGGTTTCGCCCAGCATGGCGTAGAAGCGAGCCATGTCGACCTTGTCCTCGCGGCCGGCCAGGGCCTCCCGCTCGTTGTTCGGAATATCACGGCGGGCTTGTGTGATGTCACCGGCGAGCAGCGCATCCAATCCTCTCAGTTCCTGGCGAGTGACGCCCCGCGCCCGGAGCGATTGCCGGATGGCATCGCCCGCCTCTTTGTGGCGGCCGGCGAAGCTGAGGGCCATACCGTAATCCCAGTACATGTCGGGGTGGATGCTCTTGAGCTCCAGGGTGCGGCGGTACTGGTTGACGGCTTCCGCGTGATCGCCGCTGGCGAGAAGCGCGAAACCGTAGCCGAAGTTGGTGAACGCGGCGAGGGGGTCCAGCTCAATTGCCTTGCGAAACTCGGCGAGCGCCTCGGGCCAGCGCGCCTGCGGCGTTAGCACGGAGATGGCGTAGAGGCCGTGGGCGACGGCGGATGAGTCGTCGAGTTGAATCGCTCGGCGGAACTCGGCCTCAGCCTCCTTCCACTTCCAATCGTGGAAGGCCAGGATCTGTCCCAGGGCGGCGTGGGAGTCGGGGAGTTGCGGGGCGATCTGGATGGCCCGCTCGGCGGCGCGGCGGGCGGTGGGCCAGGCGGTTTCCGCGGGAAGCGCTTCGTAGTAGCCGAGCAGGGCGTAGGTCACGGAGAGGGAGGCGTGAGCCGGGCCGTAGCCAGGCTCCAGGCTGATGGCCTCCTCAAAGTAAGCAGCAGCCCGCTTCATCCCCTCGATCGAGGAGAGGTTCAGTTGGTGGCGGCCCTTCAGATAAGCGTTGTAGGCGCCGATGTTCTGCGTGGCGCGAAGTGCGGAGAGAGTGGATTCGCCGCCGCGCAGGTTGACTCGCAGCGCGTTGGCAATGGACTGCGCGATCTCGTCCTGGATCGCGAAGACATCGTGGATATTCCGCTCATAGGATTGAGACCACAGCGCGGCGCCGTCGGCTGGATTCGTAAGCCGCGCTGTGACACGAAGACGGTCGCCCTGGCGGCGGACGCTGCCCTCGACCACGACCGTCGCGCTAACCTTGGCAGCCACGTCCGAGAGCGGAAGCGGCTGGCCGCGGAACTCCGCCATCACCGAGCGGGCGACGACCTTGAGCCCCGGCAACCGCGCCAGGCGGTCCAGAATCTCCTCGCTGAGGCCATCGCTGAAGTAGTCGTTCTGGGGGTCGCCGCCGACGTTGGCAAAGGGGAGAATGGCCACCGTCGCGGGGGCGGCCGAAACCGGCTTACGAAGGCTGTAAAGGGATACGGCGATGACGACAAGGAGAATCGCGCCGGCCCCTGCAAGGATTCGCCATCGCCCCGTGGTCGGCGCAGTGGCCGGAAGTTGCGAAACCGTTTCGAATGCGGGCCGGTAGGCGCCCTTTGGCAGCGTGATGCGGAGCGGTTCGTCCTTGCCATGGCTGCCGTAGTAATCCTCCAGCCGGGCGCGCAGGCGACGGGCCTCCACTCGCACGATGGGGTCGATCCGCGGGTCGTAGCCAGGGTCCCGCTGGAACACCTCCACGCCCAGGACCGATTCCTTCAGCCGGCCAGTGTCGCCGGATAAAGTGCGCTCCACCAGGTATTCAAGGAACGCCGGCAGCCGGCCGGAATCGGAAAAGCCCCGGCTTTTCACGACGCGGGCCAACGATTGGCGGATTGCCTCCGGCGGCGGCGGTTGTTCCTTCATTTCAATCGGTTGCGTGTTGAGTATACCGTTAATTCTACCCCCTGCTACTCGTTTTGCGCGGCAAACCCGCGCACGCTTGACTCATGAACGCCCAACCGATGACCACCGAGCGCTACCACGCCTTCGACGCCCTGCGCGCCGCAATGATGCTGCTGGGCATCGTGCTCCACAGCGCCACCGCCTACGCGACGCTCCCCGGCGTCTGGTGGCTGAAGGACCCCAGACCTCGCGCGGCGCCGATCTGCTGGCTCTCTACATCCATGCTTTCCGGTTGCCGGCGTTCTTCGTCATGTCAGGGTTCTTTGCGGCGTTGCTGGTATCGCGCCGAGGGTGGCAGGGATTCCTGGAAAACCGGGTGGCGCGGCTCGGACTGCCGTTCATCCTGACCATGCTCGCCGCCTATCCCTTCCTCAAAATCTGCAGCGTCTTCGCCCATTACGCCACACGCCGCCCGGATGCCTGGGCGGCGACGATGGCGTGGCTGGGGCAGGGCCGGCTGGAGAAATCCATCGAGCCGATGCACCTGTGGTTCCTGGAGACGCTGATGCTGGTCTGCCTGGGCGCGGCGTGGGCGGCCCCATGGCTGAATCGCGCGCTGGGCGGGCCGTGGTTCCGGCGCCTGATGGGTAGCTGGCTGGCGCCCCTCGCCTGGGCAGCGGCGACATTTGTCACCCTGCTGACGTCGGAATTCGGAATCCTCGACACGCCGCACAGCTTTGCACCGCATTTCGGGATTGTGGCGGCGTACGCAGTGTTCTTCGCATTCGGCTGGGGGGTGTATCTGCACCGAGAGTCACTGGATTCGCTGCGGCGAGGCGGCTGGGCGTATCTGGGCCTGTCCGTGGTTCTGATGCTGGCGACAATCCCGGCCCTCGACGCGCAAATGGCGCATCGCGGCGTGCGCATGTGGCCGGCGTTGGCGGCAACTGCGAGCTTAACGGCGCTGACCGCGTGGCTCGTAATCCTGGGAATGATCGGGCTGTTCCTGAAACACGCGTCCGGGGCATCGGCGTGGCAGCGCTATCTGTCGGATTCAGCCTACTGGCTCTACCTGATGCATCCTCCGGCGCTGGTGATTGTGCAATTGCCGATGATGGCGCTGCCCTGGCCGGCCGAAGTGAAGTTCGTGCTCGGCATCGTCTTTGCGGTGCCTGTGCTGCTCTGGAGCTACGACCGGTTGGTGAGGCCCACCTGGCTGGGCGTGGTGCTCAACGGCCGCCGTTACGAACGGTGGTCGCCTCAGCCGGCGGTTCGGGCTTGGGCGGCTCCGGTTGCACGCCAGCCAGAGTGACGACGAGCGCGGGATACCAGTTGATGGCGTTTTCGTTGCTGGCGTAGCTGCCGCGTCGCTGGTGGTCCCCCAACTGGGATTCCAGGGAAGTACCACTGTGTGTTCTTCATCAACGGGGCGCTCCAAACCAACCCGGGCTTCACAATTGAGAGTGGCGGCGCACTGGACAAACAGGCCGGTCGCGTGGAGCTTAAGGACAAGGCCGGCATCATCCGAATCTACAATAAGCGCCGCAGCCGGACCGTGATCGACTGCGAAACCCCACGGCGCTGACCGCCGGGAACTCCAGGCTGGTGCGAACCGGGCGGACGGGCGCGCCGCTTGCTACCATGGCGATTGTCTATGCGCATCGCAGTGGTTGGACTCGGATTCATGGGCCTCACCCATTTGAAGGCCTATAAGCGGATACCCGGCGTGGAGATTGGGGCGGTGAGCTCCAACGATCCCAAGGTGCTTTCGGGCGACCTTTCCGGCGTGGGGGGCAACCTCGACGTGGCGGGAGAGGCCGTTGATTTCTCGACGGCGGAGAAGTTTGCCGACGCGCTGGAGTGCGTGACGAAGGCGAAAGTGGACGCAGTGGATCTGTGTCTGCCGACGTCGATGCACGCGCCTGTGGCGATCGCCGCGCTGCGGGCCGGCAAGCACGTGCTGGTCGAAAAGCCGATGGCGCTCAGCGGCGAAGAGTGCGACCAGATGATGGGGGAGGCCGCGAAAGCCGGCAGGACGCTGATGAGCGCGCAGGTGCTGCGGTTCTTCCCGGCGTATCTGCCACTGATCGAGGCGGTCCACAGCGGAACATTGGGCACTCCACGCCATGCGATTTTCCGGAGGCGCTGTGCGGCGCCGGCGTGGAGCATCTGGATGACGAACAAGAGCGCGTCCGGCGGCGGCGTGTTCGATCTGCTGATCCACGACATCGACATGGCGCTGGTATGCTTCGGCATGCCGCGGGCGGTATCGGCCACGGGCCACGAGGATCTGGCTGCCGGCATCGACATGATGACCGCGGAACTCCACTATGAGAGCGGCTTCAGCGTGACCATTACCGGCGGCTGGCACCTGCCGTCCTCGTATCCGTTCTCGATGGAATATACCGTGGTGGGCGAGAACGCCGCGATGGAGTTCAGCACCGCGGGCCGGCCTCCGCATTGGTACGGGCGGGGCGAGGATCATGTGATCGAGCTGCCCGAAGTTGACGGTTATCAGGCCGAGATCGAGTACTTTGTGGAATGCTGCCGGACGGGCGCGCGGCCGGTGCGCTGCACGCCGGAATCGTCCGCGGCGGCTGTGAAAGTGGCGCTGCTCCTGGAAGAAGCGCGCCTGCGGAAAGGGAATATTTTGCCATGCCAACTCTAAAAGACCGTGAGATCGGGATCTTCTTCTGGGCCGAGCCGGATGCTCTGGCCACCGTGAAGACGGTGAAAGCGTGCGGAGTGACGTCGGGGCAGCTCGCGCTCGACGGCACGGTGGAACTGACTGCGGAAAACGCAGCGGCGTGGAAGGCCGCTCTGGCGGCGGAGGATTTCCATATCTGCACCGTATTCGCGGCGTACGAGGGCGAGAGCTACAACGACATCCCGACCGTGGAGCGCACGGTGGGTTTCATCCCGAAGGCGACGCGGGCTGCCCGCGAACTGCGCACCCGGGCAGTCATCGATTTTGCCGCTGCGCTGGGTGTGAAGAGCTTCGGCTGCCACGTCGGCTACATTCCTCACGATCCGGCTCACCCGGAGTACATTGCCGTGCGCGATATGGTGCGGCGCATTGCGGATTACGCCGCTACGTTTGGCATGACCTACTGCCTGGAGACAGGCCAGGAGCCGGCGGCGCAGCTGCTGGAGTTCTTCAAGGATGTCGCGCGGCCGAACGTGAAGATCAACTTCGATCCGGCGAACATGATCCTCTATGGATCCGGCGAGCCGATCGCGGCTTTCCGCCTGCTGAGCCAGCACGTCATCAGCGTGCACGGCAAGGACGGCGATTGGCCCGATTCGGCGGCGCCCGGAGCGCTGGGCACGGAGCGGCTGCTGGGTGAAGGCTCGGTCAACATTCCGAAGTTCATGGGGGCGTTGCGCGAAGCTGGATACGTGGGGCCGGTTTGTGTGGAATCCGGCGTGCATGGCGAAGAGCAGCGCTGGGTGACGTTGAGCCGGGCGGTGGCTCTGCTGAATTCGCTGCGGTAAGAGCAGATTCGATTTAATTGTCCTTTTCTTCGGAACGTTTCAACGAATCGAGGCGTCTAATCGTCTGATCGTTGGAAGGACAATTGCCGATGCTCAGGTCCGCCCTGTACCTTGGTGTGATTGTGTGCCTGGCGGGATGCCAGAAGCAGCAACCGGTGGAGGCCGCGGCTCCGGCCACCGCGGCGGCGCCCGCGGCCGCGCCAGGTGCCCGGCAGGTGCGGGCCACCGGAACCATCAAAGCGGTTCGCGAATACACGGTGCAGGTGCCGCAAATCTCCGGCCAGGGGTTCGGACGTCTCACCATTGTGAAGGTGCTGCCCAGCGGGACGGCGGTGCAGCCCGGCGACGTACTGGCCGAATTCGACCGCACGCAGCAATTGGACAATGCGCGCGACGCGCAGGCCAAGCTCGACGATCTGAATCATCAGATCGAGCAGAGGCAGGCCGAAAACAAGGCTAATGAAGAGACGCGATCTTCTGAGTTCCGCACGTCGGTGGCGGACCTGGAGAAGGCGCGGCTGCAACTGCGCCGCAACGAGACGCTCAGCGAGATCGAGCGGGCGAAGAACGAAGAGAAGGCTGCGGCGGCGCAACTGCGCATTGACTCACTGAAGAAGTCCCACGCTCAGCGGGCGAAGGTGGATGCGGCGGCGCTACGGATCGTGGAACTGAAGCGGGACCGGCAGGCCGTGGCGTTGAAGCGGGCGACGACGAACGTGGCGCGGCTGGTGGTGAAGGCGCCGCATTCGGGAATGGTGGCGCTGGAATCCATCTGGCGCGGGGAGTCGCGCGGGCCGGCGCAGGAGGGCGATCAGGTTTATCCCGGCCAGGCGCTGCTGCGGCTGTTCGATCCGGCGGAGATGGAGGTCCACACGTCGGTGGGGGAGCCGGACGGCGCGATTCTCGGTCCGAACTCGCACGCCATTGTGCGGCTGGATGCGTATCCGGATCTTGTCCTGCCGGCGAAATTCCTTTCGGCGAGTCCGGTGGCGACCTCGGATCTGGGGAGCCCCATCAAGCGCTTTGCGGCGCGGTTTCTGATCGTCAAGCATGACTCCCACCTTCTGCCCGATCTCTCGGCGGCAGTCATCATTCAAGGGCAGGCGGAGAAGCAGCCATGACGATGCGGCGCGTGGTGCAGATTGTGGTGACGGTGGCCGCGCTGATCGGCGGCGGCTTCGCGGTGATGCGCTTGCGGGAGGCGGAAGCGGCTACCAGCCTGCCGACGGCGCCGGCCCGCAAAGGCGAGTTTCTGGTGATTACGCGCTGCCGCGGAGAACTGCATGCACGACGGTCCGTTCAGATCACCGCGCCGACGAACGTGCCGGATCTGCGTGTGGTGTGGCTGGCTCCGCAGAACTCGCCTGTGAAAGAGGGCGACGTGGTGATCCGCTTTGACGGCAGCAGCGCCAAACAGCAGTTGCAGGAAAAGGAAGCCGCGCTGAAGCAGGCCCAGGCAACGCTGGAGCAGGCCGAGGCGGAGGCTCGCATCACGGCGGAAGCGGACAGGCGGGATTTGTCGGGCGCCGGATACGACCTGGAGAAGGCCAAGCTGGAAGTGAGCCGGCAGGAGATTCTGAGCGCGATCCAGGGTGAAGAGGCCAAGATCAACCTGGGTTTGTCCGAGAACAAGCTGAGAGTGCAGAAGGCCACGGTGGGGCTGCACGAGGCGTCGGGGCGCTCCAAGCTGGCGTCGCTCACTCGTGTTCGGGATCAGGCGCAGTACGAAGTGGATCTGACGAAGGACCGGCTGGCGCGCATGGAGGTGAAGACTCCGCTCACCGGCGTCATCATCTACATGCCGAACTACTCCTCGGGCTGGATGAACGCCAAGCCGTTCAAGGTCGGAGACCAGGCATGGCCGGGCGCGACGCTGGCCGAGATTCCGGATCTCAAGACGCTGGAGATGGAGAGCAAGGTGGAGGAGATCGACCGCGGCCGGATCAGCGTGGGCAACGATGTCAAAATCCGCCTCGACGCACTGCCGGAGATGACCATTTCCGCCAAGTTGAACGAACTGTCGTCGATGACGCAGGCCTCCTTTGACTGGCCGCCGACCTTCAACTTCAGGGCGTATGCGAGGTTGGCGGATGCCGACGCGCGCTTGCGGCCGGAGATGAACGGCTCCATGGACGTGGTGATCCGGCGGATTCCGGATGCCATCAGTGTCCCGGCGAAGGCGGTGTTCACGAAGAACGGCAAGCCGATTGTGTACGTGCAAAGCGCAAAGGGTTATGCGGCACGCGAGGTGGAGGTGCAGGCGCGCAATCCGGATGAGGTGGCGGTTAGCGGGCTGGCGGCAGGCACGCCGGTGGCGCTGGTGGAGCCGGAGGTGAAGAAATGAAGAGGATCTGGCGTGCGGCCGGTGCGCTGGCGTTGGTGTCGCTGGCGGTGGTTGGAGTGGCCTGGGCGGTACGGGCGGGGACCGAGGCCAAGGCGCCCGCGGCGGACACGTTTGACTTGCCGGTGACCACGGTGAAACGCGGCAACGTGGCGTTCACGGTTTCGGCCAAGGGCGAGTTGCAAGGCAGCAATTCGGAGATGCTGATCGGGCCGATGACCGGCGCACGGGAGTTGATCATCACCACGCTGCGGCAGCCGGGCGAACTGGTGAATCCGGGCGACGTGGTGGCGGCGTTCGACACGACGGAGCAGGAGTTCGCGCTGGCGGAAGCAGAGGCGGATCTGGCCGAGGCGGATCAGCAGGTGGCGCAGGCGGAAGCCGAAGCCGCCGCCAAGGAAGAAGAGACGCAGGCGTCGCTGGTGCAGGCGCGGTCTGACCTGAAGCTGGCCGAACTGGAGGCGCGCAAGAATCCGCTGCTGGCGGCGATCATCGCGCGGCAGAACACGCTGGCGGTGGAGGCGGCGCGCGACAGGCTGCGGCAGTTGGAGCAGGATCTCTCCAATCGCAAGGCAACGGCGAGGGCGTCGGTGATGATCCAGGAGGCGTCGCGCAGCAAGGCGCAGGTGAAGGCGGCAACGGCGAAGAAGAACATCGAGGCGATGACGTTGAAGGCGAAATCGCGCGGCTACGTGAATGTGCAGCAAAACCAGAGCGGGAACTTTATGTTCTGGGGGATGTCGCTGCCTGTTTTCAAGGTGGGCGACACGGCGCGGGCCGGGATGGCGGTGGCGCAGATTCCGGACCTGAATTCTTGGGAGGTCCGGGCGCAGATTCTGGAGCTGGACCGTGGCCATCTGGCGGTGGGGCAACCGGCGGAGGTCCGCGTGGTGGCGATGCCGGAGCGGAAGTTCGCGGCGCGGATCAAATCAGTTGGCGGGATCGACGGGCCGCCGTGGGATCGCAAGTTTGAATGTCTGTTCGCACTGGAGCAGCCCGTGCCGGAACTGCGGCCGGGCATGAGCACGCGGATCGTCGTCACGACGCAGGTGCTGAACGAGGCGCTGTGGCTGCCTTCGCAGGCGCTGTTTGAGAGCGACGGCCGGAAGTTCGTCTATGTACGGGCGGGAAAGTCGTTCACGCCCGCGGATGTGCAACTGGTGAGGCGCAGCGAGAGCCAGGTGGTGATCACGGGGCTGCGCGAAGGGCAGATTGTGGCGATGGCGAGTCCGGAGCAATCGTCGAAGAAGAAGGACTCGGGAGCGCCGGGCGGCGGGGCACTGAAAGCGCTGAAGGGATCCTGATGACGCTGCGATTATTCACTGAGATCGGCGAGTCGCTGGCAAATTTGCGGGCGCAGAAGACGCGGACTTTTCTGACCGCTCTGGGGATTGTGTTCGGCGTGGGATCGGTGATCGGGATGCTGGCGATTGGCGAGGGGGCGAAGGAAGAGTCGCTGCGCTTCATCGAGCAGTTGGGCGTGCGCAACGTGCTGGTGGAGTCGCGGGCGGCCACCAGTATGGAGGAGTTGCAGCAGCGCCGTCGAAGTTCTCCGGGCCTGACGGAGCGCGATGTGCGGATCGTGCGCGCGAATCTGGAGGGCGTGGAGGCGCTATCGCCGCGGCGCGTGCTGCACCCGCAGAGGATCGTTCCGAAGCCAGCGGGCGACGTGCCGGAACTCTACGGCGTCAGTTCCCCCTATGCGGTGATTCACAGTCTGAAGCTGACCGAGGGCTCGTTCTTCGGCGAGCGCCACGACGAGCAGAGCGCGGCGGTTTGCGTGTTGGGGGAGAAGGCCAAGGTGAATCTGCTGGGCTACACCAAGGCGGTGGGGCAGTTCGTGAAAGTGAACGACACGTGGCTGGAGGTGGTGGGTGTATTGGGCACGCGCGTGAGCGGAACGCAGATGGATTTGAACAACGTGATCTACGTGCCGCTGAATGCATTCCAGTATCGCTACTGGGACCGCTCGAGCCAGATGCGCGATGAGCTGGACGGGATCGACATCCGCCTGAAGGCGGGCGCCGACAGCATCGAATCGTCGAAGATCGTGACGGCGATACTGAACTCCACTCATCACAACACGCAGGATTTCACGGTGACGATTCCGGCGGCGCTGCTCGCGCAGCAGCAGCAGACGCAGAAGATCTTCACGTACGTGATGGTGGCGATCGCGGCGATATCGCTGCTGGTGGGCGGCATCGGAATCATGAACATCGTGCTGGCGACGGTGCTGGAGCGGACGAGGGAGATCGGGATCCGGCGGGCGACGGGCGCGCGGCGTCGGGACATCGTGCGGCAGTTTCTGCTGGAGTCCGTGTTGATCTCAGTGGGCGGCGGGTTGTTGGGGATTGGATTTGGGTTTGGCTTGTCGCATTCGATTGCGACGTTCGCGGAGTGGAAGACGATTGTGACGACGGCGTCGGTGGTGATTGCGTTTGGGGTGTCGTTCGTGGTGGGAGTGATGTTCGGGATCTATCCCGCGATGAAGGCCGCGCGGATCAACCCGATTGACGCTTTGCGGTACGAGTGAGCGCGGGCGCACTACGGCCTCGCGCCTGAGGCCTTTCTTGCGTTCGGAAGGCAGTAATTGGTGGTAATCGCCCGGGGCCTTGTAAAAAGGCCCCGTATTTAATCGAGCTGATCGGGACAAAACCGGTTTTCGCGCCGTACATTGACGGCGGCCCGCGTAGGAAGCGTTGAACCCCTTACCCAATGGGCAGGTGATTGCCGCCGCTCTACTTTAGGCGTAGGGATCGAAGCTGGCCAGCGGGTCATCCCCTAAGACCACGTTAGCACGGGGTGTCAAGAGGCGGACTGGCTAACTTGTTGATACATATCGTGAAATCCGCGTGTGAATGATAAAGCCGGCGGATTGAGATTCCCGCTTGACCCGTCTATCGCTTCACGGTGGAGGATGGGTTCAGGAGCTAATTACCCATGAAGAAAGACACGTTCGTTTCCATCCTGAAGGCCGCTGGAGTGACGGAGGCGCAGATGGATGCGCTGCACGCCGCTTTCGAGCGAATGGCGCCGGAGGATCACCAGAAATTCCTGGAGTTCCTCTCGATTGACAAGGCGGAGATCGCCGCGATCCGGGAGGCAAGCCGGAAGGGCTAGCAAACCTGGACTGTTTCGATCCCCAGAATGGCGCCCAGCTTGTGAATTCTGGAGGCGATGTGGCCCACGCCGATGGCGCAGTGATGCGCCGGACCTTGGGCGTTCCAATCCTGAATGAACCGGCGGGCGCCGATGGGAAAGCGGTAGCGGCTGTTGGTGTTGCCGATCTCGAGAATCGGGCCGGGCACGGACTCCGCTTCCGCCACGAGCAGCTTCAGACGATCGCCGGGGCTCTCGACGACGGAGAGCAGAGTGGCCGGGCCGTGCTTGACGGACATCTCCACGGAGAGGCCGCGGCCTACTTTGCCATGGAACACACCAAGCGGGCGGACCTTCGTCCTGCCCTCGGCGATGACCAGATGCCCGGGCCCGTCGTGGCCCATCAGCACGACGTCGTCGGCGTAATCGGTGGCGTAATACTCGGTAAACGATCCGCCCACGCCGAATGCGTCCATGATCTTCATGGCCTGCGCGTTTTTCACCTCGCACTCGCCGGCGACGGGGATTCCGCGCGCCGTCAGCAGGCTGGTGCCGAGGATGATGGATGTGATGGCGTCCTCATTGGCTGCGTCGCGGCCGCCCTGGTAGTAGTAGGCCAGCGACCCGAGATTGTGGCGGGCGACGAGTTGATCCAGGGCGACCGAAGTTTTGGCGGCTCGCTGGAGCTCGGCGAGCGTGCAGTCCGGCTGGACCTCAAAAGTCCCGTGGAAGTGAGCGACGCGCCGGTCGATCTCGGTCTGGGAGACGCCGGCGCGGAGATCGGCCAGTTCGTCCACCTCCAGGAGTTCGACGTGGCCGCCGAACACGGCGCATTGGAGGGTCAAGTCGGAATAGACGTCCAACATTCCGCCGTAGTAGTGGCCCATGACACCGAGCCGGTTGTGCTCCATGACGTGCGCCACGCGCGCGGCGTCCAGCCACTGGTTGACCTCATCCCACACTGCGGGATCGCCGTCGAGCACGCCGGTGATCTGAAAGAACGGAATG
The DNA here is from genome assembly GCA_964450255.1 of uncultured Candidatus Solibacter sp. Lineage (GTDB taxonomy): Bacteria > Acidobacteriota > Terriglobia > Bryobacterales > Bryobacteraceae > Paludibaculum. Next base: position 830 of record CAYVDY010000009.1, on the reverse strand, counting down.
CCGCAGCGGCGGAACACGTTGGCGATTTCAGGCACGGGGCAGGCCTGGCACCAGGCGAGCCATTCGCCGGTCATGCGACCGCGGTCGCCCATGGCGTTGAAGGCAGCGTAATCGATGGCGGCGCCGGGCGAGAGGTTCAGGACGATGACAGGCACCTTGGCGCGACGCACCACGGGCAGGACTGTCGAGGAGAGAGCGTAGGTGGTGACGTGGAGGAAGATCAGATCGACGCAGGCTTTGCGGAACTCTTCGCCGGCGCGGGCGGCCTTTTCCGGCGTGTCGATCATGCCGAGGTTGATGACCTCGATATCCGGCCTGCCGAGGCGCTGGGCGACCTTGGCCGCGGCTTCGGTGAGCCGCTGTTCGAGTCCGTCAAACTGGGGCCAGTAGGTATCGAGGCCGATGGCGAAGAGGCCGACGCGGAGGCGGGTTTCCATGATGTGGGGGAAGGGACAGGCCCGGAGGCCTGCCCCCCAATGGTGCTAGGACTTGACGGTGTTGAACTCCCAGCCCTTGCGGAAGTTGGGTTTCAGGAGCTTGTTCGCTTCACTGTTGTTGGTGATGCGCATCTTGTCGGCGTCGTATTCGAGCTTGCCTTCGTGACGCAGCGCGATGACGCCGAGCAGCATCCATTCGACGAACGGCGCGGCGACGTTGAAGTTCGAACACGCCGGATCTCCGCCCTTACAGGCGCGAATAAAGTCACGCATGTGACCTGGTGACCGCGTCAACATCGGCGGAGGCATGCGATAGTCCTTCATCTTCTCGACAGGCAGGAGGCGCGTGACCTCGCCGTACGTTCCCGTCGTGAGCATTCCTTTATCACCGAC
>CAYVDY010000008.1:28592-34046 GCA_964450255.1 uncultured Candidatus Solibacter sp. | reverse complement strand
CGGCAGCGCGTGGCGCTGGCCCGTGCGCTGGCGATCGAGCCGGAAGTGCTGCTGTTGGACGAGCCCTTCGGCGCGCTGGACGCCAAGGTGAGGCAGGGCCTGTGGCGCTGGCTGCGCAAGCTGCATGACGACATTCACATGACCACGATTCTGGTCACGCACGATCAGGACGAAGCGCTGGAAGTGGCGGATCGGATTGTCGTGATGAACAAGGGCCGGATCGAACAGGTGGGCACGCCGGAGGAGGTCTTCCATCATCCGGCGAACGAGTTTGTGATGGACTTCCTGGGCAGCGTGAATCTGTTCCATGCGCGCGCCGAGGGTGGGCAGGAGCGGCGAGTGTTCGTGCGTCCGCATGACATGGATATCGGGCACGAAGCGCAATCCGGCTCGTCGGTGCGGGCGGTGGTCAAGCGGGTCCACGCGGCGGGGCCGATGGTGAAGCTGGAATTGCTTTCGGAGACAGGCGAGACGCTGCAGGTGGAGATTCCTCATGAGCGATACCGCGCGTTAGAGTTGAAAGTAGGCTCTGACGTCTACGTGAGCCCGCGTGAATCCAAGGTGTTTTTCGAGGACTACTCCATCTGATGCATCGATTTGCCCTGACCTTGCTCTGTCTGCTGTTGAGCGGACAGAGCGAGCCTCCCACATTCCGGGCCGCCACGCAATTGGTGGCGTTCTCCGTGGTGGCGCTGGACAGGAAGGGCAACCCGGCACTGGACCTCAAGAAAGACGATTTCACGCTGTTGGACGCTTGAAAACCGCGAGAAATCGCGTTTTTTCGATACAAGGGCGGAGCGGAGGCTGCCGTCAGCGTCAAGCGGCCTCCGATGCCTCCGCACGTATTCACCAACCGGGTGGAGATGACCGGTGGCCCGGCGCGCAACATCACGGCGCTGGTGATCGACTCCTCCAACACCGAAACGGCGGACCAGATGATGGTGAAGGCGCAGGCGATGATGTTCCTGCGGGCTCTGGCGCCACAGACATGCGTTGCGGTGTTTCAGTTCGGCCGGCAGTTCCGGGTGCTGCACGACCTCACCGACGATCTGGAGTCACTGCGGACGCGGTTGGCGAATCTGAAGGTAGAGTTCCAAACGCAGAAGCTCAACGACGTCGAGCGCAATGCGCGGGAGGCGGAGGAGTTTCTGGCGCAGATGGAGAAGAAGGACCAGCCTGCACCGGAGGGCGCCGTGGAACGGATGAGGATGTCGATTGCCAGCGACGTGAACGTCAATACGACGATCCGCGGCAACCGGGTGGAAGCGACAATGCGGATGCTGGAATCGCTCGGCTCCCACATGGCCGGCATTCCGGGGCGCAAGAGCGTGGTGTGGATCAGCGGCGGCATCGGGATGTTCTCAGCGACCGTCGGCCGGAGCGGGCGTTTCGTGGTACCGGCCACGGGAGAAGGGTTTCAGAAGGCGATCCGGCGGACGTCGGAACGCCTGGCGCAGTCCGGCGTGGCCTTGTACGCGGTGGATGCCAGCGGGCTGAAATCGTCAGCCGAGTCGTTTTCCGAGAAGCAGTACATGCCTCCGATCGGCGACGGACGTTTCGGCGCGTTGGAACAGGCCGATACTTACAGCCGCGACACGCTCGCGGCGTTCGGCATGATGACCTCCATCACCGGCGGCCGGTATTTCGTGAACACCAATGATTTCTCGGATGCGATCCACAAAGCGACCGCGGATCTGCGCGGAACGTACTCCATCGGTTTCTACGCCGGCGTGGAATCGGACGGGAAGTGGCGGGCGCTGAAGGCCACCGTGAAACGCCCGGGTTTGGAGTTGTTGCGCCGTCAGGGCTACCAGGTGGACCCGGCTCCGGATCAAATCCAGAGCTGGAGCGCGGAGCAACTGCAAGGCGCGATGCGGAACCCGCTGGGCTCGTCGGCGATTCATCTGAATGCGCACTATGCGCGGATGACGGGGGGCGAGGCCGGCGCCGTCATGCTGACGCTGCAGATCGAGGCTGAGGACGTGTTGCTGCGCGAGGCTGGGGATCGGCGGCAGGCGGAGTTGGAAGTAATTGTCGGTGAGAAGACGGTGGATGGAAACGTGCGATTCCTGCGGGATTCGATCCGCTTGAACTTCACGGCTCAGCAGGCGGTGGTGGCGATGGAGCGAGGCATTCCGTTTCGTAAGCAGTGGAAGCCAGGCGCGGACACGGCCGTGGTGCGCGTGCTGGTGCGCGACAAGGCGACGGGGCGGTTTGGCACCGTGGATGTCCGATATGATTGAGCTCGATGTGGACACGGCGAACTTTTCTCATGGGCGCGACAAGCGCGCTGGCGGCGGCGAGCGCGGCGCCGCGGCGCAATGTTCTGTTCATCGCCAGCGATGATCTGAATCACTGCTTCAGCACGTATGGGCATTCGCTTGTGCGGACTCCGAATCTGGATTCCATCGCGCGGCAGGGCGTGCGGTTTGACCGGGCGTATTGCCAGTATGCGTTGTGCAGCCCCTCGCGCACGTCGGTGATTACCGGCCTGGCTCCGGACAAGACCGGCGTTTACGACCTGAAGAAACACTTCAGGGAGAGTGTGCCGGACGCGGTCACGCTGGGGCAGGCGTTCCAGAAAAACGACTACTTCGTGGCGAGGGCGGGCAAGATCTACCACTACGGAAATCCGGGCCAGATTGGAACCAACGGGCTGGACGATGAGCCGACGTGGATGCGGCGTGTCAACCCCATTGGAGTGGACAAGACGAAGGAAGAGCCGCTGCTGACGAACTACACGCCGAAACGAGGGATCGGAAGCGCGCTGGCCTATTATGCTTCGCCGGCGCGGGATGAGGAGCACACCGACGGCATCGTGGCGGCGGAGACCATCCGGATGATGGAGGAGAATCGCGAGCGGCCCTGGTTCCTGGGCGCGGGCTTCTACAAGCCGCACTGTCCCTACATCGCGCCGTCGAAGTACTTCGATATGGTGCCGCTGGAGAAGGTGAAGCTGGTTCCGTTCGAAGAGTGGGAGATGAAGATCGCACCGCAGTGGGCGTACACTACCAAGCCGGCGCACTGGGGCCTCAGTGAAAAGCAGCGGTTGGAGGTCATGCGGGCCTACTACGCGACGATCCGCTTCATGGATACGCAAGTGGGCAAGTTGCTGGACGCTGTGAAGCGCCTGAAGTTGGCGGATCGCACGACGGTGGTGTTCTGGAGCGATCACGGCTACGGCTTGGGCGAGCATGGGCAGTGGATGAAGCAGACTGTGTTTGAATACGCCGCGCGGTCGCCGCTGATCATCGGCGGCGCTGGCGTGAAGGCTCGCGGGCAGAACTGCGGGCGCACGGTGGAGTTCCTGGACATATACCCGACGCTGGTGGATCTTTGCGGATTGCAGGGTGCTCCGGCGGGGCTGCACGGTGCGAGCTTGCGGCCACTTCTGGAGAATCCGCGGGCAGCGTGGGACCGCCCGGCGGTGACGCAGGTGCATCGCAATCCCGCTGCCGGCGAGGTTCGCGGCTATTCCATCCGCACCGAGCGTCACCGCTACACGATGTGGAACGAGGGGCGCGAGGGCGAAGAGCTGTACGACTACGCATCGGACCCGCGTGAGTTGAAGAACCTGGCCGATGATGCCGCGGCGGGCGCGGTGAAGGCACAGCTCCGCGGACGGCTCCAGAAGACCATCGCAGCCAGGCTCAACTGAGCAGGGCGCGGACGGGCTTGCCCTTGCCGTCCTTGGTAACGTAGACGGGGCGTTTCTCCACTTCCACACCGGCGTCGGGCGCGATGCCGAGCGCGCTGTAAATGGTGGCGTGCAGATCCTCGATGGTGACGGGATCTTTCACGATGCTGCATGGACGATCGTCGGCCGTCTGGCCGTGCAGATGACCGCGCTGGAAGCCGCCACCGAATAGCAGGACGCTGCCGGCCTCGGTAAAGTGGCGGTGCATGCCGTAGTGCTGCGGCGAGGTGATGCGGTCTGGCTGCTTGACCTGGTTCTGCACCTCGCGGCCGGGCTTGCCTTCCGTCATCATGTCGCGGCCGAATTCACTGGCCAGGATCACGATGGTGCGATCGAGAAGGCCACGCTGCTCCAGGTCGCGAATGAGGCGGGCGACAGGGCGATCGATCTGCGCCTTCATGCCGGCAGCGCGCTCGTGGCCGTTCTCGTGGGAGTCCCAGTGGCGGAACGGGATGTACTCGGAGGTGATCTCGACGAAGCGTGCTCCGGATTCCACGAGGCGGCGGGCCAGCAGGCAGCCCAGGCCGAAACGGCCGGTGTCGTAAGCGTCGTAGGAGTCCTTGGGTTCCAGCGTCAGGTCGAACGCCTTCGAGGCGGGCGACTGCAGCAGGCGGTTGGCGTTCTCCATGGAGCGCAGGAGCGAGTCACGCTGGAAACTGCTGCCTTCACGTGCGATGGGGCTGGCGGCGGCGAGTTCGCGGTAGGCTTCGTAGCGGCGCTGGAAGCGGCCGCCGCTCATTTTGGCGGGGGGCGGCACGCTGGCGATGGCGTCGGGCGGATCGGTGATCAGGAACGGCCCCCACTCGGTGCCGAGGAAGCCGGCGGTATGGAATGACTTGAGCGGGTCGCTCTCCGCGCCGATCTCCATGTTCTGGCCGACCACGAGGAACGGTGGCATGTCGGGATTCTTCGGGCCGAGCAGTTTCGACACCCACGCGCCCATGTGGGGAACGGCGACGGCTTGCGGCGGCTCGTAGCCGGTGTGCCAGTGGTATTGGTGGCGTGAGTGGAGGATGAAGCCGAGATCGCCGACGCGGTGGGGGCGGATCAGAGTTCCGCGGTCCATCACCTTTCCGAGCTCTTCGAGTCCCTGTGAAAAGCGGATGTTGTCGACGGCAGTGGGGATGGAGGGGAACGTACTGAGGACCCGGTTGCTTTCGAGGTTGTTCTCGTAGGGTGTGTAGGTTTTGGGGTCGAAGGTTTCGGTCTGCGCCATGCCGCCGGCCATCCAGAGGAGGATGACGGAGTCCGCCGTGGCTTTCGGCGCGGGGGGCTGGGCGAGGAGGGAGGGCGCGGCGCCGGTAAGCGCGGCCAGCGCGGCGGCTGCGGATTGCCGCATGTAGTCGCGCCGGGAGAGGCCTTGGAAGAGGTCGATGTGTTTCATGTCCGGTGCCTAGTGGATGTACTGGAATTCGGGGGTCATCGAGAGCGCCCAAAGCAGGTCTTCCAGACCGCTGGCCTGGATGGTGGAACCGCCTGCGGTGAGGATGCGAGTGGCGGCGGCGCGCTCACGATCCGTCGCCTTGCGCTGCAGCATCTGGATGTAGAGCCAATCGGCAAGGGCGGCCGGGGAATTTCGGGGACGGTCATCCAATTGGTGCAATTGGTGACCGTCCCCGATTTTCCCGATGCGGATCAGGCGGTCGGGGTCTGGTTTTTCAGTAAAGACGAAGAAGCGCACGGCGGGGCTGATGTCGCTGGTACGGGACTTGTCGTCGATCATCGCGCGCGCCCGGAAACGTGTGTAGCCCTTGCCC
>CAYVDY010000008.1:0-28582 GCA_964450255.1 uncultured Candidatus Solibacter sp. | reverse complement strand
GTGTCGCGGGTCTGGGCCTGGTCGTGGATCATGCTGCGGGCCCGGAATGTGGACTAGGCGTGGCCCTGGAGATTGATGACTGGCGCCGCGGGCACCGGGCCGGGTTTGGCCTCGGGAATCGGCACTGGGCCGTTGGGGCCAACAAGTTCGGCATTGGCCCAGGCGGCGATCACGCGGGTCGGGTCATAAGAGTCGACGTCTTCGATGAGCAGGCGCAGTTCCTTGGCGCCGGTGATGTCGATGTCCACATCAGCCTTTCCGGAGCGCATCAGCTTGCTGTCGAAGAGGTTCTCCGGCGCCGCCGGGAGTTGGCCGAGCATGAAGCGCGAGGCGCGTTCGAAACGCTTGGAGAGCAGCGGCCCGTTGGTGAGTTCCAGAGCCTGAAACGTACTCGCGTCGGTGGCGCGCTCCGTGTAGACCTGGTCGCGGATGGGGCGGCCCAGCGCGCGGCTGAGCGGATCGGACTTCAGGCGCCATTCGCGGGTATAGCTGGCGAAAGTTTCGGTACGGGGCGAGTTGACGCGCCAGTCGCCGGTGACGGCGGAGATGGTGTCTTCGAACTGCTCGGCCGAAAGGCGGCGCAGCGCGGGCCCGCGGAACACGTAGGTCTTGTTGTCTGAATCGGGCGCGGCAGGCATCTGGTAGGCGCGCGAGGTCATGATGCGGCGGAGCAGGTGCTGGATGTCGTAGTTGTGGTCGGCGAAGTCAGTGGCCAGCCAGTCCAACAGGTCGGCGTTCCAGGGCGTGGCGTCCATGTCGTCGGCGGGTTCGACGAGGCCGCGGCCGAGCAGCGCCTTCCAATATCGATTAACGATGGTGCGGGCGAAGCGGCCATTGGCGGGGTGCGTGAACCACTCGGCGGCGGCGCGGCGTCGGGACTCCATGGAAGGTTCGAAGGCGACTTTCAGATCGGGGAAGGGGAACCGAGCTTCGGCCATCTGGCCGGTCTTGACGTCGCAGCGCACCAGTTCGAGCGGCTCTTCGGAAAACATCGCGGCCAGTCCGTAAGTGTCTCGGAGTTTCCAGCGATTGACGAAGCTGTCGTGGCAGGCGGCGCACTTCAGATTCACACCCAGGAATACCTGGGCGCTGTTTTGCGCAGCCTGCATTGGGGGATTCTGGCTGGCGCTGACAACGCCGCGCCAGGTCATGCCGGTGAGAAAACCTTCGGCGCCTCCCTTGGGGGCGGGGTTGAGCAGGGCCCGGACCATCTGATCGTAGGGGGTGTTCTGCTCCAGCGCGTTGAGAAGCCAGGCCGTGATCGATTTGCGTTCGCCGTGGTAGATGACGCCCTCGTCGTTGCGGAGCATGTCGTTCCAGAAGCTGATCCAGTGTTCGGCGTAAGGGCGGCGGCGGGCGAGGAGTTGATCGATGAGCAGGGCGCGTTTGTCCGTGGCCTGACCCCTCTGGAAGTCTTCGAGTTCCTTCAGCGTGGGCGGCAACCCGGTGATATCGAGCCAGGCACGGCGGGCGAAGAGCGAGTCGGGGACGGGGGGTGGCTTGGGCGCCTTCTGCTGCGCGAGATAAACGTCAACAAAGCGGTCGATCGGATTGGCGGCAGATCCCGCCGGCAGCGCAGGACGTCTTGGGGCGAGTGCGGCCAGCGGCGCGCCGGTTTCGAGCGCGCCATCCCACACAGCGCCTTGATCCACCCAATTGCGCAGCAGGCTGATCTCCTGCTCCGTGAGTGCCGGGCCCGAGGGCGGCATGCGCAGGCCGCGCTTGCCGGTGACCTTCTGAATCAGCAGACTGTCGGCGGATTTGCCCGCAACAATGGCGGTTCCGCTCTGGCCGCCGCGCAGAAGATCGTTGCGGGTGTGAATGCGAAGACCGGCCTGCGGCTTGCCGCTGGAGTGGCAGGCGAGACAGCGGGCGGTCAGAATCGGCTGGACTTCCTTTAGGAAGTCGACTTGTTGCGCGGCGGCGAGGCCCGGCAGAAAGGTCAGAAAGCGAATGGGGGAAATGCTCATACGCCCAGGTGCGTACAAGTTTAACTCAAGGGCGGCGTACGGCGACAAGTGTGGAGTCGTCGTGGGCGGGCGCGCCGGCCTGAAACTCCTCCACGGCCTGCCGGATCGCCGTGATGATCGCGGTGCCGGATTCGCTTCGATGCTGCCGTACGAGTTTCAGGAGCGTGTTCTCGCCAAACTCCGAACCATCGGGCGACTGCGCTTCTGAGACGCCGTCACTGAACAGCAGAATGACGTCGCCTGGATCCAGTCTGCCGGTGCCCTCACTGTAAGAGAGGCCGCCAAAGATGCCGACAACCGGGCCGCCGGCGGTGAGCATCTCCGATGCACCGCTGCGGTGGACGAGGTACGGCGGGTTGTGGCCGGCGTTGCAGTAGGAGAACGATCCGGTGGCTGGATTCAAGGCAAGCAGAAACAGCGTGACGAAACGGTTGCCCGGGCACGATGCGGAAAAGATCCGATTCAGACGAGTGATGATCTCGACCGGGCTCGACGAAAAACCGGCGAGGACCTGAGCGCGAGCCAGCAGACCGGACATCAGCAGGGCGGCAGGCAGGCCCTTGCCGGCCACGTCGCCGATGAGGATACCGAGACGTCCGTCGGGCAGCGGCAGATAGTCGTAGAAATCGCCGCCGACTGCGCGGCAGGGAATGCTGGCGCCGCAGAGTTCGATGCCGCGGACGGCGGGTGTCTGTTTGGGGAAGAGGCTGCGCTGGATTTCGGCCGCCTGTTCGAGTTCCTGACGGAGAAGGCGCTCTTTTTCCTCCACGTCCAGCAGGCGTGCGTTTTCGATGCGGGCGGCCGCGATATTGGCGAGCACGGTGAGCAGGCCGAGATCGTCAGAATTGAAGACGCCAATCTCTTCGGGCGAATCGACGTAGATCAGCCCGATGACCTTATCGCGGGTTTGGAGGGGTACGGCCATGAGGCTGCGAACCTTCTGGCCCAGCAGCGTGCGGGAGTCCTTGAGGCTCTCGTCGAGATGGAGGTCGGCAATGAGCAGCGACTCTCTCTTCTGCAGGACCCGGTCGCGCACGGTACTGCTGATCTGGAACTCGTCGCCGAGTGCGGCGCCGGGGACGAGTTCGTCGTTTTCGAGTGTGAGAACCACGCCGCGCCGGGCGGCCACGGATTTCAGTGTGAGGTCCAGGACGAGCTGGAATAGTTCGGGCAAGGTCCGGCGGCCGGCGAGTTCGCGGCCGGCTTCCAAGAGTGCGCTAATCAGCGCCGCCGAGCGGATGGGATCCCGGGAAAGAGCGGCCGGCAGAGCCTCGCCCTGGCTCACCACATCGTTGAGGGTGCGGGCGATTTTCGGGACGTCGGCGACGGTGCTGGGTATGTCTGGGAAGACGACAATGGTTTTGCTGCTGGTCTCGGAGCTTGGTTCAAAGTAAAGGACGAGGCCGCCGGCTTCGATGCGGTCGCCTGCGCCCAGGAGACGGCGGCCCTGCAGCGGTTGGCCGTTCAGCCGTGTGCCGTTCTTGCTCTTGAGGTCCTCGACAAACCACTGGCCGTGCTCAGGACCGATGGTGAAGTGACGCCGGGACAGCGCCGTATCGGAAAGGAAGGGGAAGTCATTCTCAGCGGCGCGGCCGAACGAGACGGGGGAGTCCGGCAGTTGGACCAGCCGCGATGAGCCGTCGCCGAGATTGATCTTCAGGGGTGGCACGCAGACTCTAGTGTAAGGCCTTTACGCTGGCGACGCCGCTTTCCGGAATCGGTTGATTGGGCGAGCAGGCGCCCGCCGGTATGACGGCTGAGCCGTCAGGGGCAGGCTCACCGACGGCGACGCCATTCATGCATCGCCGGTACCGCGAGACGTTGACGTATACGGCCTTGCGGATACGGTTCAGGCCGCCGACGGGCTCGTGTTCCGGCAGTGCGTGCCAAGGTGTGAACGCCAGGTTCTCGCAGAAGCCGGCGGGCTGTTTCGCGGTGATGTCCTGGCGCGGGATGGTGAGACGCGCGACCGGGAGGAAGGGCGAGTCGTCCTCCGGCCAAAGGACCGTCGTGTCTTCCACCGGCATGTTCTTCGTCGGGTCCTGGAATTGGACCATCAGATCGAAGCAGTAAGGTCCGCCGTCCTTCACCTGCTGGCGGAGCGTGGTGGTGAGGCGGTCCCCGCTGAAGTTGAGGCGGCTGCTGCCGGGAAGCTCGTTGCCGTTTCCGCCGCACGGAACGCGCTTCAGGCTGTATTTGACGAAGCGTTGCGGACCGTAGCGATGGGCGGTCATGCTGTGATACTGCGGGTCCAGCACGCTGGACGGCGGCATTTTCAGAATGTCGATGCCGAGCCGAAGTTCACGCAGGCGCCAGCGGAGCGGGTTCCTGGAGTAGCCGTCGAAGAAGAAGGCGAACTGGTTCTTCGGGGCGCTGCCCGCGCTTTGGTATTTGGTGAGTTCCGCATAGTCCGGCACGTCGCGGATGCAGAACACCGGGTTATCGATCATCAGGAAATCCTGCGTGTGCTCATTCTCCTCGCCCTCCAGGAGCTTGCGGCCGTCGACGCCGAGGATCTTGACGGCCATTCCGTGCGCGTCGGGTTTCGAGTCGGATTGCAGGTAGGAACTGCCGCTGGAGAAACGGATCCAGGCGCGGTACTCCTTCTTCGGCGTGGCGAACAGGCCGACGCGGTAATCGGGTTGGAGTTCATTGACGCGGAAGGACGCCGAGACGCAGCCGATGGTTTTCGTATGGGCGTCGCGGCGGTAGTAGGTAGGTCCCTTGGCCGCGATGGCCTCGTCGCGGCTGACGTTCACGGTGCGAATGGCGGAGTTGGCGATCTGCGCGACGTACACGTCTTCGTCAGGCGGGACATTGACGCCCATTGGACCCTGTGGCGGAGGCGCGTAGGCCCTGTAGAGGCCCACCGTGAATGGAATCAGGATGAGCGCGGCGATCACGAGTCGCTTGTTTACCATGGGCGGCCTCCGTTGGCTGCGTTGGAAGTGCAGGCGTAAGCCGCGGGTTTGGTGGAGCAGGCCGGCAGGTTGGTGTCCTCGTGGATCTTCAGGTACTCGATCAGCGCCCAGCGCTCGGCGTCGGTCAGTTCAGGCCCGATTACGCCGTTGCTGGGCGGCTCGCAAGGCTCCCATTTCTTATAGCCCGCGCGGAATTCGTGCCCGATGTTCCAATTGCCGCGGATGGAAGTATCCAGCCAGAAGCCGCCTTTGCCGAGAGGCTGGGGCAGGATGCCCACCAGCACGGGGTCGAACTCGAAGCGGCCGACGAAGAACTTCTTCGAGCGTTTGTCGGCCGGCGAGAGAAGCTCGTACAGGTTGGGCACGGAGCCGTTGTGAAGGTAGGGCGCTGTGGCCCAGACGCCGCCCAGCGGTCGGGCCTTGTAGGAGAGGATCACCTGCGGGAGATCCAACGCGCCATCCCCGTCGTATTCCATGGCCTGCTCCGGAGTGAGGCGCATGTCGGCGTAGGTCCGGTTGCGCAACAGGAGACCCAATACGTTCAGGCCGCCTCCGATGGAGAGCGCGCGCATGTTGAGGGAATCCAGAATGGCCGCCTTCTCCGCCTGGCCGTCGCCGGGGGCCGGGAGGTTGGCGCGTTTGGCGGCCTCGATGCGGCGCTTCTGTTTGATGTCGAGGAGTTCGCCGACCAGTTTGCGGGCGTCGGCGTCCGTGATGCCGGTCTTCGAAAGATCGATGCGGATGTTGTTGAAGTTGAGCGCGGCCTGCGGATCTGTGCCGATGTCCTGAACAGGCAGCAGTTTCAGCCGCCAGTACTCTTCCTCTTTGGCACGCAGCGGAACATCGACGGCGCGATCGAATTCGCTATTGAGGCAGGGTTGATGGCAGCCGGCACAGTGCTGGAGGTAGAGGGCCCGGCCCGCCTCGGCCTTCGTGCGGTCTATGGGGCCCAGGATGTTCTCCGGCCACTTGGGCGGCGTCAGAGTGCGCACCGCTTTTTCTTCGATGATCTTGAGGTTGTCGATCATCGTCTCGCCGGTGAGCCGCTCCCCGGGCGGTACGGGGCGGCTGTAAAGATCCATGGTGTGTAGCGTGGCGCCAACGCCGAGCGACTCGCCCATGTTACGCGCCATCGGCTGGGCGACTGAACCGGTGTACTGCACCCAGTCGAACTTCCAGATGTCCCAGACGGCGGGGTAGCTGACCGGCGCGTCGGCCACGCGGTAGTTCGCTTCGTCCATCTCCTGCCCGAAGACCTTGTTGGAGATGCGGCCCACGGCGTCGGTGCGGCCGAAGCCCTCGTCTACGGGATACAGATGCAAACTCTTGTCGGTGACCGCCTGGCGGACGAAGGAGCGCAACACGGCGATCAATTCCCAACGCAGCGTGCTTTTGCCCTCAGGCGTGTAGCCTTGGCCGAGAACCCTTCGAGCGAAGCGCTCGAAGGCGAAGGGATTCAGCACCGTGTTGAACATCGAGGTGACGAGTTCCGGCCCGAAGTGACCGATCGACATGGCAGTAAACGCATGCATGGCCTGGCCGCCGTCAATCCGGATGGCGACGCGCTCGCCGGACTTGGTAGCGACATGCAACTCGCCGGTGTGGCAGGCAGCACAGGTGATATCCAGAACGTCCTCGCGCAGATTCCTGTCGTAGTGCCTGGTGAAGCCGACTGGCATGCGGAGGGGATTCTGTGGGGTGGCGACGGCATCGACGATGAAGCCGAGTGCGCGCATGTGGCTGGGATCGGCGAACTTCTGACTGCTGAACGGGAGTTCGAGTTCCGCGAACCAGGAGTACCGCAGGTTGAAGAAGTTCGTGCCCTGCGGGGTGTAGTAATACGTCTGGCGGTAGTCCGAGCTCAGCGAGTCGCCCCATCCCTGATTCAAATACACGGTGCGATTCACCGGGGCGTGTTCGGGGATCTGCGCGCTGGGGTAGTAGAGCGCGAACGCGATGATGGCGAAGCCGAGTATCCAGGCGGCAGCGGCCACGATGACGACGCGCTTCAGCACGGCTTTCACCGTCCACTCGTCGGCCGTTAGCAGGGTTCTGTAGATGTGGCTGCCAAGGCGGCGTAACAGGCGCCAGATGGCGTGGACAATGGCCGCGAAGAAATCCCGGATGCGGTGGAGCAGCTCAGTAATTCGCATTGCTTACTCGAAGGCGGGCTTCTTGCCGGGGATGCGCATCTGGCAGGAAATCAGGCGTCCGGTGCCGCCGAGAGTGATGTAGGCGGTGCGGCGATCTGGACCTCCGAAGCTGATGTTGGAGGGCAGTGGATCTGGTTCGCCGATGTCGATGGGGATCCACTCCAGGAATTCGCCATCCGGCGAGACGACGATGATGCCGCCGCGGGCAGTGGGGTCGGCGCCATTGGGCAGCAGGCCGGCGGCGTAGACGTTGCCCTGCTCGTCCACGTTGATGGAATCGAGGCCGGCCTGAAACGGAGGGTGCGCGGTGAGCAGATGCGAATTGTCCAGCATCGGCGGGTTGGGACGAATCTTGCCGGGACCGTCCAACTCCCAGTAGAGGATTTGGCGGGTCCAGGATTCGGCGACGTAAAGGCGCGTCTCGTCCGGGGAGAGCGCGATGCCGTTCGGCGATTTGAGCGGGAAGAGAATCTCCTGAATGGAGGAGCCGTCGGGCTGAGCGTAGTAGACTCCGGTGATGTCGCGATCGCGCCAGCGGTCTTTGCCCCAGTCTGTGAAATAGAAGCCGCCGTGGCTGTCGAAGACAAGGTCGTCGGGGCTGCGCAAGGGCAGGGAAACGCTGGAGCCGTCGAGCGGGTTCTTCGCGTCGAAGTGGGAGTAGAGCGTGGTGACGGCGCCGTCTGGCGCGATCCGCTGAATGCTGCCGCCGGTGTAGTTGGGTGGCTGTGATACAGCCACCTGGAGGTGGCCGATTTCGGCGATGAAGAAGCCGCCGCTGTTGCAGACGTAGATGGCGCCGTCCGGGCCGGCGGCCAAGCCGTTGGGGCCGCCGCCGAGGGTAGCGTAGACCTCTTTGGTTCCATCTGGATGGACGCGCGAAACCGTGCCTCCGCCCACCTCGGCGACCAGCACGGTGCCGTCGGGCCGGTACAACGGTCCTTCGGGATACTTCAGCCCCGACGCTACCTCACAGAACTCTGATGTCCGGAAACTCGGACAGGCTTGAGCTGGGTTTGCCATATACCTCTCATGGATGGAAGATCCCCGCTTTCACGAGTCCGGCAAAATGGGGTTCGGCTCGTTCGCGCGTGCGGGTGATGTGGGTGAGTTCAGTCAGGTATGCATCCTGATTCGTATGCGGGTTCAGGGCGAGAACCTGCCCGATGACTTCCATGGCCTCGGAGTTGCGGCCCAAGTGTCCCAGCACGTTCGCCATGGCCACCAGGACCAGGGTGAAGCGGGGTTGCAGTTCGATGCTGCGCCGGGTGGATTCCAGCGCGTCCTCCAACCGGCCCAGGCGCAGGAGCGCGCCGGATTGAAAATAGAGCCAGTACGGCATGGAGGGATGATCGGGCGTGCCGTTGATGACCCGTCTCAGAATCCGCTCGCCCTCCTCGATTTCGGCGCCATTGCCGCCCCAGCCTAAAGCCAGGCCGAGGTAGCCCCAGGCCACCAGATTGAAGGGTGCGATCTTGACGGCTCGCCGCAGGGTCTGAACGGATTTCTCGTAGCGCGAACAGTGCAGCAGCACGAGGCCCGAATTTTCGAGCACCTCGGCTTCGCCCGGCGTGAGTTGCATGGCGCGCTCGACGGCGGCCAGCGCGTCGGCGCGATCCTTGGCGGGGTCTGTCGATGCCGCATTCACGACCCGCTGAATGAGATAAAGGCCCAGGAACGCGTGCGCCGCGGAGTAGTTGGGTGAGATCTCAATGGCCCGCCGCAACAGATCGATGGCCTCGTTGATGCCCTGCAGATTGTAGGACTGGTTGATGAAATGGTAAGCCTTGTGGACGAGGCCCCACGCATCCAGATTGTCCGGCGCGGCGAAGCTGGCGCGGGACGCGTGCTCGCGGATCAACTGGCCGCCGGTGGCGCCGGCGATGGCGTGAGCGATATCCTCCTGCACGGCGAAGATGTCCTCGATGCCGCGGTCGTAGGTGTAGGACCAGAGCATCGTGCCTTCGACTGCGTCGGCCAGTTCAGCGATCACTCGAATCCGATTGGCGGCGCGGCGCAGGCTGCCGGTCACGACGTAGCGCACGCGCAGCGCTTCGGCCACCGCTGTGAGGTCGGGCGAGGCGCCCTGGAATCGAAACGACGCCACCTGCGAGGCCACGCGCACTCTCGGTACGCCCGCCAAGGCTCGAATGATCTCCGACGCGATACCGATGGCCAGGTAGGTGTCTTCCGGATCGGCCGACAGGCTGAGGAAGGGCAGGACGGCGAGCGGGACGCTCTCGGAGTCGCCGCTGGGCGGACCCGAGGGGTAGCGCGACAGCGATGAAACGGCTGATGGCTGGGAGATGGAAATCGACGGGGGCGTGGAGGCTGGCGTTCTGTCATCCGTTCCGGGGCTCTCCGTCGTTACCCTGGCCAGCGCTGTCAGAATCTCGTCCATGGACTGGAAGCGCTTCGCAGGGTCCTTCTCCAGGGCCCGCAGGATCAGAGATTCCAGGCTGGCCGGGAGCTTCGGATTGACGCTGCGTAAAGTGGTGGGCTCGCCAAACGTGATGGAGTGCATCACGGCGAACGGCGACACGCCCTGAAAGGGCCGCGAGCCTGTGAGCATTTCGTGCAGCAGGATTCCGAAGCAGAAGATGTCTGCGCGGCGATCCACGGTCTTTCCCAGCGCCTGTTCCGGCGCCGTGTAAGCCACCGTGCCGAGGAAGCCGCCCTTCACTGTCATGCCCATCGTGGCGGTGGCGTCCTCGTCGTCGTGCACCACTTCTACCTTGGCGAGACCGAAATCCAGAATCTTCAACCGCCCATCCGCGCTCTGCATCACGTTGCCGGGCTTCAGATCGCGATGCACGATGCCGGCCTGGTGCGCCACACGCAGGGCATCGCAGATTTGACGGGCGTAAACCAGTGCCGTTTCCAGCGGCAGACCTGTTTTCGGGATCAGCCGGGCCAGCGACTTGCCCTCGATGTACTCCATCACCAGGAAGACGGCGTCGGATTCCTCGCCCAAATCGAAGATGGAAACGATGTTGGGGTGATTCAATGATGATGCCGCCTGCGCCTCGCGCAGGAATCGTCTGCGGCCGCTGGCGTCCGAGTTCCCGGCGGAAAGGAACTTCAACGCCACCATGCGCTTGAGGCGCGTGTCGCGTGCTTTGTAGACGACGCCCATGCCGCCCTCGCCCAACTTCTCAACCACTTCATATGGACCGACCATCTGACCCGTCATCGGCGCCACTCCGCCGTTCGCGCACGCGGCTCCACGAGTGACAACACTTCGGACAGTGCGACGGTACGGCGAATGCAAATCATGATGGTTCTGACCAGATCGAGTAGTGAAATTCTAACTGTTAATCTATACGCGGTCAACAGGATAGGGTGCTTCATCCGTTTGGACGGATTCCGCATGGCTGATGAGGTCTGCCACAGAACCGCCGGCGAACCCGCTGCAGAGCTGCTCCATGGCGAAAACTCCGAGTCTTCGGTAGCTCTCCGTCTGCGCCTCAGTAAACCACTGGTCGGCGGTGGACTCGTGGGGAAATGCCGGGTTGGCGGCGCGATAACTGAGCACATCCGGTGGCTCGGAGCCGTGCATCATCGGTTTGATGTAGAGCAATCGGCCGTCCGGCGCGTTGGGATCCACGTCGGAATAGATGATCCGGGCCACGGCGTAGGAGCGCTTGTTCTGCTGCAAAGCCGCAAGCTGGTCATGATCGAACTCAATGCGGACGCTGAGATCGATGCGGATCTTGCGCAGCGCATTGCCCAAGTCCTCGTAGGTGTACTTGGGATCGCAGCCGGCATCGAGCACCACGATGCTGCGGCAGCGGCGAACGATCATCTCATACACCGCGAGGTTCTCGAAGTGGCCGCCGTCCGAAAGGTAGACGTATGGTCCGGTGTCGTCGGTTTTGCCGAGCGCCTCGCGCACGATGGAGGACACTGCGGAGCGAGGCCCCTCGTCTTTCCATGTATTGTTGCCTGCCGCGCCGGGATTGCCCAGCCATGAACCCAGGCGGGCGTTGAAGAGCATCATCGTGAAGCTGACCAGCGGCGAAGAATTATAGCCCATGTTGGGGCTGGCGGCGGCCCCGGATATGGTCATGGCGTTGCCCAGCGTGATTCCGCCTCCGTAATGGGCGGAGTCGCGGTATCCAAGATTGAGGCTGCCGGCGTGGTAGGGCGTGACGGTGAAGCTGGTGGCCTTTCTCTGCTGCCACGCGAGCCGCTTGCCCGAGACCAGGTTTAGCGCCATATTGACGACATGTAAGGGACGTTGGCCGCGCAGATCCCTGATTGGCATGTCGTCATCACTGCAGAATCCGGTGAACGGATGCGGCTTTCCTTCGCGCACCGAGGCGGCGAGGTAAGCGCGGGACAGACGGTTTTCGTACATCGCGTGGAGTGAGAACTTGTTGACGTTGACGAACCGGCCCATCGCCCAGCTCAGCAGCAGCATCAATCCGGTCAGCGCGAGTGCCGTGGTAGGGGGGAACTCGGTGACGATCAGATGATGGTTGTACCACGCCCCCTTCGCGAGCCCGGTGGCGGTGAGGATCCAATTGGAAAGGAGGGTCAGGCCGACGATCAGGCAAAGAATGAAAGCCGGCAGCGCGAGTTTGTAGAGCAGGGCGACGGCCTTATCGGACAGAGGGATCTGCTCCGGGCTGGCCTCCTTTGCCGCCGTGCGGCCGCTATTGCCTGCCAGCGCGGTGATCAGGCCGCTCAGCCCGCCGGCGCCGGCGAGCGTAGCGTGGGACCATGATTCCATCTGGATCAGGTAGTGGGGGACGACCAGCACAAGTGCGCAGATGGAGACCCAGCCAACACTGAAAGCTAATCCGTAGGCAGCGGAACGCCCCAGCCACTCGCGGTCCTCCTCAGTGAGCGTGCGGCTGGTGCACCCCACCAGGACGACGATTCCCAGAAGCAGCCCGAGGATGAGCATCGGCGGCCCGAAGGCGGCGAAGAAGCAGGCGTCGGAAGTGAGAATGGTGATGTCCGTCGTGGGCAATACCACTTCAAACAGCCAGTGGGTCAGTGCGTAGGCAGCGGCGCCCGAGGACATGCCCCAGACCAGGATCGCCAGTCCAAGGTCGAAAATGCTGGTGGCCTTGATGGCGCGCACGTTTTGAAGCGGTGTGCCGACGAGGAGGAAAGCTGCGCTTACCGCGGAAAGGAAGAGCCCGGCGCCAGTCAGCTCCATCACCGTGGGCGCCCGGGAGAGATCGTCCAGAACCCACCAGAATGCGACCAGTGACGCGACGCTGCATAGCACCATTGGCAGTAGGCAATTCCGGACAAACTGCGCCTCTGTGTTCAGGGTTCGGCCCAGGCTTGGCAGGTAGCTGATCGTGAAGTACGTTGCCCAGGAAAAGGCCAGTCCCGCGAGAGCCAGCAACCCGAGTTGGACGTAGCCGAAGCCGCCCATGGGGTCAGGGCTCATCGGAGGATCGATCTGGAGCAGGGATACGAGTACTCGCGGAGCCAGCACGATCAGCAGCAGTAGCGGCAGCATCACCAGCCAGTTCAGCACCAGGTTGCGGAGCATGATGGCGATCATCGTCCACGTATCGGCTGAGCCCAAGCCGAATCGCGGTGTTAAGTAATTGTTGAACTCCCGCAGATGTTGGACGGGGTCGGCTTCGCTGGTATCCGGCGTCGGGCCCGTGGTGCCGGCCAGCCGTGCGGCGACTTTGTCGATGCTGCCCGCCCGCCGGATCCAGGCGCTCAGCCAACTGCCGATGTAGCCGCCTCCGGAGACTGTGGAGAGGTAGTCGAACCTGGGCAACATTCCTTTGGCCGCCAGAGCAGTCAACACTCCCCAGGCAAAGGTCGCACTGCGGATGCCGCCGCCAGAAATGCAAAGGGCGCTCAATCCTTCGGGCGAAGCATGGAGCTGACTATAGAGAACCGAAAGTCCGTAATTCTCCGACCCCGCCAGGGGTGGTGCGACGACGCGGCCCAGGCTCCTGTACTCCTCGGCGAGCATCTCGGGCAAGGACGTCGGGTGGTTGACGGCGGGTTGTTCTTGCATGGCTGAGGGTGCATCCTAATCTGAAGCCAATAAACCGAAAAGTCAAGAATCAGCAACGCGGTTGCGGCTGCGATAACATCAGGGACTGCCCTGGAGGTATTCGCCGATGCGCATTCTGCTGTTGATCTGTCTGTCCGCGCCGGTGCTGTTCGCCGCTGACGTGCGCAATACCCGGACGCCCAATACGGACACGCCTGCCACGCTGGCGGCGCCTGCCTCGCGGCAACAGTGGGAAGCGCGCAAGGCACTCCTGCGCACGCAGATCCTCAATGCCGCCGGTCTGCTGCCAATGCCGGCGAAGACGCCGCTGAGTCCGCTGGTGACTGGGCGGATCGACGCCGGTGACTATACAATCGAGCGCGTCGCCCTGGAGACGCGGCCAGGCTACTGGCTGGGCGGGAATCTCTACCGCCCGAAAGGCAAGCCGGGCCGTCACCCGGCGATTCTGCACCCCCACGGCCACTGGAACTACGGCCGTCTGGAACACCAGCCGCTCTATTCGGCGCAGACTCTGGCCGCCAATTTCGCCCGCCACGGCATGGTGGTCTACATGTACGACATGGTGGGCTACAACGACACGGCGCAGACTCCGCACGATTTCTCGACGCCCGAGTATCAGCTCTGGGGTTTCACACCGCTTGGCCTGCAGCTTTGGAACTCAATTCGCGTGTTGGACTACCTGGAGTCGCTGCCTGATGTCGATCCGGCCCGGATTGCCGCCACTGGCGCCTCCGGAGGTGGTACTCAGGTGTTCCTGCTGGCGGCGGTGGACGACCGCCTGGCGCTCTCCGCGCCGGTTAATATGGTGTCGGGGATCATGCAGGGCGGCTGCATTTGCGAAAACGCGCCGGGGCTGCGGATCGGCACCAACAATGTCGAGACGGCCGCCATGATGGCCCCGAAGCCGATGCTGCTGGTGGCCGCCACGGGCGACTGGACTCGCAACGTGCCGCGAGACGAATATCCGGCCATCCGCCGGGTCTATGAACTTTTTGACAAAGCGGCGATGGTGGAGGCGGTGCAGTTCGACGCTCCGCACAACTATCACAAAGAGAGCCGCGAGGCCGTTTACGAGTTCCTGCGCAAGCACCTCACTCCGGAGACTCCGCCGTGGAAGGAGCGCAACACCAACATCGAGAAGATCCAGGACATGATGGTTTGGCAGCAGACTCCGATGCCGCCCCACGCGCTGAAGTTCGATCAGGTGTTCGCTGAGTGGAAGACGGAATCGCGGGCGCTTAGCCTGAAGGCGACGGCCGGCGAACTTCGCGAGGGTCTTCGTTTTGTCTTCGGTATTCAGAGCGCCGGTGCCGAACTCGACAACGCCGTGCCTCGCCGCTGGATAGAAGGCCGTGGTCCCGCCGTGCTCGCCGTTCATCCGGACGGCATGGAAGCCGCCGCCAAACTGGTGCCGCCGGGACGCGCTGCGTTGCTGATCGACGTGTTTCAAACCGCCTCCGCCCAGGTACCCCGAGACCGATCCCACAAGCACTTCCTGACGTTCAACTTCAGTGACGACGCGGCGCGGGTGCAGGATATCTCGAATGCAATTCACTACTTGCAGGCCAAGGAGAAAGGTCCGGTTGAGGTCCTGGCCGCCGGCCGGGCGCGTTGGTGGGCGTTGTTCGGCGCAGCCGTCAGCGCCGGTCCGGTTCGCTTTGCACCCACGCCGCGAGAGTTCGATGGCGGCGATGCGGCGCTTCAGACGAACGTCTTCGCGCCTGGTTTGCAGCGCGCCGGTGGAGTGGATTCCGCCCTGCGCTTGTTGGATGGTAGGTAGTTCGCCGGGTTGACAGCTTATAGGTGGATTGATAAGGTGAATACTTCGCGGCCTAAAAGCCGTCTTGCCGCAAGGCTTGTTCGTATCGGATGGGCACGTCTTCTGTTTATTGAGAGCCGTCGATGAATCAGTCTTACTTTATCGTGGTTCTGGCCCATTCCCTCCACGGGCGTCTGCGCCGGTTTCATGTGGACCAGAAAGTCGTTTTCGCCGTGCTCGCCCTGGCGTTGCTCGGTGGCTTCACACTGTTCGGGATGGTCTCCAGCTACCTGCGGATGGCGTGGAAGGTTGCCAACTACAACAGCCTGCGCGAAGAGACGAACTTCCTGCGGGCGCGCTACCAGAAACTGTTGACCGAAGCGAATCAGACCAACGAGCAGATGGCCCAGCTACAGGTCTTCGCCACTGAAGTCTCGGTGGCATATGGCCTGAACCGCAATACGGGCCTCAAGGGTGACAATACGCTGTCTGCTTTGAGTGAGGCCAGCCTGTTGCCAAGCCTCAGCGAAACCCTGGAGCAGTATAACCGTCTGAAAACCGCATCGTTGAGCACCACATCCCGGTACACGTCGCGCCGCTATCTCGTGAATACCAAGCCCAGTGTATGGCCCATTATGGGCCGCCTGCTGAGTCCGTTCGGGGAGCGGCAGGATCCTTTCTACGGCCATCAGAAATTTCATACCGGTGTCGATATTTCCGCACCCGTCGGGGCTGCGGTGCGTGTGTCCGCTGATGGCGTTGTCGTCTCGGCGGAGTGGGCCGGCGCCTACGGCAAGCTGATCGTCGTCGATCACGGCGGCGGCATGCAGACCTACTACGCCCATCTCTCGCGAATGGATGTGATTCCCGGCCAGGAAGTTCGCATGGGGCAGGTGATTGCCGGCGCCGGCGCGACCGGACGCGTCACTTCTTCACACCTCCACTATGAAGTCCGGCAAGGTGGAGCGCCGAAGAACCCCTACACCTACCTCACCAATTCCGTGGTGGCAACCTCTTCCAAGTCGACGCGCGAGTTCGGATTCTAGTACAATCAGGCCCATGCGTCTCTGGGCTGGACTCTCCCTTTTGCTACTCGCTTGTGTGCTTCACGCGCACGATGGTCATGACCACGCAATGCCTCGCATGGTGTCCACGGCTAAGAACCTCCTCGCCTCACTGACACCGGAACAGCGCGAGAAGGCTCTGTTGCCGTTTGAAGGCGACGAGCGGTTCTTCTGGCATTACATCCCTTCCGATGACATTCCTGGCCGATTCCAGCGCCCGCGCATGGGGCTGATTCTCGCTGAGATGACCGCGCACCAGAAACACCTCGCTGCGGCATTACTCAGCG
The DNA here is from genome assembly GCA_964450255.1 of uncultured Candidatus Solibacter sp. GTDB lineage: Bacteria > Acidobacteriota > Terriglobia > Bryobacterales > Bryobacteraceae > Paludibaculum. The sequence goes on along the minus strand of CAYVDY010000008.1, from coordinate 12,430 downwards.
CCGGACTCAGCCATCAGGGCTTCATCAAGACGACGACCATCATGAGCCTGGAAGATGTCCTGCGCATTATGGAGAAGGACCAGAAGGGACGCCGGAATCCCGAAAAGTACCACTTCAGCATCTTCGGTGAGCCGACAGAGACCGGCACCTGGGGCTACCGCGTGGAAGGCCACCACGTGAGCCTGCATTTCACGGTGGTGAAGGGCAAAGCCGTTGGCAATCCCACCTTCCTCGGATCGAATCCGGCGGAAGTGCGGGAGGGGCCGCGCACTGGCCTGCGCGTTCTGGGCGCCGAGGAGGACAAAGGGCGTGCGCTGATGATGGCCTTCACGCCGGAACAGCGCAAGGTGGCGCTGGTTGCCGAGAAGGCCTACGCCGACATCCTCACCGAACGCACTCGCAAGGCCGCCCTGACCGGGCAGCCCAGCGGCTTGCCTGCCGCGAAGATGACCCCGGCGCAGCGCAAACTCCTGGACGCCCTCATGGCCGAGTACGTCGACAATCTCCCGGGTGAGATGGCTGAGCAGCGGCGGGCGCGGATCAAGGCGGCGGGGAGCAATTTCCATTTCGCCTGGGCCGGCGTGGTGGAGCGCGGTGGGCCGCATTACTACCGGGTGCAGTCGCCTACGTTTCTGATTGAATTTGATAACACCCAGAACGCCGCGAATCACGTCCATAGCGTGTGGAGAGACTTCGAGAACGACTTCGGCGTGGATTTGCTCCAGAAACACTATGCGACGGCTCCGGCGGAACACGGCCATGCCGCGGCTCCGGCAAAGAAGTAGGGTCTGCCGGCATTGATATAATTGCGGCTATGAGGCTGTCGAGGCGCTCTGTGCTGGCAGCGCTGGCTCAGCCGCTACTGGCTCAATCCGATTCAACCGCCATTCCTGCCGATTGGGCGCGCTACCCTGACCCGGCCACGGAGTTCGAGGTACTGCGCTTGACCAGTTCCGATTACTCCAGTGTGCTGCCGGCGCCGCCCGGGCGCGCCATCGACCGCCGGAGCCGGAGCCTGCTGTATGCCTGCAACCGGTCCGGCTCCTGGCAGGCCTATCAGATGGACTTGGGCAAAGGACAGAGCCGCCCGCTGGCGAGAGTCGATGGACTGGATCCTGAGTCGTTGACGCTCTCGGCCGATGACAAAGGTGTCCTGCTGGCCGCGGGACCCGCAATCTGCAGTCTTGCGTTCAACGCCACCCGTCCGCAGGAATTGTGCCGCATGCAGGACGGCTGGAGTTCCGCCGGTTGCCTGGCGCCGACGGAGGACGGCACATCTCTCTTCTTCGTGGAAACGCGCGGTGATACCAGCCAGTTGCGGCGCCTGAAGCTGCCCAAAGCGGCGCCGGAAACTGTTACTGAGCGGCCGGGCAGGATTCTGGAGGCCACGCCGAATCCACGCCGCGCCACCATACTCTGGCTCAACTCCTCCGGCGAGTTGTGGGTGGCCGGCTTCGATGGCGCTGGGCAGAGAAAAATCGATACGCCCCCTGGCGCCGTTCTTCAGGCGCACTGGGCGCCCGACGGCCAGTCGATTCTCTATCTGCTCGCCTCGTCCGATACCACTCAGTTGAACGCGATTCGAGAACAGGTTTTGGATTCGAAGGCCGATTCTCTGCTGGCCCGCACCAGCCAGTTCGCCAGTTTCTCGCGCAACGCCAACGCCACTGTATTCCTGGGAGCCAGTCGAAGCAAGGCTTCCCCGGCGGTGCTCGTGTTGCTCCGTGCGACGCGCCGCGAGTTTACGCTTTGCGAGCACAAGGCTTCCGACCCCCACGAGGTTGCCCCGCTATTCACGCCGAACAGTCAGAAGATCGTCTTCCAGAGTGACCGGCACGGCAAGCCGGCGCTGTACATGATGAATGTCGAAAAGCTGATCGAGAAGACCGATTCCTGAGCCCTGTCCCCGCATGACTTACTCTTGTGCCGCGATCCTCTTCGACCTCGATGGAACGCTGGTGGACTCCACTCATTCCGTCATCCATCACTGGCGTCTTTTCGCGGAGCGCAACGGTCTGGAACTGGACCGGATCCTCGCCGTCTCCCACGGCCGCCGCACCGAGGAGACCATCCGCATGCTGGCGCCGCATCTCGATGCGCCGGCGGAAGCCGCCCGCCACAATGTGGCCGAGGCGGAAGATACGCATGGTACGCACGAAGTGCCGGGCGCCGCGGCCCTATTGGCTTCGATCCCGGCCGGCTGCTGGACCATCGTTACCTCGTGCCCCCGGCCGCTGGCCGAGGCCCGGCTGCGGGCCGCGGGACTTCCAGTGCCTGACGGGATGGTGACGTCCGAGCAGGTGACTGCCGGAAAACCTGATCCGGAGTGCTTTCGATTGGGCGCGCAACGCCTTGGCGCCGCACCCGGACGGTGCATCGTGTTTGAGGACGCGCCCGCTGGTATCGCCGCCGGCCGCGCCGCCGGCATGACGGTGGTGACCGTGGGAGAAACCGTGCCGGATTTCACCGCCGTGCGCGTGCACGTAGAGCCAGATTCAGGCCTGAAAGTCGTGTTACAGTCGGCTGTGTGATACTCGATCGCCGCCGGTTTCTCGCCTCCTCGATGGCAGCCGCCGCGCCGCCTCCGCCGCAAAGCAGCCTGCACCGCCATATCAAACAGCATCCCATCGCGATCACGATGTGGGATTTCTCCTGGCTGGAACGCCGCTGGCCCGGCGCCGGTTACGAGGACTGGGATCAGGCGCTGCGGGAGTTGAAGGAGCGCGGCTACGACGCCGTGCGCATCGACGCTTATCCCCATCTCGTTCAGGCCGGCGCCACCAGAACGTGGGAGTTGCTGCCGCATTGGTGGTTTCAGGATTGGGGTGCCGCCTCCCGCTGCCGCGTGCAGGTGCAGCCGAATCTCAATGAGTTCATCCGCCGCTGCGCCGCTCACGGTATCAGTGTCGGCCTCTCCACTTGGTTCCGCCAGGATCTCGACAACACCCGGATGAAACTGACCACTCCCGTCTCGCTGGGCGCGGCATGGAAGGCGACGCTCGACTCCATCGCGGCCGATGGCCTGTTGAAGCACATCCTCTACGTAGACCTCTGCAACGAATTCCCGCTCGACGTCTGGGCGCCCTTCACGCCCAACGGACTCTCTCGCGCCACGCCGGAAGGCGTCCGCTGGATGAAGGAGCCCATTGACATTCTGCGCCGCGCCTACCCGGAACTCGATTACACCTTTTCGTTCACCAGCGAGTATCAGAACTGCGAAAAGCAGGACGTCTCCATGCTCGATTTCCTGGAGCTGCACCTGTGGATGACGCACTTCTCGGACTTCTACAAACAGGTGGGTTACGGGTACGAGCGCTATGATCTCAAGGGCTACGACAACCTCGCCTTGAACGCCGAGCGGATCTATCGCGCTAATCCCCGCCACTGGCAGTCGCGGCTGGAGTACGGCGTGGACTATCTCGCCAAGTGGTCCGTGGCGGCGGACAAGCCTCTGATCACCACCGAGTGCTGGTCTCTGGTGGACTACAAAGACGCGCCCATGCTGCCGTGGGATTATCTGCTGGATCTGTGCGCGCTAGGGACCCGGCGCGCGGCGGCTACGGGCCGCTGGGTGGCGATCGCCACCTCGAATTTCTGTGGGCCGCAGTTTCGCGGCATGTGGCGCGAAGTGGCCTGGCACCGGCAGTTGACCGACGTGATCCATGCGGCGCGAACGCCGGCCGGGTTCTGATCAGACCGGGTCTTCCAGCACGCACACGAATTCCGCGATGGTGACCAACCGGTCTTCCTCGCGCAAATCCCACTCCTGAAACTCGGTGTTGCCTGGTTTCATGCGGATCTGCTGGTGGCTCCAACTGTCGCCGTCCGGCCTTTTTACGCTGTCATAGCGCTTGATAGTGTATTCGCCGCCCTCGTCCATCGTAGCGATGCGCTGCACGATGAAGATGCCGTTCTTGCGCGAACCGCCGTAGTAGGAGCGAAAAACGCACAGCGAATCGTCCGGAATCTCCGGTTCCATGGAACGGCCGTGAATCCGCACAATGAAAAAGTCCTCGGTGAGCCCGCGCCGGCCGGGGACCGCGGCTTCGATCCATTCCTTGGCGCCGGCTGCACGGTCTTCGCCCAACGCTCCGGCGGCCAGGTCGATGGGAATGAGCGGCAGGTGTGTCTCGTAGCGCCGGACCGTAGAATGGACCAGACGGCGGTAGAGCGCGTTGGCGGTGCGGTCCAGTTCGCCGCAAAGCGTAGGGCAGGGGGGCACGACACGGAACGTGTTAGACAGCGTCTCATCCAGCCAGCGCAGGAAGGCAGGCGTGCCCATCTCGCGCTGCTTCTCTGGAAGATCCTCCGCGATGGTGCGCAAAACGTCGGCCTCTTCGCCAGCGAATTCCGCCCAGTCTCGCCGGAACCGGAACGCGCACTCCCCGGACTCGGGATCCGTCAGGATGATGCCGCAGTTCTCGCCCAACGCCTCGAACACACGGTATTCGGCCGTTCGCGTTGTGAGCGGGGAACGCATCTGTGCCGAGGTTTGCATGTCGTTGATCGGTCTAGTTGATCGTTCTACTTATCGGCTAGGGCGCAAACGGGTAATAGCCTTCGCGGGCCCTCACCTTTACGTTGGGCAGGTTCACCCGGACTTCGATCTTCCGAAACGCCTTCGGCGCGTCGGAGTTGGCCGGTGTGTACCGCAGGATATACTGCGTGGTGATCTCGCCGGCCGTGGCCGAGATGGCGTTCACGATGCCTCGCATGATTGCCGAAGCGTAACCGCCCGTGCCGACTTTCAGAGCGAAATTGCCTTCGTCCGATGGCGTGGAGAGATATCCGCTCACGTCGGAGTAGATGTTCTCCAGCGGATAGACCACGCGCCCGCCGGTGGCTTCGGCCAGCCGTTTGAGATTCGGATCGCCCGCGTTGGCGAACCCGAAGGCGACGGTGGAAACTCCGTAAATCGTCACCAGGTTGCGCTGTGCCAGCTCGACGACTTCGTTTAGATTCTTCTTGCTGGAGTTGTCGTGGCCGTCGCCGACGATGACGATGACGCGCCGCGGTTCAATCGGCTCGCCCTTGACCAGCGTGCGGCTCGTGCACGCCTGATACACGGCGTCATACAGCGCCGCGCCGCCGCCGGGTTTGATCTTGCGGACCCGGTCCAGGATTTTCTCGGGGTCCGATGTGGTGTTCACCATCAGCTCGGCTTCCGTCGAGTAGCCAATCATGTAGCCGGAGAAGCGCTTGTCCGGCTTGCCTTCCGGCTCCATTGTGGCCAGAGTAAGGTCCTGGATCGCTTCTTTTAGCTTGTCCCAATGCAGGCGGTTTGTGTTGGAGAGGTCGATCAGGAAGCCGATCACCACGGGCTGGTTGCGCTCGCGGGTGAAGTAGCTGATCTGTTGCGGCCTGCCTTCGTCCAGCAGTTCGAAGTCGGCCTTGTCCAGATCCCTGACGAACTTGCCGTTCATGTCGGTGACCGTGACCGGCACGATCACCTCGCTGACTGTGGTGCGGAACGCCTCTTCGGCTTTTAGTGGAGGCTTGGCCGCACCCGGTGCCGGCGGCTGCCCCAGCGCGCCGGTGGCGCCGGCCACCGCCGCGGCGCCGCCCAGAATGATCTGTCTACGTGAGTACATAGCTGCTTGCTTTCAATTATACGGAGACGCGAGGTCGGTGGCGCCCCCTCCTTCCGGGTTTCACTTCTTGAACACGCGCTTGCGCACATCCGGCCAGAATTCCTGGAAGGCGACGGATCCCAGCCGGGCCGAGATGCCGATACCGACGTTGTACGTGATAGTCCCGATACCGTTGGCACTCGGTGGCATCCAGAAGTTCTGAGTCACGTTTCCGCCAACATTGCCGATCAGCCGTGCATAAGCGAAGTTGGTGCCGCCGTTCCGATACCGGGCCAACACCGTCATTTTCAGGACGTGACCCGCGCGGCTCTTGAAGCCGCCCTGGCCCTTGCGGAAGTACCTGGGATCCTCGCCCCACACAGCGCCTAAACCGGCCTCCACGCCGTTGGCAATCGCCACGTTGGCAGTGCGCGATGCAATTCTGCGGGCAAATCCGTTGGGACTGCGTTCCCACTCCTCTGGTGAGTTGAATACCGTGCTCCAGCCGGAGCCGAAGGCGCCCGTGAACCAACTGGTCGGGCCAAACGTCGAACGCGCCCACCAATCGGCGCGAACCTCAGCGTCGGCAGGGGCATACGTGCCAGGCATGACGGTTGACCGGTTGGCAATGGGACTCTGAGCGTGCAAGGCCAAGCCGCACCCGGCGAAGACCGCGAGCCTCAGAAGATAGCGCATCCCTCCATGATGCCATGAGACTACTCCTTTGCGTCTAGCAGCCAATGGACCATATGATGACTCTGTCGGGTCGGCTTGTTTCCGCCGATCCTGTCGTAAGAGGGAGATCACACTCATGCGGTTCGCACCAGCTCTGGTTTTCGCGCTTTGCCTGCCTTTTGCATTCGGCCAGGCGCCACTCCTGATTTGGCTTCCACAAACGATCTCAATTACTGCCGAGGCCGGCGCCACGGCCCCGGTTACTGCCCGCGCCACGATTCAGAACTTCGGAGGGGCGTTCAGTTATCAGGCCGAGTCCAATCAGGGCTGGATGACTGTCACTCCCACCAGCGGCACCATTGTTGCCGGCGGTAGCCAGGACTTCACCATTACGATTCTGCCGGCGCAACTCACCAGCGGGACGTGGACCGGTAAAATCACCGTCACGCCGGCGGCCGGCAGCGGCGCCGCGCCCGCCGTCCTGGACGTCACATTCCAGTTGCAGGGCCTGATCTTCCAATTCAATCCCCCATTCCTGGAGTTCGCAGTCGGCCCGGAATCGACGGAGGCCAAACCTCTTACCATTACCCTTTCAGATGGTTCGTCACGACCCATCGCCGCCACCCCCGTCGTTCTCAGCGGTCCCTCCAACTGGCTGACAATCACCACGCCCACCCCGTTCGTCTCTAACGAGCAGATTCTCGTGCGAGTCAGCGCCGCCGGTCTCGACCCCGGCACCGAGGTGCGCGGGGAGATCCGCTTCACTGGTACGACGGTGAACGGTCTCGCCGGAACCGTTCCCGTGAAACTGACGGTTACCGACAGGGGCGTCGGTTTTACCGTCATCCCCTCGCAATTGAACTACTATGTTTTCGGAACCGTCCAGCCACCGTCACAGCTGGTACAAGTGACTGCTCTGGACGGCCGGACGATGGCGTTCGACGTCCTTCAGAGTGCTGGCTCAACTCCTCTGGGATTATCGATCTCCAGCGGGGTTACGCCGATGTTCTTCCAGGCAGCGATGGACACCTCCATCACGCCAACCCTTCCGCGCGAGGATAGCTTCACCGTTGCGCCCCGCGACGGTTCCCCGTCCGTCATAACGCCCGTGAAGACCTCGATGGAACCCAACCGCGTCAACGCCATTCCTCAGGTGGCCGACGGCGGCGGTTTCAAGACCTCCATCACCGTTGTGAACAACGAGAACGTCCCGGCCCGTGTCACCCTGCGATTCTACAAGTCCGACCCCGCCACGCGCGCCACCACGGACTGGAATCCGCCAATGGAAGGCAGTGCCCGGGTCAATGATATTGAGATTCCGGTGGGCTCGTCGTGGACCGTTCAGACCTCCGGCGCCGCCGCCGCCATCTCCTCCGGTTGGGCCGAGGTGGTTTCCTCCCAGAGAGTCAGCGGCCTCGCCGTCTTCCGCCAGGTGCAGCCCGATGGCCGTGTGCAGGAAGCCGCCGTGCCCATCAACTCCGGCCTGATGCAGCGCAATCTTCTGCCTTTCGACAACACGAACGGCTTCGTCACCTCCATCGCCCTCGCCAATTTGAGCTCCTCCGAAATCGCACGCGTCCGCGTGGCGTTCCGCGATCGTAACGGGCGGCTGATCGGTCTCGATCGCCTGAAGGACATCCCCGCCCGCGGGCACGCGGCGTTTGAGCTTTTCCGGGAATTCCCCTATCTCCAAAACCTCAGCGGCACGGCCGATTTCTGGGTCCTCGGAGGCCACATCTCCGTCCTTGGCCTGCGCTTCGCTCCTTCCGGAGCATTCACCAGCTTTGAGGTTCAGTCGCTCAACCGGCGGCCCTCCGGCAAGAAGTCCATCCCGCAGGTCGCCGATGGCGGCGAGTTCCGCACCAACATCACTCTGGTCAATAACGATGGTGCGCCAGCGCAGGTCCGCCTCAGGTTCTGGAAAGGCGCGGCCAACAACGCGACGGAGCCGTGGACTATAGCCTTCGAAGACGGCGTCAATCCGGATCTCATCACCATCCCTCCGGGCAATTCCGTGACTCTTCGCTCGTCCGGCATGAGTCCCACAGTGCTGTCCGGATGGGCCGAAGTGCTGAGCGATCAATACGTGACGGGCTTTGCGGTGTTCCGGCGCTCTCTGCCCGGCACGCCGGATCAGGAGGCCGCCGTTCCTGTCAACATCGCCACGCCCTTCCGGTCCATCCTGCCCTTTGACAATACGGCCGGATTCACCACATCCGTCGCCATGGCTAACCTGAGCGCCAACGTGCCCTCGCAGGTCAATCTCACGTTCCGCGATCCGCAGGGCCTCCGCATTCTGGAAACCGCTCTACCCGTACTGCCCCCGCTGGGCCACAAGGCCTTCGCTCTCACTGATTTCAGCGACCTTCTGAAAGGCAAGGCGGGCTCCATGGAGATCTCCGTCATCAGCGGAGAGATCTCCGTCCTGGGCCTGCGCTTCGCGCCCTCGGCCAGCGCATTTACATCGTTCCGGGCCCAGCCGCTGCCGTAACGTGAAACGGCCCCCTGCACCGCTTGCCGGTGCAGGGGGCCGCCTCGCTCCACAGGTCAGTTAGCGCTGCACGCGCCCGCTGCCGCCTTCCTTCAACAGCGACTCCACTTCCGCCTTCGTGAAGCGGTTGAAGTCGCCCGGCACGGAGTGCTTCAGGCACGACGCAGCCACCGCGAACTCCAGCGCTTCCTCATGACTCGGCAGGCTCATCAGCCCGTAGATCAGCCCGCCGCCGAAGCTGTCGCCGCCGCCCACTCGATCCACGAAGTGCGTGATGTCGTAGTGCCGGCTCATCATGAAGCGCTCACGGTTGTGCATGCAGGCAGACCAGCCGTTGTGCGACGCCGAGAAGCTCTCTCGCAGCGTAATTGCGATGGCCTTCAGATTCGGATACGTGGCCAGCACCTTTTCCGCCAGCTTCTCGTACTGCGCCGAATCCAGCTTGCCGGAGTGCACGTCAACGTCGATCTTCACGCCCAGCGCCTTCTGGCAGTCTTCCTCGTTGGCGATGGCGTAATCGACGTGCAGTACGAGCTCCGACATCACTTCCTGCGCCGTCTTGCCGTACTTCCAGAGATTCTTGCGGTAGTTCAAATCGCAGGACACCGGAACGCCCAGGGCCTGCGCCGCCTTGGCTGACTCGATCGACAGATCCGCGGCGGATTGCGACAGCGCGGGCGTGATGCCCGTCACATGGAACCAGCCCGCGTCGGCGAAGATCGCCTGCCAGTCCAGGTCACCCGGCTTGGCCAGCGCGATGGAGGAGTTCGCCCGGTCGTACACAACCTTCGACGGCCGCTGATTGGCGCCCGGCTCGACGAAGTAAATCCCGAAACGGCCCGCGGCCCGCTTGATGAACGTCGTGTCGATGCCGAATCCGCGCATCTGATACACGAACGCATCGGTGATGGGGTTGTCGGGCAGCGCCGTGACGTAGCGCGCCGGCAGGCCGTAGTTGGCGACGGAAACGGCGACATTGGCTTCGCCGCCGCCGAACGTGGCAACCAGCATGGGGGACATCATCAGCCGCTCGTAGCCCGGAGGCGCGAGCCGCAGCATAATTTCGCCGAAGGTGACGACGGTTTTCTTGGACATGGAATAAGACCTCACTTTATCGGACCGATGAACTGTGGGGACCATGCACGGCCACTGCTTCCAACCCAAAACTGGCGTCCATCGAAGGCAGTCCCTCGAAAGGCAGCATCGTGGAGGCGGGCGGCCTTGCCTGATCCAGAAACTCAAAGCGGATTTTGCGCACCAGATCCGCCAACTGCGGCGAAAGTGGATAGGTGTTCAACATCACCACGTTCTTGAGCGAAGTGCCGGACGCCTGCATCGTTTTCTCCAAACGCTGGAAGGCCAGCCGGGCGTCTTCCTCCTGGTAGCGGAAGGCCAACTGATCTCCGGCGAATACCAGCGTGGGAGCCGAGACCAGCGCGATCTGTGAGTAGCTCTTGGAAACGGGAAGGCCGTCTGGGTTCATCAGCACCACCGCGGATGCCGGCGCCTTCCGCAACCGCGCAGTACCCTCGCACTCGGCCACCTGCTGCTCTGCCAATCTTTGCGTCTGGACAATCGCGAACTGCGCCTTGGGGAACATCTGAGCCAGCGTCTCGCGCATGACGCTCACGCCTTCCAGTGAAGTGACAAAGCAGCTCACGCGCAGCATCTCCTCCGGCGCCGTGCCGGCCGCCGCCGCCGCCCGCTTCAAACGCTCGCCCGATTGCCGCAACAGCGCCGTCACCGGCTCCGCGCCGCTGGCGTCCTGGCCGGAGATGAACGCCAGCCCCATCGGGTTCACCGCGCGCTTCTCCTGCACCACCGCTTCCAACTGCACCTGCGCGCCCTCCATCGGCAGCGCGCCCACCTGCACCACGCTCAGCACCGGCAGCGTCAGCTTTCTCTCGCTAAAGACTTCGGATAAAATCGCCTGCACGCGCCGCAGATCGCCAGTACCGGCGACGAATGCCCGGATCTTGATGAACTGCGCCCCGCGCGCGCTCGATACCAGAGACTTCAGCACGTCGCGTGTCTGCTGAGACAGCAGGCCCTTGGATGTCAGGGAACCGCTCAGAAACCGCAACCGCGCCGTCTCCGCCTGCACGGCCAGCGGCGGATCCGGCAACACTTCAAGCGTCTGCGTGAAGTCCGGGTCCTTCTTCTTGCTTCGTTGATTGGGAGCTGCCACGGCCTGCAACAGATACACCGCTGCCAGTGCTGCCACAGTCGCCCGATGCGTACTTGTCATGGCGATGAACCACAATCCTACCAAAGCCGGCGCCTGCTATTCCGGTCCCGCCCGTTTTCTGGCAGAATAGTCAAATCACGACTACGGTGTCCTCATTTATCCCACGCCCCAATCTCGATCTGATCGACCTGCTGCTCGGCGAACACGCGTCGCTTCTCACTCTCTTCCGTTACTACGGAAATAGCCTTGGCGCCCTGGACATATCGGGCGTGCGGGCTGCGGGCTCAGTTCTGGAAGCGCTGCTGATGGCTCACGCCATCGAGGAGGACGGGTTGTTGTTCCACGCTCTCCCTGTCGATCAGCGCGGTGTTCGTGAGACCCTGGACGCCATGTGCGGCGAGCACAACGAACTGCGCCAACTGCTCGAAGATCTGCCCGCCATTGAGGATCTCACCCGCGCCCGCGGCCAGTTGCGGCGGGTTCTGGAGCTGGCCCGCGAGCACTTCGCCGTGGAAGAACGCATCCTCTTCGGGCTGGCCCGCCGCGTGCTCCCCCAGCAGACCCTCTCCACGCTCGGCGCCGAGTATGCCCGCCGCCGGGGCCTCAGCGCGTTAGCGTAGGGCCAGCGCCGCCGTCAGCGCGTACGTCATCGAAACCGCCATCGCCCGCAGCCCCACCACGGTCAGCTTGGTTTCCAGGTTCATCGCCGCCAGTTCCCAGCCGTGCGCCGCCGCGGCCAGCGCCGGAGCCGCCGCCAGCATCAGCGAACCCTTCGCGGCCAGCGCCACGGCTACGCCGCCCAATAGGCCCACTGCCAACCACGCCGCCTTGCGAATCCCCGCCTCCCCACGCCCGGTCTTGCGTGCCACCATCGCGTCGAGCCGCGTGTGAACCACCAGAATCCCCGCCACGCCCTGCAGCCAGCACAAGCCCCACAGCACCCAGCCCCATGCCGGAAAGCCCTCGTTGACAGACCGCGCCGCTGCCACCGCCGTGAACGTCAGGCCGCCGCAACTCACAGTCTGCAGCCACACCGAACGCTGCCGGTTGCGCAACGCCATCCAGACCGCCACCACGGTCAGCGCCGCCGCGCCGGCGCCCATTACAGCCATCAATAGCAGCCCCCAGGCCGCCGTCAGGGCCGCGCCGGGCACTGCCAGCACCACGGCAAGGGCAATCACCCAGCGCCGCGCCAGGGCGCTCTCAGGCTTCTCCTCGCGCCACACCCAGCGCTGCCGCGCCAACACCAGTAACGGCTCCCGCAGGAGAAACAGGCCCAGCGCGGCGCACAGAACGGCTCCGCTCGCCAGGTTGACCCGGCCCGCCACCAAAAGCGCCGCCGCGAAAGGAGTCAAAAGCAGCGACCACGCCCCATGCTCTCTAGGCCACAATCCAGGAATCCCCCTCCAGCCAGTTTCCCATTCCTGTATCCTGTACTGCCTTCCTGTGCCCGATTGGGACCCCCACCACCCGGAAATCCCGCGCCGCGTCACCCACCGCCACCAC
>CAYVDY010000007.1:23239-36042 GCA_964450255.1 uncultured Candidatus Solibacter sp. | reverse complement strand
GCGCCGCCCTTCCGCGAAGCCGAGTTCGACATCATGTACGGCGAAGGTGTCAGCCTGATCGGCGACCTGCTCGACGTTGGTGTGGAGCACAACCTGGTGGAAAAGAGCGGCTCCTGGTATAGCTACGGCGGAGAGCGGATCGGGCAGGGCCGTGAGAACGTGAAGCAGTTCCTGCGCGAGCATCCGGAGACGCTCGACAAGCTGGACACCGAGGTGCGCAAGGCACTGAACCTGGTGAAGAATGCTCCGATGGAAGCGCCGGCCGCTTCGGCGCCGACGACCTCCAAATCGGCCGGTCCTCGAACTTCGTCGAAGAGCTAAGTAGTCCGCGACAATGGTGGGCGCACTTCACGGTGCGCCCGTTTTGTTTAGTCCGATCGTCATCACTCCGTCCCGCACCAGCCCCAACTCCTGCACCACCGGTGCGAACTCATCCTCAAAGACAGGGTCTTCCTCGGCCGCCCATCTCATAGCGAACCAATGCGCGCTCAACCACGCCGCCGTCAGCAGCGCGAAAATCGCGGCAATCGTGCCGGGATTTTGAAGCGCCTGGCGTTCGGCCAGCACGCCTCGAATCGTCCCATGCACCAGGCAGACCGCGCCCAGCAGGACATAGTGGTAACGGGTTTTTCCGGGTAGGTAGGAGCAGGCGAACGGAATCTTCTGCACCCGGAACAGGCAGACGCTGGCGAGAGTCAGGCCGAGCAGCCAGAGCGCCGCGAGGTGAACTCCGGTCTGCCAGGAGGGCCAGATCCAGACACACACCACCATCTCAGCCAGCCAGATCGGCGCGAGGGTGAGAAAGAGCAGCGCGCGCCGGCTGGCCGTCATGGCCTCGCGCCCGCTCTGCACGCCGGTGACGCGGAAGATCCAGTTGGCCCGCCGGTCCAACGGAAGGGCGAACACCACCCTCGTCCCGATCGCAGCCAGGATCATCATCATGACGCTGGCCATCCAGAGCGCAGTGCTCGCCTCGCGCCACGGATTGCCGCCCGCGCCATCCTCGAACTGGCGCCGGGTCGACGGGTCCTTGAGCACCAGGCTGGTGAACGCGAGGCCGACACCGAGATAAAAGCCGAGAATCATCCGATGCTGCCGGCTGCGCACGAGGGTACGAACGCTGAACTGCCCGATCGCGGTCTGAACCCGACTGCCGAATCCGGGCAGCCAGGCCAGACGCCGCGTGTTGGGCATGATGTCGGGCTCCTCGACAACCCTGCGCATGGTGCGCCAATAGGCGAGCGTGTAAGCGACGGGCGTCGCGCACAGGAGCAGCGCCAGGGCGATCCAAGCGCGATTTGCCAGCGGCTGCATCGCAGGATGCATGGAGCCGTTCAATTGCTGGTAGATCCCCAGGAACCCATAGGACGGCAGCCATTGAATCACGTTCCACAGGGACGAGGCTTCCAGGTCGCCCAATCCGCCGAGGGCCGGCTGGAGGAAGTACATGCAAACGATCGTGCAGAAGGCCGCCATTTGCAGATATCCCGAGACACGAAGAAAGAGGCGGCGGGAGAGAGCCAGCGCCGCCAGCGCCTGCATGGACAAAACACAGCAATAGACGAACAGAGCCGCGGCCAGCATGGTGAACCAATAGGCGATGAACGAACGGAGCAGCCCAACGAGACCCGAGGCTGTGGGCACGACGACGGTATCGAGCGAGACTGCCGGTTCGCCAGCGAGCCGCTGCCGGATGTGCGCCGCGATTTGACCTGGCGAAAGCAGCATGCCGGGCCCGCTGTTCATCAGGACTACTGCCGCCAGGTCGGACTGCGGGTGGAAGAAGGCCTGGCTGCTATAGCCGGCGGTAGCGCCGCCATGCTCGTAGGTTCCGGCGCTGGCGTTAAACGTCCATGCCAGAGCGACTTGCTGGCCGCCGAATGCGTTGTCGCGCAGACGCTGCGACGAGGCGATGGCGCGGGCGAGAGCGGCGTGGTTCTCGGGGTGGAGGTTCGCCGCCAGATACGTCACCATGTCGCCGGCGGTTGAGCGAATGGCCCCGGCGCCGGCGAGTCCGTCGAGATCCCAGGCATGCACGGGATGATGCTGGCTGTCGTGTCCCTGAAGGAAGCGGCTCTGCTGTTCGGCGGAAAGCTTCACCACAGTGTCGTTCATCGCAAGCGGGCCCGTCACTTCTTCGCGCAGCAGATCCGGATAGGTTGTCCCTGCACGCACGGCCAACGCCTGGCCGAGGAGTCCGAGGCCGAGATTGCTGTACTGAAAGCCCGTATCGGCCGAGCGCGCCACACCGTGGCTTCTGAGAAATGCGTAGAGTTGGCGGGGTCCGTAGTCGGCGTAGGGATTGGTACGATCCGCGGGACGGAAATTGGCGGGCATTCGCGGCAAGCCGGAGTGATGCGTGGCGAGGTCGAGGAGCGTGATCTCCGGACCCTCCGGCTTAGCCACCGTGCCGGGCGGAAGCAACTCGCGAACGGGTTCGTCGAAGCGCACCTTGCCCTCGGCCGCCATGCGCGCCAGGATTAGCCCGGTGAATGTTTTGGAGATCGAGCCGATTTCGAAGAGCGAGTCCTGCTTCGCGACTCCGTAGGTGAAGAGGCGGCGTTCCCCACGCTGCCAGACTCCGATTGCCAGTCCCGCGCCGGTCCCTGGCGCCAGACTCCCGGTGGTGAGTGCTTGCCTGAGGTCGCGGTCCATCACGGCCTGGAGGTCGCTGACCGTGACGGGAACGGGCGTGGGATCGAAACTCATCGCCGGAAGCTTGGCGGCACTGGCGTGTGCGGCGAACGCGAGCGGCCAGCACAGTCCCGTCACGGTGTGCAGGAGGAGGATTGTGATGCCGAGCGCTGTCGCCACAGCCGCCACCTTGGCGAGAAACATGGTCTGCATCCGCACCGGCAGCGGCCCCAGCACGAGCACGTCGCGCGCATCCGGGAACGCCGCGTCCCAACTGAGTACGGCGAACAGGCCGACGGCGAGCATCGTCGTCGCGATCAGAAGGTGCTGCATGATGATGCGGGACATCAGCGCAACGGCGTCGCCGCCGACGGGCGGCTGGGCGCCGCCAAAGATCGCCGGAATAGAGAGTACGAGGCTGATGAAAACGAGCAAGCCCGCGAACTGTCCGAGGAGCTTGTTCACATCACCGTAGGCTTGTTCTGAGAGCACTTCGAGATCGACGAAGCGAAAGAGGAACTGGCGATAGAGCACGCGAAGCTGAAGCCTGGTCATGGCTCACGCCCCAACCAGGTCAGCGATCTCGCGGGAGATTGCCGTGGTGTCCTGCTCGACAGCGAGTTGCTGGAAAATGGCCTCCAGCGTGGGTGCGGCCATGAGCGTCCGTAGGTGTTCGATAGAGTCGTCGGCAACGATCCTGCCTTTGTGGAGAATCACTACGTGGCTGCAAACGCGCTCGACTGTTTCAAGCTCATGCGAGCTGAATAGGACCACTTTTCCGCGCGCGGCCAGTTCCTGAATCAGGCTTCGGAGTACGAGGCCCGTGCCGACGTCGAGGCCGGAAAACGGCTCGTCGAGCAAGAGCAGGTCCGGGTTGTGCAGCAGCGCCGCGGAGAGGAGCACTTTCTGCCGCATGCCTTTCGAATAGGCCGAGATGGGCGCGTGCCGGTCGCTGTGCAGAGACAGCAATCGCAACAGCCCATCGATGCGGTGATCCGCGACAGCGGGAGGCAGGTTGCGCAGTTGTCCCACCATGCCGAGATACTCCAGGCCGCTAAGATGCGAGTAGAGATGAGGCTCTTCCGGCACATAGCCCATCCGCTGCTTGTATGCGATTGGGTCGGTTTGTATGAGTTCACCGTTGAACAGGATTTTGCCGGAGGTTGCTTCGAGCAACCCGGTGATCATCTTCATGGTGGTGGATTTCCCTGAACCGTTGGGTCCGAGGTATCCGGTGATTTCGCCGGGCCGGGCCGAGAAGGTCACGTCATCGACCGCCACGATACCGCTAAACCGCTTGGAGACGTTGCGCAGTTCGAGCATAGGCTAGTGACACCTAATGCGGCCGGCTAGTTCCCCACGAACGGACCTGGCGATGGAGTTAAGGCTGGATTTTGTCGATGGATTCGGCGGGCTCCAGCACTGCCGCGTATTGGACGGTGACTCGCTGGCGGGCGGGAATCCAGCGGTAGCCCGGCACTCCGAACAATCCGCCACGGTCGATCATCTTTCGGCGCGTTTCCGGGAACGGGGACGCGCCGAACTCCATTCCACGCGTCAGTGCCTGGCCGCGCCATGGCGGGCTCATGCGTCCATGATTCTCTTCCCAGATGCCGAGCCACGGGAAGTCCGTCTGTTTCCAGATGTAGGAGAGGGCCAGCTTCGACGTGGGGCTCCACGCCGAAAAGTATGCCTTGTCGCGCGACGGATCCATCAGGTGAGTGGAGAAAGCGCCGGAGACTTCACGGTCCGTGAAGACCTGCATGTCCTCCTGCGAGCCGTCCTCGCGGGGTACCATCGGCCAGGTGAACTCGGCGTTGATCTTCATGTAGCCCTTGCCGTCGCTGAAGTCAGATTCCATCGTCTTGGACTTGGTGGCGGAGGCGCGGAAGGCTGTCTTGCCTCGCTCCAGGAAGGGCGGGCCGAGCGTGACGTGCTGCGTCCACGCGACCGGGCGATCCCACGGGCTGAGGTTCTCCACGGTTTCGGTGATCTCGGCGCGGCGCGATCCGGCGGCGAGGCGGATCTTGCGTTCGAAGCCGAGCTGCGCGTAGGTCAATGTGCAGCGCTGCGTCAGCGTGTCGCCGGCGACTGAGATGTCGTACTTCGCCACCGAAGCCTCGCCGTGCACCGACATGCCGGCGGCGGCTTCCTCGTCCGAGGGGCCCCCAAAAAGATCGAGGCAGAGATTGTGGCCCAGGATTCCGGAGAGCAACTTGCTCTCCGCGTTGCCGCCATATTCCGGATGCCTGGCGGCATCGTAGGTGGAGGGCTCGATGGACGCCCAGGGCGGCGACCAGAGCGGATTGACTCCGGTCTTCTTGTCACGGATGGCGGCGATGTGGCCGCCCTCGACGGTGACGATAATCTCGAGGTGCTCGTTCTCCAGAGATACGGCGCGGCGGCTGCGGTATTGTATGTCGCTCATAACTACTTCCAGCCTCTCTATCGTGATGCTGCGATACACTGACGGCGATACCGTCATGCGCAACTTTTCTCTTTTACTCGCCCTGAGCTTTTCACTTTTTGCCCAGCCGGCGCAACCCCCTGCTTCCGCCGCGAAATCAGACGACCCGTGGCAGAGCTCCACGTTCTCCGGATTCCGCCTGCGCTCGATCGGGCCGGCGTTGATGTCCGGCCGTGTGATCGCCATCGCGGTGCATCCGGAGCACAAGGCGACGTGGTACGTCGCGGTGGCGTCGGGCGGCGTCTGGAAGACCACCAACGCCGGCACAAGCTGGACTCCGGTGTTTCAAAATGAGGGATCGTATTCGGTGGGCGCCCTGACGCTGGACCCGAAAAACCCCGACACCATCTGGGTGGGCACGGGTGAATCGAACAATCAGCGCTCGGTGAGCTACGGCGACGGCGTGTATCGCTCGGACGACGGCGGCAAATCGTGGCGCAATGTCGGGCTGAAGAGCAGCGAACACATTGGCCGCATCGTGGTGGATCCGCGCGATTCCAACGTGGTCTACGTGGCTGCCTACGGACCGCTTTGGGGGCCGGGCGGCGACCGAGGGCTCTACAAAACTAGCGACGGCGGCAAGACGTGGAAGAGGGTTCTCGAAGTCAGCGAGCACACGGGCATCGGCGACGTGGCCATGGATCCGAACAATCCGGATATCATCCTGGCAGCCGCGCATCAGCGGCGCCGGCACGTGTGGACGCTGATCCACGGCGGGCCGGAATCGGCGCTCTATAAATCCACAGACGCGGGCGCGACGTTCCGTAAGGTGCGCATCGCAACGGGCGAACTGGGCCGCATCGGGCTGGCGTTTTCTCCGGCGAAAAAGGGCATGGTGTATGCCCGTGTGGAAGCGGCGGAAGGCGGCGGCGGCGTTTTCCGGTCCACCGATTCCGGCGAGAGCTGGGAGAAGCGCGACGCCTATGCTGGCCTGCCGATGTACTACCTGAACATCGTGCCGGACCCCAACGTGGCGGACCGCGTGTATCTGATGGATGTGTATGTGCGCGTGTCAGACGACGGCGGGAAGACGTGGCGCAATGTGGGCGAGCGCGCCAAGCACGTGGACAATCACAGCTATTGGATCGATCCGGACGACTCCGATCACATCCTGAACGGCTCCGACGGCGGCGTTTACGAGTCGTGGGATCGGGGCCGGCTGTGGCGTCATATGACGAACCTGAACATCTCGCAGTTCTACAACGTCGAAGTGGACAACGCTTCGCCGATCTACAACGTCTATGGCGGCACGCAGGACAACAGCACGCTCGGCGGACCTTCGCGCACGCGTGGCACGCAAGGCGCAACCAATGCGGACTGGTTCATCGTCACAGGTGGAGATGGTTTTGTGTCGCGGATCGACCCGACCGACCCGGACATCGTTTACGGCGAATCGCAGTACGGCGGCATCGTGCGGCTGAACCGCAAAACTTCGGAACGCGTGAGTATCCGTCCGGTGGAGGGCAAGGGCGAGGCGGCCCTGCGCTTCAACTGGGAGACACCGTTCCTCATCAGCCCGCACTCGCACACGCGGCTCTATCTCGGCAGCAGCCGGCTGCATCGCTCCGATGATCGCGGCAGTTCGTGGACAGCGGTGTCTCCGGATTTGACGCGGCAGGTGGATCGCAACAAGCTCCCTGTGATGGGCAAGATCTGGCCGCCCGAGGCGCTGCTGAAGCACGCGTCCACGTCCACGTACGGCAACATCACGGCGGTGAACGAATCGCGCAAGAAGGAAGGTCTGATCTATGTCGGCACCGACGACGGCCTGATCCAGGTCACCGAAGATGGCGGCAAGGCGTGGCGCAAGATCGAAAAGTTCACTGGCGTGCCTGAAGTGGCGGGCGGGCTGACGGGCGTCTATGTACAGCGCGTGTATGCTTCGCGCCACGACGTCAACACGGTGTACGCGCTGTTCGACAATCATCAGAACTCCGACTACAAGCCCTATGTGATGAAGTCAACCGATAAGGGTGCGACGTGGGTCTCCATCTCGGGAGACCTGCCGGTGAATGGACCGGCGCTGGCGCTGGCAGAGGATCCGGTGAACCCCAACATGCTGTTCTGCGGGACTGAGTTTGGTCTGCACTTCACGCTGGATGGCGGCAAGAAGTGGATCCGGCTGCGCAACAATCTGCCGGTGATCGCAGTGCGGGATCTGGCGATCCAGGAGCGGGAGAACGATCTGGTGCTGGCGACGTTCGGGCGCGGCTTCTACGTGCTGGACGACTACTCGGCTTTGCGTAACTTGAAGACGGAGACGTTCAGCAAGGCAGCGGAAGTGTTTCCCGTGAAGAAGGCGACGATCTTCGTGCAGGAGACGGGCAAGAGCCGCGGCTCGCAGGGTGAGCAGCTCTGGATGGCGGAGAATCCGCCGGTTGGCGCGACGTTCACGTTCTGGCTGAAGGACGCGCTCAAGACGAAGAAGGCGGAGCGTGTTGCGGCCAAGAAGGAGGCCACCGAGTATCCGTCACCGGCACAGCTCACGGCTGAAGTGGACGAAGAGGCGCCGCAGGTACTGCTGACCATCACCGACGCGGCGGGCAAGGTGGTGAAGCGGCTGACGGGTCCGACGGCGCGCGGCATCCACCGCGTGACGTGGAATCTGCGCGGTCCGGCGGCCAGCGCGGGCGGCGGCGGACGCCGGTCTTCGGATGAAGACGACGAGAGCGACAGCGCTGCTTCCGCAGGCGGCGGCTTTGTGACACCGGGCGTCTACAAGGTTGCTTTGGCGAAGCGCGTGAGCGGGGTAACTACTCCCCTTGGCGCGGAGCAAAGTTTCACGGTGGAGGCCGAGCCTGCGGCGCAGGTGAAACCGGAAGAGCGCAAGGCGTTGACGGACTTCGTTTCGAAGGTCTACCAGTTGCAGCGGCAGGTGACCGGCGCATTGGAAGCGGCCAACACGGCGAAGACGAAGCTCGGCGCGGTGAAGCGCGCGTTGCTGGACTCACCGGCTGACGCAAAGCTGATTGACGAGGCGTCGGCACTGGACCGGCGGCTGACGGCGATCCTGCGGAAACTGCGCGGCGATGAGACGCTGCGCGGGTTGGAGTCCGGCTCGCCATCCAGCGTCCAATCGCGGATTGGATCGGCGACCTTCGGTACGCGCAACCTGACCGGCGCGCCGACGGGCACGCAGCAGCTCAACTATCAGATTGCGAGCGAGGAGTTCGCCATCGAGCAGCCGAAGCTGAAGTCCCTGCTGGACGACTTGAAGAAGTTCGAGCAACAGCTCGATGCAACGGGCGTGCCGTACACTCAGGGCCGGTTTCAGTAGAGAGAATTGGGGGGCTGCGGCCCCCCAGTCTTGCCCCTGTCCGGCTTATGGAGTCATTATAGGAGAGGTAGTCTCATAAACATTGTTTCGGATCGGATTAATTGAAATGAAACCTGTCTCCGGGAAGTCCCCCAAGTCCGCCCACGATATCCTCGGTCACGTCGATCATCCCCTCGACCCTTTCTTCACCCCCAAGAACATCGCCGTCATCGGTGCGACAGAGAACCCCGGCAGCGTCGGGCGGACCACGTTGTGGAATCTGATCAGCACGCCGTTCGGCGGCGCGGTGTTCCCGGTTAACCCGAAGCGCGACAGCGTGTTAGGCATCAAGGCCTATAAGTCGGTCAAGGAGATTCCGGCAGAGGTGGATCTGGCCGTCATCGTGACGCCGTCCAAGCTGATTCCGAACCTGATCAATGAGTGCGGAGAGGTTGGCATCCGGTCAGTGGTGGTCATTTCGGCAGGCTTCAAAGAGGCCGGCCCGGAAGGCAAGGAACTCGAACGCCAACTGCTGGAGAACGCGCGTAAGTGGGGTATCCGGATTATCGGGCCGAACTGCCTGGGCGTAATGATTCCGCCCTCGGGCGTAAACGCGACCTTCGCGTCGGGCATGGCGCGGACGGGCAATGTCGGATTCCTGAGCCAGAGCGGCGCGTTGTGCACGGCGGTTCTGGACTGGTCCCTGCGGGAAAACGTAGGCTTCAGCGCGTTCATGTCTTTGGGCTCGATGGCCGATGTAGGCTGGGGCGACCTGATCTACTACCTGGGCAACGATCCGAAGACGCGGGCGATTCTGGTTTACATGGAGAGCGTCGGCGATGCGCGCAGCTTCCTTTCGGCGGCGCGCGAAGTCGCGCTGACCAAGCCGATCATCGTGATCAAGGCAGGCCGGACGGCGGCGGGTTCGAAGGCGGCGGCTTCGCACACGGGTTCGCTGACCGGCAGCGACGACGTGCTGGACGCGGCGTTCCAGCGCAGCGGCGTGTTGCGCGTGACCAACATCGCGGATCTGTTCTACATGGCCGAGGTGCTGGCGAAACAGCCGCGGCCGAAGGGACCGAGGCTGACGATTCTAACGAATGCCGGCGGACCTGGCGTGCTGGCGGCGGATTCCCTGCTGCTGGGCGGAGGCGAACTGGCGGAGATCTCCGAGGAGACGATTGCGGAGCTGAGTACCTTCCTGCCCCCCTCCTGGAGCCACGGCAACCCGGTGGACGTGCTGGGCGACGCCGAGGCGGACCGCTACGCCAAGACGCTGGAAATGTGCGCGAAGGATCCCAACAGCGACGGCCTGCTGGTGATCCTCACGCCGCAGGCGATGACCGATGCCACGCAGACCGCACAGGCATTGAAGCCCTACGCGAAACTGGGCGACAAGCCCGTGATCGCCAGTTGGATGGGTGGTGTGGACGTGGCGGCGGGCGAGCAGATTCTGAATCAGTGCGGTATCCCGACGTTCCCCTATCCGGACACGGCTGCGCGCATGTTCAATTACATGTGGCGCTATGCGTCCAACCTGAAGTCGCTCTACGAGACGCCGAGCTACGGCAAGGGGGATGACAACATCGACGCGGCTCGCGCCCAGGCGCTGATCGCCAAGGTCCGTGCCGAGGGCCGCACGATTCTCACGGAGTACGAGTCCAAGGAAGTGCTGGCCGCGTACGGCATTCCCACTCTGCCTTCGCGCATCGCGTCCACGGAAGACCAGGCGGTGGAGGCGGCGTCCTCCATGGGCTACCCGGTGGTGCTCAAGCTGCACTCGCTGACCATCACGCACAAGACGGATGTCGGCGGCGTGCAGTTGAACCTGAAGGACGAGGATGCGGTGCGGAATGCGTTCCGGCTGATCCGCGACGGCTGCACGGCCAAGGTTGGGTTGGAGCACTTCAATGGAGTCAACATCCAGCCGTTCATCAAGCTCGATGGGTACGAGGTGATTCTCGGCTCGTCGATCGACGCTCAGTTTGGCCCGGTGCTGCTGTTCGGCATGGGCGGACAGTTGGTGGAGGTCTTCAAGGACCGTGCGCTGGCGCTGCCGCCGCTGAACTCCACGCTGGCGCGGCGCATGATGGAGAAGACCAAGATCTACACGGCACTGAAGGGTGTCCGCGGCCGCCCGCCGGTGGATCTGGCGGGGATGGAGCAGTTGCTGGTTTGTTTCAGCCGGCTGGTGGTGGAGCAGCGCTGGATCAAGGAGATCGACATCAATCCACTGCTGGCATCGCCGGAACGGTTGGTGGCGCTGGATGCGCGCGTGGTGCTGCACGATCCGGATACCAAGGAAGCCGATCTGCCGAGGCCGGCGATCCGCCGCTATCCGATTCAATACGCGGCCGAGTTCCAGGTACGCAGCGGCGAGACGGTGGACATCCGCCCGATCCGGCCCGAGGACGAACCGATGATGGTGAAGTTCCACGGATCGCTTTCGGAACGGACGGTCTATCAGCGCTATCTGCAACTGCTGAATGTGAATCAGCGCACCGCGCACGAGCGGCTGACGCGCATTTGCTTCATCGATTACGCGGAACAGATGGCGTTGGTTGTGGAGCGGACGGATGCCGCCACGGGCGAACGCCAGATTGTGGGCGTGGGGCGGCTACAGGGTATCCGCGCGGCCGAGGCCGAGTTCTCGATCGTGGTCAGCGACGACTTCCAGAAGGAGGGCCTGGGTACGGAGCTGCTGAAGCGGCTGATCGATGTGGGCCGGAGGGAAGGCGTGAAGGTGATCACGGCGGACATACTCGCCGAGAACTCGGCGATGCAGAAGGTGTCCGAGAAGGCCGGCTTCAAACTGACTCGCGATATGGGCGAGCCGGTGGTGAGCGCGCGGCTCGAACTGGTGTAGGGACACTACGGCCTCGCGAAATTGGGAATTGAGTAGACCGTCCCCGAATTAGTCGCCCGGGGTTCCGTGAGGAACCCCGTATTTGATCGAGCTGATCGGGACAAAAACCGGTTTGCGCACCGTGCAAGACGGTGGCCCGCATAGGAAGCGTTGAACGTTTCGGTTCACGCCGCTCTAAGTTAGGCGAAGGGATCAAAGCTGGCCAGCGGGTCATCCCCTAAGATCAGTGTAGCGCGGGGTGTCAAGAGCAGCGCGGGTTATGTGATTGTAAACACGAGGAAATATGCCTTGTGACTGGCTTTTGCGGGATGATACACTACGCCTGCTATGGAACTGAACGCTGTAAAACAGATGGACTGGGCGGAGATACCGCGCGAGGAGCTGAACCCGCGGCTGGTGCGGCAAGCGATCCACACAGGTCAGATGACGGTGGCGCGGCTGGAGATGAAGGCCGGCGCGGCGGTGCCTGTGCATCGCCATCACAACGCCCAATTCACGATGGTGCAATCGGGCAGCCTGAAGTTCGTGCTGGCTGGCGGCGAGGAGATGATCGTGCGCGCGGGTCAGGTGCTGGATTTGCCTCCGCATGTGCCGCATGGGGTTGAGGTGCTGGAGGACAGTGTCGTGATCGACCTGTTCACTCCGAGGCGCGATGACTGGATCACCGGGGACGATGCCTACCTGAGAGGGTAGATCCAGTGGACGCCAGCCGGTGAGACGGCGATTACGTTGTCGCGCCAGTTGATGAGCTGGAGGATTCGTGGGACGCGGCTGATAGTGGTGCGTCTCCATGTTCCGGAAGGGCTGGGGCTTTCCAGCGCGACGCCGGCGGCGTGGCCGATGAAGATCCCCTGCGGGTGGGCGAGGATGGCGCGCGGCTGATCGAGCGGGGCGAGGCGGTCTTCGAGCCAGAGCTGCTTGACGTCCGGGGGCGGATGGAAGACGGCGACGCGGCTGGCGGCCCAGACGAGGCTGCGGTCCCGCCAAAGTGCCAGGGCGGCGCGGGCGGCGGTTGGTGTGTCATGCCAGAGGTTGACGGCGAAGATGCGCCAGGCAACGTCGAGGGCGCCGGGGTTCTTCATCCAGTAGTTGCCGACGAAGAGATCCGTGAGGCCATCGCCATCTACGTCGTGGGCGAGCAGACCACCTTGCTGGGAGGCTGTGTAGATGGAGTAGAGTTCCTTGTATTCAAAGCGCGGGAAGAGGTAAAAGCGGACCTGCGAGTTGAGGTGCGTGATGAGCACGCCGCGCTTGCCGGCGAGGGTAAAGGGCAGGCAGTTGGTGAAGTCGGTCTCGGTCTCGATGGTGTGTGGAGTCCAGTGCGGGGCTTTGAGCCATAGGAAGCGGCTGACGCCGGGACGCTCCTGGACGAGGAGATCGTCGCGGCCGTCGGAGTCGACGTCGGCGATGCAGCCTGCTGGGCCGAAGTCGCGGTTATCGAGGAGCGTTGTGGGGGCGGCTCCGGTGAGAGGCCAGGATTGGAGTTGGGCGCCCCATGTGAGGATGGCGGGCTCAGGTGTGGCGAGGAGTGCCGCTCCACGAATTTCCGCGTGGAGCGGCAATAGCAGACAGAGAGCTAG
>CAYVDY010000007.1:0-23229 GCA_964450255.1 uncultured Candidatus Solibacter sp. | reverse complement strand
CAGCCCTTGCAGGTGAATTTGCGGCCGTGACAGTTGGCACACTCCGTTTTGGCCACGGCTTTGGTGGCGTGATTATCGCTGAACGCGGCGTCGTGGGTGGTGGGTTTGAAGCTCCCGGTTGGGGCCACGTGGCACTTGGCGCAGGATTCCGGCGGACTGATCTTGTTGTGGCAGACCAGGCAATCGGCCATGGCGGGGAAGTGCGCTTTGGTGGCTTTCTCAACGGGGACGTTCTCGCTTTCGGCGATGCCGTGATGGCATCCGGTGCAGGCGTCCTTGCCGGCTTCCAGTTCGGCGGCGGTGGCGGGGTGGGCGCCCAGATAAGTTTTGTTCTTGATGGCCGCGGTGATGAGAGGCGCGATGCTGCCCATTTCGACGTGTTTGGCGTGGTCGAACTTCTGCACGCCGGTGGGTCGGGCGGGCGAGATGTGCACCTCGTCGTGGCAGGTAGCGCACGTGCTCTCGTGCGGGATGAGAGTATCTTCCGCCTTGGTGGATGTGGTGGCGGCGGTGTGGCAGGATTCGCACTGCGGCACCTGCGTCATGTGGAACTTGTGAGAGAAGGGCCGTTTGGGCGGAGCTGCGGCGGATGCCGCAGCCATGCCCAAAGCCAGGGAGAGGATGATTACTTTTTGTAGGTGATGCGCCACAGTTTGTTGCCTCCATCGTCTGAGACCAGGAGGCTGCCATCAGTCATCTGCAACAGGCCCACCGGGCGGCCCCAGACTTCTTTGGAGTTGGGGTCCGTCATGAAGCCGGTGAGGAAGTCCTCCACCGGTCCGGCAGGCTTTCCGTCCTTGAACGGGATGTATACGACTGAGTAGCCGATGCGCTGTGCGCGGTTCCACGAGCCGTGGAATGCGATGAATGCGCCGCCCTGGTACTTCTGGGGAAATTGCTTGCCGGTATAGAAGCGAGAGTCGAGCACAGCCACATGGGCAGGCAAGACAACGTCCGGCACAATGGTTTTAGCCACGAGTTCGGGCTTGAGGCCCTTGTTGCGGGGATCTTCGTTGGGGCCGATGTAGGAGTAGGGCCAGCCGTAGAAACCGCCGGCGCGGATGGACGTGAAATAGTCGGGGACGAGATCGTCGCCGAGACCGTCGCGTTCCTGGACGGCAGCCCAGAGGGTATCGGTTCCGGGGTAGAGCGCCAGGCCGATGGGGTTGCGGGTACCTGAGGCGATGATCTCGCGGCCGGTGCCGTCGGCGTTATAGCGGGAGATGGTAGCGCGGATCTCGACTTCACCGGGAGAGACGTTCGAGCGGGAGCCGACGCCGAGATAGAACTTTTCGCCTTTGGGGTCAAAGAGGATGGAGCGGGTCCAGTGGCCGTTATCGGCATCCTTGAGAGAGACGACCTCCTCGCCGGGGCCGAGCTTGCGGTTTTTGGAATCGTACTTGTAACGCTTCACCGAAGTGGTTTCGGCGATGTAGAGGTAGTCTTTCCAGATGGCCAGGCCGAAGGGGCGGTAGAGTTCACCGATGAGCTTGGTCCTCTCGCTGTCCTCGATTTTGCCGTTCTTGTTGGCGTCGGTGATGGCGTAGACGCTGCCGGATTTCGTGGCGTCGCTGAGGAGGATCTCGCCGGAGGGGCCATAGATCATGTAGCGCGGCATTTCGAAGCCCGCGGAGTACTCTTCGATGGAGAAGCCGGCGGGGACGCGGAGGGTGGCGCCATCGGGCCTCTGAACTACTTTGGGACCGTTCGAGGCTGAGGGCGTGTGATAGGGCGCGGGCAGCTTCGGCGGATCGGCGGCGATCACGGGCGTGCCCAGCGCCGCGAGAATGGCCAGAATGGATAGGAGTCTCATTAATGTCATTCTACCGAGCTACAGAGATGCCCGAGTTGGAAGTATCGGAATGGTGTTCCACGCCGGAGCCGTTGACGATGGCGGAACTGCGCGGGCGCGTGGTGCTGATCTGCGCATTTCAGATGCTGTGCGATGGGTGTGTGACGTATGCGCTGCCGCAGGCGCAGCGGGTGTATGACGCGTTTTCGCGGGAGGACGTTTTGGTGCTGGGGCTGCACACGGTTTTCGAATCGCATGGGCGGATGGGGGATGAGGCGCTGAAGACGTTTCTGCGTGAGAACGGTTATTCGTTTCCGGTGGCAGTGGATGCTCCGGGTTTGCTGTGGACTCCGAGGACGATGGAGAAGTTGGGATTGCAGGGGACGCCGTCGCTGGTGTTGGTGGACCGGGCGGGGCGGCGGCGGATGCAGAAGTTGGGGCACGTGACGGACGAGGTGCTTTGGCGGGAGATTTCCTTGCTGGTGGGTTGACGCCTACCACGCCGGCCCTGGCTTGATGCTAGACTTCTCGCCATGCTCAAAGTCTCAAGACGAAGGATGGTGCAGCAGGTTGCCTGGATCGGTGCGGCGGCCGTCCAGTCTCCCGCCTGGGGAGCCCAAGCTGACGTCGAACGGGTTTGGCGAGACTTCCTTGCCTGGCTCGCCACCACCCCGCCCAATGACAACCCGGGCAGTCTGCTGCGGGATTACAGGACCCATGCAATGTCCGGAGGAGCCTCTGCTTTGGACGCGGACAGCCAGCTCAAGGTCATCCTGGAGCTGATGCGCACTCGGGAGGATGGCTGGCAGCAGATCTTCAACAAGATTTACGCCGCGAGCAATCCAGGATTCAGCGTCAAACCCAATGGGCTGCTGATGTCCGCCGTGGAAGGCAGGAAGCCCGGCCGTGCGCTTGATGTTGGCATGGGTCAGGGCCGGAATTCCGTGTTTCTGGCCATTCGAGGCTGGGACGTCACGGGATTCGACGTCTCCGACCAAGGTCTCAACATCGCAAGAAAGAACGCTGCCGCTGCGGGAGTCCAGATCAACGCCGTTCAGAAGAGCAACTCAGACTTCGATTATGGTGCGACACAGTGGGATTTGATCGTCATCACCTATGAGCCATTTTTGGTGACGGACCCGAGGTACGTGCAACGAGTTTGGAACGCCCTGCGTTCCGGCGGCCTGCTTGTTGTGGAGAGTTTTGCATCTGACAAGAACGCCGCGCAGCGCAAACCGGTCGACATCGATCCCGCAGAGCTCCTGCGGGCAGCATTTTCCTTTTCTTTCCGCATCATCCGCTTCGAAGATGTGGAGGGGGTATCTGATTGGTCCCCGGAGAAGACCAGGATGGCCCGGCTCATCGCCCAGAAGATGTGAGCGCGCAAGATCAGGAGGCCGGGCCCGTTTGTTTAGAGCGGGAGGATCTCCTCGCGGAGGGGATCGAAGTTGAGGCGGCGCTTCTGGACGTAGGCGATGTTGCCGAGGTGCGAGGCCATGGCGGAGCGGTGGCCGATGTAGACGTCGCCGTTGGGGAGCTTGCGGGAGCGGACGCATTCGAGGAAGTTCTCGACGTGATCGATGGTCTGCTCGTGGGTGGAGAGGACCTCGACGGGCTTGGCTCCGCGTTCGGCGCTCTGGTAGATGAACTTGCTGCGGGTGATCCAGAGCTTGCCTTCGGTGCCGCACATCTCGACGGCGGCGCCGGTGATGCCGGGGGAGAGGGTTGCCTCGAAAGTGGCGGTCCAGCCGGTGGGATATTCGAGGAGGACGTTGATGGTGTCTGGCGCGGTGCGGCCGTCCTTATAGGCGAAGACACCGCCGGCGGCGACGGCGCTGATGGGTCCGTCTTCGTCCATGAACATGTGGACGACGTCGATCCAGTGTGTGAAGAGATCAGTGACCTGGCCGCCGCCGAAATCGAGATAGGCGCGGAAGTTCCAATACTGCTGTGGATCGTAGTCGCGCCATTTGACGGGACCGAGATAGCGCGCCCAATCGAGGTTGGAGGGCTGGGTGGCCATCTTGGGCGGCGCCTTCATGAGGTGTGCGCCGTTGCCGTGCCACCATGTGCGGGCGAGGGTGATTTTGCCGAGCTTCTTCGTCTTGAAGTACTCTTCCTTGGCCTGGAGGTAGATCTTGCCGGAGCGCTGCTGCATGCCGACCTGGCAAATCCGGTTGTTGATGCGGGCAGCCTTGACGACGCGGGGGCCTTCTTCAATGGTGAGAGACAGCGGCTTCTCGACGTAGACATCTTTGCCGGCGTTGAGGGCATCGATGGCGACGAGGCAGTGCCAGTGATCCGGCGTGGCGATGAGGCAGGCGTCGAGCTCTTTGTGTTCGAGAAGCTGGCGATGATCGGCGAAGGTCTTGGAGCCGGGGGCCTTGGTGGCGGCCTGATCCCGGCGATCGCCGAAGACGTCGCAGACGGCGGTGACATCCACCTGGTTGGTTTTCTGGAAGGTGCCCATGACACCCTGGCCGCGGCCGCCGGCGCCGATGAGGCCGAGCCTGATCTTGTCGTTGGCGCCGAGGATGCGTCCATAGGAGAGGGCCGTCCAGGCCGCTCCGGACCGGATTAGATCGCGCCGAATGATGCCGCTGCGTTGCATGGCCATGATTCTATCAATGCGGTACAATCCGTGCACCGTGACCTCACTCTTTCTTTTGCTGGCTTTGTTACAGGTTTCGCCGGAGAGTATCCGCGAACGGATGACGGCGTTGATCGGCGGATTGCCGGAAGTGAAGACGCCTCTGAATGAACGGACGGTTTCCAGCTTTGAGCGGCAGGGCTACAAGGTGGAGAAAGTTGTGTTCGATTCGCTGCCGAACTTCCGCGTGACCGCCAATCTGTATATCCCGACGACGGGCCACGGACCGTTTCCGGCGGTGCTGGGGACGGCGGGCCACAGCGACATCGGCAAGGCGCACGACGTGTATCAGGCGATGTGGATCTCGCTGGTGCGGCGGGGTTATGTGGTACTGGCTTACGATCCGCCGGGGCAGGGCGAGCGGTTGGAGTACTTCGATCCGGAGCTGGGGCGATCGCGGATCGGCGCCGGCGTGAGCGAGCACAATGCGGCGGGGATGCAGGCTCTGCTGACCGGCGCGCCGATTGCGCGGTATTTCATCTGGGACGGGATCCGGGCGTTCGATTATCTGCTGACGCGGCGGGAAGTGGATCCGGCGAAGATCGCGGTGGCGGGGAATTCCGGCGGGGGGACGCAGGCGGCGTACCTGGCGGTGTTCGAGCCGAGGCTGGCGGCAGTGGTTTCGTCGTGCTACATGACGACGTGGAAAGAGCTGATGGCGGGGCCGGGGCCGCAGGATGCGGAGCAGATCATCCCGGGGTTCCTGGCGGTAGGGTTCGACTTTGCGGATTTCGTGCGGGCTTTCGCGCCGAAGCCGTTTCTGATCACTTCGGCGACGCGGGACTATTTCCCGATTGCGGGCGCTCGGGAGACGGCTGCCACGGCCGGGCCGAACGCGAGCTTCTTTGAGTATGACGACACGCATGGGTGGTCTCAGCCGCGGCGCGAGGCGGCGCAGGCGTTTCTGGACAGGCATCTGAAGGGTGTGAATGGAGACGTCAAAGAGGAGCCGGTGGACACGGAGCCGGAGAGTGCTTTGTGGGTGACGCCGACGGGGCAGTTGGCGAATTCGTTCGGCACGGAGACTGTGTTTTCGATCAACGCGTCTGTGGCGCGGGGGGTGTATCCGAACCGGAAGGCGGCGACCATCAAGGATGCGGCGGAGTTGCGGGTGCTGATCCGCAAGCGATTGGGCTTGGGGGATACGCCGGCGGTTTCGATCAAGGCGCGTGTGGGCAAACCGGCGATATTGGCGGCGGGGCTGCCGGCGGCGGATGTCGCGGATCTGCGGAAGATGGGCTTCGTGGTGCGGGAGTTGCCGCAACCGAAGCGGGAGGCGGGGCGCGGCGGGTACACGGGCGCGTATCAGGCGGCAGCGAAGGAGTGGTTGTACGGGCGCACTCCGCTAGGATGGCGAGTGGCGGAGATACTGGCTGCATTTCGGGAGATGGCGGCGGATCCGGATGTGGATCCGCTGAACATCACAGTGTGGGGGAGAGGGCACGCCGGAGTGGCGGCTCTGCTGGCAGCGGCGTTGGAGCCGAAGTTCGCCAAGGTGCTGGCGGAGGAGAGTGTGGTGAGCTGGTTCGCGATCACGCAAGGTCGGCTGCACGACGACATCGCGGATATCGTGGTGCCGGGCGTGTTGAAAGACTTCGATCTGCCGGACCTGGTGCCGTTGATTGCGCCGAGACCATTCCTGTTGGGCGACCCGCAGACGGCGACTGGTGCGCGGGTGGCGCCGCAGGCGCTGCGGATGGTGTATCCGGCGGCCGTGGTGGGGGCTGTGGAGAGGCCGGGCGGATGGTCGGCGACCAAGGTGTATGGGCCGTGGCTGATGGCTCCACGGGGGCGCTGAGGGGGGAGTGGCTTAGGAAGTGCTGTCGTAAGCATATTCAACTTAGCTCGCATCAGGCGGCTGTGGCGTTTCGAGTGATGTTAAGGGCCCTTGAGGAGGGAAGCTTGTTGGGAAACGCGTGTTCCAGAGGATCATCGCGTTAGATCGAGAAGATGTCGTGGGTGCGGGGTCCAACACATCGCGTATTCGGCTCTAGACATTCTGCGGAGATCGAGCGCGGTGGCCTCGAATTGTAAGCGTTAGCGGCCGAAGCGGCGCCGACAGACGCGGACAACCCACAGCGAGCAAGCTATGGGGACGGTTCGGATAGTCAATTGGCTGTACAGTTAATCGAATCTTTCGGAATCCGTCAATTGAGATCTCTCGGACCCGGGTGTCGCTCGACACCGGGTCTTTCTTGCCGCCCTCTAATGCTGAAGGCTCAATCCGGTTGGCCCGCGAGGATTTGGAAGCTCTCTGCCAAGCGGAGTTTGCGCTTCACTTGTGTAATGGATACGTATACAATGTGGATTATGGGCGTACGCCATCTCGAGTCAAGGAACAGCCCAAGCCCGGTCGGCACCAGGCTACTCGTAGCCGAGACCGCCCGAATGAGGCAGGTTGTCAGGCTCGCCGAAAAGCTGGGCAGAGGGAGCTGGCCTGTTCTGCTTCTCGGAGAAACCGGCACAGGAAAGGAGCTGATTGCTCGTACGATCCACCGCGCCAGTGCCCGAGATCCGTTTGTGGTTGTCGACTGTTCGGCGATGAGCGGAGCGTTGATGGAGAGTGAACTCTTCGGACACGCCAAAGGCGCCTTCACCGGAGCCCACAGCTCCAGGATCGGACTAATAGAGCAGGCTGACGGCGGCACGGCGTTCTTCGACGAGATCGGCGAGCTCCCCCTCGATTTGCAGGCTAAGTTGCTTCGAGTTTTGCAGGAGAAGGAATTCCGGCCCGTCGGCTCGACACAGACCTACCGATCCAACTTCCGCATCATCGCCGCTACAAATCGTGATTTGAGCCGAGAAGTGATGGAAGGTCGCTTCCGACAAGATCTTTATTATCGTTTGAACGTCGTTTCTTTGCGGATTTCTCCTTTACGGGAGCGCAAGGATGAGATTCCATTGCTTGTGGAGCACTTCCTTAAGTTGTTTAGTTCAGAAGCGTGCGTTAGTACCTCACTGCTCGAGTCTTTACAATCCTATGACTGGCCTGGCAATGTCAGGGAGCTTGAGAATGCGATTTGCCACATGTTAGCCGTGAACTCTGGCGTCGTGCTCGGTCTAGCTGACCTGCCCGAGGAGATCGCGGAGCGAATTGCCCATAGTCGTCCAGCCTGTGATCAGAGCATGGAGGGATTGACTAAGAATCTAAGCGGCCAAAACCGACACTCCAGTGAGGGCGCCAACCAGACACCCGTCGGAGTGGAGTCTGTGAGACCCCTCGCAGAAATGGAGGGGCGTGCGATCCGACACGCCCTAGAATACACGAAAGGGGATCGCGTTCAGGCTGCGGCATTGCTCGGCATCGGACGAACCACTCTGTATCGGAAGATGAAGGAGTATGGGATATCCTGGTGAGAGACTGGAGGTTGAGATATTCCTCCTCGACCAGGCACCAACCTCGGCTGAGCCGACTCGGGTCAGGCGATTGCAGTTCGACCTTGCTGACTGCAATTGGATTGAATTGACGTCTGAAAATGATACGCCGCTCAAGCCCATGCTCATTCGGGATCTACCAGTCGTTGCGCTTTTTACGTTCAGAGACCCGGAGGAAGCACGATCTCTTTCAGGGGCACACCGGAATCATCAGTAACGATGAGTTTATTCCCCTTCTGTGCCTCGCGAACGATCAGCATGGTCAATCCGAGGCCAAGGCGGACCAGGTCCGTAATGTCCATCCGGGTTTGTTTCGAAAGAGTCAATATTTCGCTGTACAGCTTCTCCGGGACGACGTGGTTCAGCCGTTTCGTCGGGGCCTTCTTGGTTGAGGGCTGTAGATCCGTTGAGATAGACATTCAGGATAAGGCCATGCACTTCAATCACCATCGTCAATGAGTGTTTGTTACTCTGCTCTTACGTAACCCGTGCGGCGCAGAGGCGTTTCATCCTGGAACAGCATGTTCCAATTTGGCGTTTCAATTTGAAACACATACCGGAGGTAGCGAGTGGAGATCTTCATCAGTTGGTCTGGCCCTGCCAGTAGATCTGCTGCCTGCGCCTTAAAGGAACTCCTTCGGCAGGTGTTCGCGCATCGGATTGATGTGTGGTTCTCCGATACCGAAATTGAAAAGGGGACGAGATGGTCAGTTGAGCTCGCGGACGCTCTGGAACGGGCCCAGTTTGGATTGATTTGTTTGACCAAAGCGAACGTGTCGTCACCTTGGCTGTTATTTGAGGCGGGTGCAATCGCAAAATCATGCGCCAGCAGCAGAGTGTGTCCAATACTCTTCGGCCTCACCACCGACGATATCACCGGGCCATTGGCACAGTTTCAGTTAACGCGTTCGAGCAAATCGGAAATCGCGTCACTGCTCCGTCACGCCAACGCGAAGTTACGCAATCCACTGCCCAAGCGGTCACTAGACAATGCGTTCAGAGCTGCGTGGCCTCGATTTAAGCGTCGAATTGCGAAACAGCAAAGTTCCGAGCCCCTTCCCTCGACTGGCCTGGCTAGGCAGGAACTCATTCGGGTCTTGCGAAACATGGTGACGTACGACGATTTCTCCGCTTTGCTAAGGCCCCCTTCAATGAAGCATCTGCGGGGCGGCGGCCCCAACCGTCTCCCCAAGAAACGCCCCTAAGAATCTGCTGACGAGATGACTCTCTCATTTTCCAGGTCAACACTGACTGGCCGCGCGGGAATGGACGATCATCTCTCGATCACGGAGACCAGACTCACGTTGCTGTAGTTCCCGTTGCGCCGCGCATCGGGCTTCCAAGCGGTCGCAAGACGGAGACCGACTCCAAAAGTGTGGCCCATTTCCACGACGATCAAGGGACGGCAAGCGCTCGCTCTAAAGTCCCTCACCATAGGCGAAGTCGACGTCTTCCGAGCCTCCGTGAAAGGCTGTGGTTGGGACCCTCGGGGGACGCCTGAAAACCGGCCAATGAGGGACACCTCAAAACCGGCCAATGGGCGTAAGGCAGGACAAGAGTTGTTATACCGTATGCGTCAGACCAACACCATCTTGACAGGGTAGGTAGCCCCCGTCATCGGCCGCGCGCAGCCCAGGCAGCCGGCGTGAGTTCATGGTAACCGTCCGACCAACACCATCTTGACAGGGCCAGTCGCCCCTATTACCGGCCGCGCGCAGCCCAGGCAGCAGGAGTGAGTTCGTGCAGTTTCTGAATGCTGACGTTGGCAAGTGGAACGACCAAGTCTTGCCTGATCGGATAACGAGCGTGATGACAGAACATGGTGGCTTGTTCGGTATTCGTGGCCTATCAATACCGCTTAATGCCTTCGATGGCTGGAAGGTCAAACCCGTGAAGGGTTAGGGCAATTTTAGCGCTTGTCCGGCGACGGCGGCGAGGGTCTTTTCCTGGCCGTGGAAGCGGACCTTCACGGGACCGGTGCGCGTGGCGCGGATGGTTGCTTTGGTGAGCTTCGCATCTTTCCAGGCGAGGTCCACGGTGAAGCCGCCGCG
Organism: uncultured Candidatus Solibacter sp.; assembly: GCA_964450255.1. Taxonomy (GTDB): domain Bacteria; phylum Acidobacteriota; class Terriglobia; order Bryobacterales; family Bryobacteraceae; genus Paludibaculum. The sequence continues at coordinate 13,361 of CAYVDY010000007.1, read as the reverse complement.
GGCGCGGAGGCCGGTGACGGAGCCGGTTGACAGTGCCGGCGGGAGAGCGGGCAGCAGGTGGAGGAACGCGGTCTGGCTGGGGGCGTCGAGCGGTTTGGCGTAAGGATCGTGGCTCTGGAGGAGCATCTCCGCGATGCCGGAGGTGGCGCCGAAGTTGCCGTCGATCTGGAAGGGCGGATGGGCGTCGAAGAGGTTCGGATAGAGGCCGCCCTGCTGGCCGGCGGTGCCGGCGGGCTTGATCAGCTTCTGGAGGATGGTGTAGGCGTGCGCACCATCGAGGAAGCGGGCCCACAGGTTCACCGTCCAGCCCATCGACCAGCCTGTGGCGGCGTCGCCGCGGAAGTCGAGGGACTTCTGCGCGGCCCTGAATTGATCCGGCGTTCCGAAGGCGGTGATGTCGGTGCCGGGGTAGACGGCCTAGAGGTGGGAGACGTGGCGGTGCTTGTTGGCGGGATCGTCGACGTCCTCCAGCCACTCCTGAAGTTGGCCGTGGCGGCCGATGAGATTGGGCGCGATGCGGGAGCGAGTGGCATCGAGACGCTGGCGGAGCTCGGGCTCGGTATCGAGAATGCGGCTGGCGGCGGCGGTGATACCGAAGAGGCTGCGGATGATCTGGTGATCCATGGCGGGGCCCATGACGAGGCCGCCCTGCTCGGGTGAGTTGCTGGGACCGGAGATGAGCCAGTCCTTCGTTGGGTGTTTGGTGAGGTAATCGAGGAAGAACTGCGCGGAGCCCTTCATCAGGGGCCAGGCGGTGGCGCGGAGGTAAGTCTTGTCGCCGGTGAACTGGTAGTGATCCCAGGCGTGGTGGGCGAGCCAGGCGCCGCCGGTGGGCCAGATGCCGTGGTTGGCGGCGTTGATGGGGGCGGTGCCGCGCCAGATATCGAAGTTGTGATGGAGGACCCACCCGTTGGCGTTGTAGTGGGCACGGGCGGTCTTGGCACCGGATTCGGCGAGTTCCTGCATGGCGGTGAAGAGGGGCAGGTGGCACTCGGAGAGGTTGGCGACTTCGGCTGGCCAGTAGTTCATTTGGACGTTGATGTTGGAGGTGTACTTGCTGCCCCATGGCGGACGGTTCAGATCGTTCCAGAGACCCTGGAGGTTGGCGGGCTGGCCGCCGGGCCGGCTGGAGCCGATGAGGAGGTAGCGGCCGTACTGGAAGAGCAGGGTGACGAGCTGGGGGTCTTTGCCGGCGGCGAAGGCGGCGATGCGTTCGTTGGTGGGGAGGGCGTCCGCGGGCGACGTGCCGAGATCGAGGGCGACGCGGCGGAAGAGACTCTGGTGATCGGCGGTGTGGGCCTGGCGGAGTTGCTCGATGGACTGGGGAGCGGCCTTGGCGAGGGTTGAGTCGTTGCGGGCGATGGGGTCGGCGGTGAGGTCCTTGTAGGTGACGAAGTTGGTGGCGCCCGAGAGGATGAGCGTGGCGGAATCGGCGTTGGCGATGGAGATGCGGTTGCCTTGGATCTGCTGAGTGCCGTTGGCTGTGGAGGCGTGGAGGCGGGCTTCGAAGCGGATGGCGGAATCGACGGGCTGGCCGGTGAGGGAGAGGTCGCCGTTCGCAGTGGCGCGGAGGACTCCGGCGGTGTGGGCGTCGCGGAGGGCGGCGGTGAAGGAGAGGCTACCGGGTTTGCTGGCGGTGAGGTGGACGACGATGACCTGGGCGGGGTGGCTGGCGAAGACTTCGCGGCGGTAGGTGACTCCCTGGTGCGTGAATTCGACGGCGGAGGAGGCGGTGTCGAGGTTGAGGTCGCGACGGTAGTTGGTGATGTCGCTGTTGCGGATGCCGGGCATCTCGATGAGGAGGTCGGCGAACGCCTGATATTCCTTCTGCGTGAGGGGCTGGCTCATGAACTCGCGGGTGGCGAGCTGTTCTGCCTCCGCTTGTTTGCCCTGGAGGAGAAGTGTGCGAATTTGGGCGAGGTGGGCGGCGGCGCCGGGATTCTGATATTCGTGGGGCTCGCCGGTCCAGATGGAGCTTTCGTTGAACTGGATGCGCTCCCTGGCGGGTCCGCCGAAGATCATGGCGCCGAGACGGCCGTTGCCAACGGGGAGGGCTTCCACCCAGCGGGCGGCGGGCTTGTCGTACCAGAGGGAAAGGGGCTCAGCGAAGAGCTGGCTGGCGAGGCAGAAGAGGAGTAGTTTGTGTGTCACCGGGGAGTCTCACGCGAATCGTATCAGACTCCCCGGCTTAGGTTGTGGCTATTTGTTCAGAAAGCCTCTGAGCAGATCCATGCCCTGCGCCATAATGTCGCCCTGGGGGAGCTGGCCGCCGGGGGTGAGCTTGTCGACGAGGCCGGGGAGGACGTCGGCAAGTTGGGAGCTGGCTGTCGCCGGTGCGACGCCCAGTTTGCCGGCGAGCTGGCCGAGCATGTCGCCGCCGAGGACGCCCTGGAGCTGATCGGCGGAGATCGGCAGGTTTTGTCCGGTTCCGACCCAAGAGGCGGCGACGTCGCCGAGCCCGCCCTGCTGGAATTTCTGAAGCAGGCCGGCGATGCCGCCGGGCTGATTGTTCACCATCTCCAGGATGGTGGAGAGCATTGAATTGCTGCCACCCTGATTGCCCATTGCGCCGCCGAGTACATTGCCGGCGAGGTCATCCAACATTCCCATATTGAGTCTCCTTGGAATTAATCCAGAACTTTGATGCTGGCCGGGGGCTGATGGCCGCAAGTCATTGTCTCGGTCATGCCGGAAGCGACGAGGGCGCAAGCGTTGTCGGTGGCGGTGCGGACCGCTTCTTCCTTGGTGGCGCCGGCGGCGGTGCGGCAGTTGGTGCGGCCGTTATAGGCGACACAGACTTCGACGCGAACCTTGCGATTGCCCATCATCGAATAGGTCATGACACCGAGGAAGAGGGCGAAGCCGACGATTCCGAGAAGGACGAGGGTTGTTTTGTTCAATCCGAGATTACTCCGTGAAGAAGTTGCCCATCTGGCGGAATTTGTCACAGCGCTGTTCGATGAGCTGTTCGGGCGAAAGGCGCTTGAGCTCGTCGATGGCGGTGATGAGGGTGAACTGGAGGAGATCCGCGGCGCGGTCGTAATCGTCTTGCGCGCCACCGGGGGGCTCGGGGATTATGCCGTCGACGAGGCCGAGACGCATGAGGTCCGGGGCGGTGATCTTGAGGGCGGCGGCGGCGAGTTCGCCCTTGCTGGAATCGCGGTAGATGATGGCGGCGCAGGATTCGGGCGAGATGACGCTGTAGACGGCGTTTTCGAGAATGTAGACGCGGTTGCCGATGCCGAGCGCTAGCGCGCCGCCGCTGCCGCCTTCGCCGATGATGACGACGATGACGGGGACTTCCAGGCGCGACATCTCGCGGAGGTTGTGGGCGATGGCTTCGGCCTGGCCGCGCTCTTCGGCGTCGATGCCGGGGTAGGCGCCGGGCGTGTCGAGGAGGGTGATGATGGGGCGGCCGAACTTGGAAGCCATTTCCATGACGCGCATGGCCTTGCGGTAACCCTCAGGCTTGGGCATGCCGAAGTTGCGGATGAGCTTCTGCTTGGTGTCGCGGCCCTTTTCCTGTCCGATGATCATCACGGGTTCGCCGGCGAGGGTGCCGAAGCCGGTGATGATGGCGGCGTCTTCGCCGTAGGCGCGGTCGCCGTGGATTTCGGTGAAGTCCGGGAGTAGCCTCTGGAGGTAATCGACCGTGTGGGGGCGCTTGGGGTGGCGAGCAAGTTGGACGCGCTGCCAGGCCGGATTGACGGCAGGCACGCCGCGCAGTTGGAGGATCTCCGCCTGGATCTCGGAGAGTCTGGCCTGTGCGCCGGTGGAGGTCATCTGAAGCTGGGACATCTCCCGTTCCAGGTCGGCGATTCTTGGGCTCGGCGAGGGTTCACTCATGGTCACTTCCATTTACGAGGCTAGCACTTCAAGGGAATCCGGACCGCAGATGAGCTCGAGCTCTGCTTTGAATTCCTTGTCGGGCCGGATCTTGGATTTCACGTCGAGCAGGAGGGAGAAGTCCCGCTGCTTTTCGATCTTGAAACGGACGGCGGTGTCACCAGGCTTCGATGCGAAGAGAGTCTGGAGCGCGCTTACCTTTTCGGCGGTGTTGGGCGTGAGGCGAATGCGGATGGTGACGACGGAGGGCAGGTTGATGCGGACGACGTCCAGGGGGATGATCTCCTGGATGTTCACCTTGACGGTGCCGTCCTCCTCCGGCATGGCCTTGCCGCGGATGAGCACGGCTTTGTCCTCTTCGATTTCTTTCTGCAAGTGTTCATATTTGGTGGCGAAACAGAGGACCTCGGTGGAGCCGGACCAGTCTTCGAGCTGCATGAAGGACCAGGGCTTCTGTTCCTTGTTGCGGCGTTTCTGGATGCCGGTGAGGATGCCGCACATGGCGACCTCGTAGCCCTTCTCGATGCCGGAGTTGAAGAGGGTGTCGCTGGTGTGGGTGGCGATCTCGCTGACCTTCCAACGGTGGGCATCCAGCGGGTGGCCGGAGATGTAGAAGCCGATGGTTTCCTTCTCGCCGCGGAGCTTCTCGGTTTGGGTCCAGTCGTTCAGTTTAGGGAGGACGCGGTCTTCGGTGCTACCGGAAACCATGAGGTCGCCGAAGAGGCCGCCCTGGCCGCTGAGCTTGTCTTTCTGGGCGCGCTGGCCGGATTCCATGCAGTCTTCGATGATGGCGAATAGTTGCGCTCGATTGCCGGGGATGGAGTCCAGTGCGCCGGCCTTGATGAGGCTCTCGATGACGCGCTTGTTGACGGCGGAGAGATCCACGCGTTCGCAGAAGTCATCGAGGGTTTTGAACCCGCCGCCTTCGACACGGGCTCTGACGATGGCTTCGACGGCGCCGGCTCCGACGTTCTTTACGGCGCCGAGACCGAAGCGGATTTTGTCGAGGCCGACCGGGGTGAAGTTGAGATCGGACTGGTTGATATCCGGGGGGAGAACCTCGATGCCGAGCGAGCGGCACTCGCTGATATAGCGGACGACCTTATCGGTGTTGCCGGTTTCCGAGGTGAGGAGCGCGGCCATGAACTCGACGGCGTAGTGGGTCTTGAGGTAGCCGGTGAGGTAGGCGAGGTAGCCGTAGGCCGCGGAGTGGGACTTGTTGAAGCCGTATTCGGCGAACTTGGCCAGGAGATCGAAGAGCGCTTCGGCCTTCTTGGGGTTGTGGCCGTTTTCGCGCGCGCCCCGCAGGAAGCGCTCGCGCTGCTTGTCCATCTCCTCCATCTTCTTCTTGCCCATGGCGCGGCGAAGGAGATCGGCTTCTCCGAGCGAGTAGCCGGCGATCATCTGAGCGACCTGCATTACCTGTTCCTGGTAGATGACTAGGCCGTAGGTCTCTTCGAGGATCTTCTTGAGTTCGGGGAGGTCGTAGGTTACGGGCTTACGGCCGAGCTTGCGATCGACGTAATCGTCCACGAAACCGTTCTGGATTGGGCCGGGGCGATAGAGGGCGTTGAGGGCGATGAGGTCTTCGATGCGCTCCGGGTGGGAGCGGCGGAGGACGTCCTTCATGCCGGACGATTCAAACTGGAAGACGCCGTCGGTGAGGCCCTGCGCGAAGATGCGCTCATAGGTCTCTTTGTCGTCGAGAGGAAGATCCTCTACACAGATATCCTCTCCACGGGTTTTCCTGATCAGCGCGAGCGCCTCGTGCATGATGGTCAGCGTGGTGAGGCCCAGGAAGTCCATCTTGAGGAGATTGAGTTTCTCCAGGATGGACATGTCGAACTGGGTCACAATTTCGTCTTTGTTCGTCTTGTAGAGCGGGAGGAGGTCGGCGAGCGGAACTGGGGAGATGACGACGCCGGCAGCGTGCACGCTGGCGTTGCGGGCCATGCCTTCGAGGCGGAACGCGACATCGATGACCTCTCGGATCCTCTCGTCTTTGGCTGCAGCCTCGTTGAGGAGAGGCTCCTTCTGGAGCGCGTCGGCGAGCTTGATGTTGAGTTCGGCGGGGATGAGCTTGGTGAGTTTCTCGACGTCGCCGAAGGCCATGTCGAGGGCGCGGCCCACATCCTTCAGCGCGGCCTTGGCGCCGAGGGTTCCGAACGTGATGATCTGGGCGACCTGTTCACGGCCGTATTTCTCGGTGACGTACTGGATGACTTCACCCCGACGGTTGGTGCAGAAATCAACGTCGATATCAGGCATGCTGATGCGTTCCGGATTGAGGAAGCGCTCGAACAGCAGTCCGTAGTGAAGCGGGTCCACATCGGTGATGCCCATGCAGTAGCTGACGAGAGATCCGGCGGCGGAGCCACGGCCGGGCCCGACGGGGATGCCCTTGGCTTTGGCATGGCGGATGAAATCCCAGACGATGAGGAAGTAGCCGGAGAACTTCATCTGCTGGATGAGTTTGATCTCGCGGTCCAGGCGTTCCACGTATTCGCCCATGTGGTGGCGGAGGTGGCCCTTGGCAGCCAGGCGCTCCAGGGGTCCGCGGCGTTTCTCGAAGCCCTGCCTCGCGACGTATTCGAAGTACGTATCGATGGAGTGTTCCGGCGGAACGTCGAACTTCGGGAAGGGATCCTTGATCTTCTCGAGCTTCACCTGGCAGCGCTGCGCGATGTCCCACGTGCGATCCAGCGCGTCTTCCACTTCGCCGAAGATGGTCATCATCTCGGCGCGGGTTTTGAGGAAGAACTGCTCGGTCGAGAACTTGAGGCGTTTCTCGTCCGTCACCATCTTGCCGGACTGGATGCAGGTGAGGATGTCCTGGGCGCGATGGTCGGAGTGCTCCAGATAGTGAGCGTCGTTAGAGGCTACCAGCGGGATGCCGGTCTCTGCGGAGAGGCGGTAGACCTGCGGCATCACGACCTTATCCTGCTCCAGACCGTGATCCTGGATTTCGAGAAAGAAATTGCCGCGGCCGAAGAGGTCCTGATACTCGTAGGCGAGGCGGCGGGCCTCGTCATACTTGTCGTTCAGAATGGTCTCGTTGATGTCGCCCTTTAGGCAAGCGGAGAGAGCGATGAGGCCCTTGCTGTGTTGGGCCAGCAGATCCTTGTCGATGCGGGGCTTGTAGTAGAAGCCGTCCAGATACGCGGTTGAGACGAGCTTGATGAGGTTGCGGTAGCCTTCCTGGGTTTCGCAGAGAAGAACCAGGTGGTTGTAGCGCCTGTTGGTATCGTCCTTGATGTGACGGGGTTGCGAAGAGACGTAGACTTCGCAGCCGATGATGGGATGGACGCCGGTTTCGATCGCCTTGAAGTAGAACTCCGCCGCACCAAAGAGATTGCCGTGATCCGTGAGGGCGACGGCCGGCATGTTCTGCTTTTTGACGAGCTTCATCAGCTTGCCGATCTCGCACGCGCCGTCGAGCAGCGAGTAATCGGTGTGGCAGTGAAGGTGTACGAATGGCGTATCGGACATCGGCTGGGTTGGATGACTGGTAGGGACGGGCAGATTCGAACTGCCGACCTTCCGCTTAGGAGGCGGACGCTCTATCCAGCTGAGCTACGTCCCCACACTGGCTGATTCTATTATGTTACCAGCGCTTCAAGCCTTTCGCGCCGATATCATGCCGGATCTGCATTCCGTCGAAGTGGATGTGGGCGCAGGCGGCGTAGGCGTTGTCGATGGCGGCCTGCAGAGTGGGGCCGGAATGAGTGACGCCGAGGACGCGTCCGCCGTTGGTGACGAGCTGGCCCTTGCGCATGGCGGTGCCGGCATGAAAGACGCTGGCGCCGGTGGCTTCCGCGGCTGCGATGCCGGTGATGACATCGCCCTTGCGAACGGGGCCGGGGTAGCCGTGGGCGGCAAGGACGACGCAGACGGAGGGGTCCTGCTTGAAGTGTAAGAGGGAGGGCTGAACATGGCCTTTGGCTGCCTCCAGGAGGAGTGCGCCGAAGTCGCAATCCATGCGGTGGAGTAGGGCCTGCGTTTCGGGATCGCCGAGGCGGACATTGAATTCGAGCACCATTGGTCCGCGGGCCGTCATCATCAGACCTGCGTAGAGGAAGCCCTTGAATGGCGTTCCCTCAGCCTTCATCTGCTGGACGGTCCGGTTCATGACTTCGCGCATAGCGAATTCGCGCTGTTCGCTGGTGAGGATGCGGCTGTCAGAGTAGGCGCCCATGCCGCCGGTGTTGGGACCGGTGTCGCCGTCGAAGATTGTTTTGTGGTCCTGAGAGGGTTCGAGAGGGAGCACGTTTTCGCCGTCACTGAGGCCGATGAAGCTGACTTCCTCGCCGGTGAGGAATTCTTCGATGAGCACCTTGGAGCCGGCAGCGCCCACGAGCGTACCAGCGAACATGCCCTCCAACGTGGCCTCGGCAGTGGTACGATCCGGACAGATGACTACGCCCTTGCCCGCTGCGAGGCCATCGGCCTTGATGACAAGGGGGTAGGTGAAGTGGTCGAGGGCGGAGGCAGCTTCGGCGGGGCTCGACGCGGTGAGGAATCGCGCGGTAGGGATGCCGGCGCGCTGCATGAAGTGCTTGGAGAAGCTCTTGCTGCCCTCCAGCTGAGCAGCAGCCTGCGTTGGCCCGAATACGAGGAGGCCCTGGGACTGGAAGAGATCGACGACGCCATCAACGAGCGGCGCTTCTGGTCCGACGACGGTGAGATCCGCGCCGATTTCGCGGGCGAGGGCCAGATAGGCTGCGGGTGTGTTAGTAGTAGGACTTATATTGGAAGCTACGGATGCGCAACCGGGGTTACCTGGAGTCACATATACTGTTGATACTGAATGACTTATCGACAGTTTCCAGGCGATGGCATGCTCACGGCCGCCGCTGCCGAGGACGAGAACTTTCACGGTGGGAACTCCTCTCGCTACAATCATCTAGGATATCTGGGATTCCATGCCACTGCCAATGAGACGGGTTCAGTATGACGTGGTTGTGATCGGTGCGGGCCACGCTGGCTGCGAGGCTGCGCGAGCGTGTGCCCGGATGGGGATGCGGACGGCGCTGGTTACCATGAACATTGATCTGATCGCCCAGATGTCCTGCAACCCGGCGATCGGCGGAATTGCGAAGGGGCACCTGGTGCGGGAGATCGACGCGCTGGGCGGGGTGATGGGCGAGGTGGCAGATGCGGTTGGGATCCAGTTCCGGCTATTGAATACAAGCCGGGGACCAGCTGTGTGGAGTCCGAGGGCGCAGATGGACAAGAAGCAGTACAGGCTGCAGATGAGGAATGTGCTGGAGCGGGAGCCGAACCTCCGGATTGTGCAGGCTGAAGTTGCCGGCATGGACTACGAGGACTTGGGGGGTGGGCGGCGGCGCGTGAGGGCGGTCGTGTTAGGGGATGGGCGCCGGTTCGATGCGGAGTGTGTGATTGTCACTACGGGCACTTTTTTGAACGGCATGTCCCATGTCGGTGAGAATCGTCGGGAGTGCGGCCGGAGTGGGGAAGCGCCATCAAATCTATTGGGGCATCACCTGCGGGGTTTGGGCTTGCAGTGGACGCGATTGAAGACGGGCACGCCTCCCAGATTGGATGGCCGCACGATTGAGTGGGATCGTTTTGAGGCGCAGGCTGGGGACGTCGAACCCGTTCCTTTCTCGTTCCTTACTGGGAAGATCGAGCGATCTCAAATTGAATGTCACATTGCATACACGACGGAGGAGACGCACCGAATCCTCCGCGAAGCCATTCCGCGTTCGCCCTTGTATAGCGGGCAGATTGAAGGGATCGGTCCGCGCTACTGTCCTTCCATAGAAGACAAGGTGGTTAAGTTCCCGGATAAGGTCCGTCATCAGATCTTCCTGGAGCCGGAAGGGTTAGACACATACGAGGTTTACGTGAACGGGATGTCCACCAGCATGCCGGTGGATGTGCAGGAGGCAATGCTCGCGTCTGTGCCCGGTTTGGAGTGCGCGGAGATGATGAGGCCGGGTTACGCCATCGAGTATGATGCCATCGACCCTCGGGAACTTTCGCACAGCCTGGAAGTTAAGGGTATTGACGGGTTGTTCCTCGCCGGCCAGATTAATGGGACTTCCGGCTATGAGGAAGCGGCCTGCCAGGGCTTGTTGGCGGGAATTAACGCGGCTTGCCGCATTCGGGGCATCGTTTCGGTGGTATTGGGGCGTAGTGATGGCTACTGCGGCATTCTGATCGATGACTTGGTGACAAAGGGTGCGGATGAGCCGTATCGGATGTTCACCTCGCGTGCGGAGTTCCGGCTTCACCTGCGGATTGACAATGCGGATGAGCGGCTTACGCCGGAAGGGCGCCGTGTGGGACTTGTCGGTGATGATCGCTGGGCGCTTCTAGAGCGCAAACTACTGCATAAAGAGATTTTGTTGGCTAGCCTCTCTTCTCAGAGGGTGAATCCTGAGGTTTTCGGCGGCTTGGAGTTGGCGCGTGATGATCGGCCGACGTTGGGGGTGTGGCTGCGTCGACCAGAAGCTAAGCTGGCGCAGTTGGTTCCTTGGCTAGAGATGTCGCTGGGGCAGCGGTTTTCCTCTGGCGTGATCGCCACAGTTGAGACCGAGGTTAAATACGACGGGTACATTTCGCAGCAGAACCGGCAGATCCAGCGTCTCAAGGATTCGGAGGGTCGGAGAATTCCATCCGATTTGCAGTATGCGGGCATTCCTGGCCTGAGCCGTGAGATCTGTGACAAGTTAGATCGGGTCCGGCCGGAGACATTGGGGCAGGCTGGCCGGATTCCTGGTGTTACACCTTCTGCAGTTGCGGTCCTGGATGTCTATCTCAGCCTGAACCGCTCATAGGTTCCACGTGAAACATCCCCGACGAGGTTGAGTGCTCGATGTTCCACGTGGAACTTCTGGTAGCATAGTCGTTTCCACCATGGGCCGCGTAATAGCAATAGCCAACCAAAAAGGCGGCGTGGGCAAAACCACGACAGCCATCAATCTCGCAGCCAGTCTCGCTGCTAATGATCTCAAGGTCCTACTCATAGACATGGACCCCCAAGGTAACTGCACTACGGGTGTGGGCATAGCGAAAACACCCGGAATGTCTACGGTCTACGATGCCCTCATGGGCAACGCGGCGATCGCCGACATGATCCAGGCAACTGAGTTCGACGGGCTCCAACTCGTACCTGCCGACAAGAATCTGGTGGCCGGAAACCTCGATCTCGTGGATATGGACCGGCGGGAATTCCGATTGCGCGAGTCCGTAGACACAATCCGCGCAGACTTCCACTACATCATCATCGACTGTCCGCCAGCGCTTGACCTCCTGACTGTAAACGCAATGGTGGCGGCCGACTCCGTACTCGTACCCATTCAGTGCGAGTTCTTCGCCCTGGAGGGAATATCGCAGTTGCTGGACACGATCGACCGGATGAAGTCATCGCTCCAACCGAATCTGCGGTTGGAAGGCGTGTTGTTGACCATGTTTGACGACCGGACGAACCTGGCGCGCCAGGTAGCCACAGATTTGCGTGGGTTCTTCCAGGAGGAGATCTTCGAAACTGTCATTCCGAGGAGTATCCGCCTGGCGGAGGCCCCGAGCTTCGGAAAGCCGATTCTCAGCTATGATGTCCGCTCGCGCGGCGCAGAGAGCTACATCAAACTCGCAAAGGAGATCCTCGCCAATGAGCAGCGCAACGGATCAGCCGCGTAAAGCCCTCGGCAAAGGCTTGGATGCCCTCCTGCGATCCAACAAAACCGCCCCGTCCGTAGTCAGTACCGAACCCGTCGCGGTTACAGGTCCAGGTCCGCTCCTTGTGCCAATCGGCGACATTCAGCCGAATCCACTCCAGCCACGAACTGTCTTTCAGGCGGAGCGCCTAGCGGAACTGGCGCAGTCCATCCGGGAAAACGGGATCATCCAGCCGTTGGTGGTACGGAAGGCTGCAATCGGCTACCAGTTGATAGCCGGAGAGCGACGGTGGCGGGCGGCCCGCATGGCGAATCTCGAGAGGGTGCCGGTCGTCGTGCAGGACTTTGCTGACGAGCGCCTGATGGAGATCACCCTCATCGAGAATATCCAACGGGAGGATCTGAACCCAATCGAGGTTGCGCACGCGTTTGACCGGTTAGCGAAGGAGTTTCAACTCTCCCACGAGCAGATCGCGCAACGGACCGGCAAGGATCGCACGACCATCACCAACATGATGCGTCTGCTGCGCCTGCCACAGGACATCCAACTCCTGCTGGCTGAGCATCGCCTGTCGATGGGTCATGCCCGCGCCATTCTCGGCCTGCCAACGCCGGAGCTTCAAATCGAAGTAGCAGAGCGGACTACGGCGGAGGGCCTCTCCGTGAGACAGGTCGAACGTCTAGTTCAGAAGATGAGCGAGCCCCGCGAGCCGAAGCCGGCGGCGGAGGCGGCCTTGGATCCGAACGTCAAGGCGGCGATCCAGGAGCTCGAACGGGTCCTTGGCACCCGCGTTCGCCTTACTGAAAAATCGGAGAACCGTGGGCGCATCGAAATCGAGTACTACTCAATGGACGACCTCACTCGGATCTACGAAACGATTGTCGGGGAATAGAGAAGGGGAGTGGTGCCGGCGGCGGGATTTGAACCTGCGACCTACGGATTATGAGACCGTCGCTCTAACCTCTGAGCTACACCGGCAGTGCTACATTCAGATTATGTGGCGCTGCACCCGCCTGTCAAATTCACAGTTTCCGGTCTGATTATCTCTAATTTAAGAATTCACTTGACAGTGCCCGAAACCGGGTACATATTGAAGCCAGAGATCGGGATGGGCTACCGATTTCCGCCACGCACGAACCGGCAACGGCTGGTTCGGGTGGTATCCCCCTGGCGCTTGCAGCCAGGCTGACTGAGGAGGCTGACCCATAGATATAGACCACCTGACGGGGCGGCTACCAGTTGCCCAAGCTGCCTGTGCGTGCGCCTCCTGCGTCCATCCGGCTAAAGTGTGAAGCCCAGACGCGCGGATCATTGCACCGCTCAAAAGAGGTTCAACGCGCCACAGAAGCGAACTCCTGCTCAAGATGGGCGGGATTGCAGCGAGGGAGTTGGCGGTCGCCCTGTTTTCCGTTTATCCCCCTGATTTGACAGTTACTTTCGCGGTCCAGTAGAGTCGAGATAGGATCCCGCGAGCCAACTGCGGTCGCGCCAAACCAACAACGTGAGCCTGATCGAATTCCAGGCCGTCTCCAAGAGTTACCCGATCTACGACTCTCCGAGCGACCGGCTGAAAGAGCTGCTGACATTCAACCGCCGGAAGTTCCACGAAGACTTCTGGGCGCTTCGTGATGTCAGCTTCCAGGTTCCCTCCGGACAAACCTTCTGCATCGTCGGGGAGAATGGCTCCGGCAAGAGTACCCTCCTGCAGATTGTGGCGGGCATTCTCAGCCCGTCCAGCGGGGAAGTCAATGTAAATGGGCGTGTTTCCGCCCTTCCCGAACTTGGATCGGGGTTCAACCCTTAATTCCACGGGCGCCACAAAGTCCATCTGAACGCCGCGAACCCCGTCTTTAGCGCCGCGCAGATCGACC